>WYBB01000180.1 GCA_011526585.1 Deltaproteobacteria bacterium
CTGGCGACCAACATCGCCGAGACCTCGATCACCGTGCCGGGCGTGCGCTTCGTCGTCGACTCGGGCGTCGCCAAGGTGCCGCGCTACCAGGCGCGCTCGGGCATGTCGACGCTCTTTCAGGAGCCGATCTCCAAGGCCTCGGCCGATCAGCGCGCGGGGCGCGCGGGCAGGACGGCGCCCGGGCGCTGCATTCGCCTCTACTCGGCGAAGTCGTACGCGGCGCGACCGGACTTCACCGACGAGGAGATCCTGCGCCTCGAGCTGAGCGAGGTCGTGCTGCGCCTCATCGACCTCGGCGTGCGCGAGGTCGAGAGCTTTCCTTTGCCGACGCCGCCGCGCAAGAAGGCGCTGGAGGCGGCGCTGCGCATGCTGCAGACGATGGGCGCCATCGACGGCGAGCGCAACCTGACGCGCATCGGCAAGCGCATGATGCCGTTCCCGCTGACGCCGCCGCTGTCGCGCATGGTGGTCGAGGCGGCCGACCGCTACCCGACCGTCGTCGACGAGGTCTTGATGGTGGCGGCGTTCATGTCGGCGCACTCGCCGTTCCTGTACCCGCAGGGCGAGGAGGCCGAGGCGCGCGCGATGCAGCAGCGGCTGCAGCACCCGAGCGGCGACGCGGTGACGGCGGTGATCGCGCTGTCGCGCTACCTCGCGGCGAAGAACCCCGAGGGCTTCGCCAAGGAGCACTACCTCGACAAGGACGTGATGGCCTTCGTGCGGAAGGCGCACGTGCAGCTCAAGGACATCGCCCAGGGCATGGGGATCGCCATCCAGTCGGGCGGCGACGCGAGCCTGATCGTGCGCGCGGTGGCGGCCGGCTACGCGCACCAGATCCTCAAGCAGCACGGGCGCGCGTACGAGGGCATGGGCGAGGAGCTGATCTCGGTGCACCCGTCGAGCTCGCTCTTCGGGGCGCGCGCGCCGTTCGTGGTGGCGACCGACGTGGTCGTCTCGACGCGGCCTTATGCGCGCGGGGTCTCGGCGCTGCGTCCCGAGTGGGTGGTCGACGTCAACCCGGAGCTGGCGCGGCAGTGGCGCATCAGCGCGCCCAAGAAGAAGGTCGAGCGCGAGCAGATCCCGAAGGAGGCGATGCCGCGCACGCTGCCGCTCGGCAAGGTGGCGGCCCCGGTCGAGGAGCGGCGCGGCAAGCCCATCGTGCACCTCGACGCGCGCAAGAAGAGCGAGCTCGACAAGGCCGACCTGCGCGCGCTGCCGCCGGCGGCCTTGTCGTGGAAGGCCGAGCTGGTCGACGGCGCGCTGATCTGGGGGCGGCCGATGGCGCTGGCGAAGTGGCTGGCGCTGATGCCGCACGTGCCGCTGCCCGAGCCGCGGGGCGACGGCGCGGTCAAGGCCGAGGTGCCTCGCGACGTGCCGCTGGGCGCGCTGCTCGAGCTCGACCGCAACCTGCACACGCTGGCCCGCCTCCTGCCGCGGCTCCTCGCGCCGCACGTCATGAGCCGCGAGCGCCAGGGCGGCTGGCTCGCGCTGGTCTCCAACGGCGAGGGCGGCTTCTGGGTCGAGCTGGTGGCCGACTGGATGGACGCCCTGTCGACGACGCTGGCGTCCCTGCACGACCTGCGCACGGCGCTGCCCGACGACGACCCGCTGGCGAGCCAGATCGACTCGGAGCTGACGACCCTCGAGCACCGCTCGTTCGAGGCCGCGGACGCGCTGGAGGCCGCGCGTCGCCTCATGCCCAAGCGCGGCTGAGCCGTCGGCGACGCGGCGCGTCACGAGCCCCATAACCGAGCCGCACACCCTGATTCCATGCGGGTGCGATCGGGCCAGTTCGCGGTTGACGCACCGCCGGACGCATGTTAGCTGCCCGCCGCCGGTGGCGGCATGCGCCGTCGGTGACGCCAGGGAAACGACTTGACCTCCCAATCGCTCCGAGCCAAAGGCGCCGTTCCGCAGTGGCGCAAGAACCGCGATCGACTCGACGGCATGGCGCTGTCGATCGAGATGGCGGGCTCGATCGTGCTCGGCTGGTACCTCGGCAAGCTCTTCGACGAGCACTTCGTGACGAGCCCGTGGGGCATGCTCTTCTTCCTGCTCGCGGGGATCCTCGCGGCGGGCAAGGCGGTGCTGCGCTTCTACCGGCAGGCGAAGAAGGTCATGCACGACAAGGACCCGAACGCGCAGCTCGACGAGGCGATGCACGCCGCGCGCGCCGACCGCGAGAGGGCGTCATGACGAAGTCCGAGCTCACCCCGGGCGAGCGCGTCATCCGCCAGTTCGAACTCATCAACCTCACGCTCGCGCTCCTGGCCGCCGTGCTCGTGCACGTGCTCGCCGGCGCCGGGCCCTTCCTCTGGGGCACGCTCGTCGGCGGCGCGCTCGGCGTGCTCAACCTGCGCGGCATGGTCTTCGTCGGCCGCCGCATCCTGCGCTCGCAGACGAAGAGCCGCGCGGTGTGGATGGCGCTCTTCGCCTTCAAGCTGGCGATCCTCTGCACCATCGTGTGGCTCTGCCTGACCCAGCTCCCGCTCGAGCCGCTCGGCTTCCTCGTCGGCTTCTCGACGCTCCTGCCCTCGACGCTCGTGCTCACCGCCGTTCGCGCGCTGAGCCCGCCCGCGAGCCCCTCGCCCCCCTCGCCCCTCTCACACGGAGAGCGACGCCTGTGATCTCGATCCGGATCCTCACGGTTGTCCTGGCCGCGCTGTCGATCGCCGGCGCCGGCGACGATACCTCCTGGGCCGCCTCCTCGCACGGCGAGGACGCACACGCCCCAAGCGCATCCGGCGATGCGCACGGCGAAGGCCACGCGAGCAAGGCCCGCCCGCACGCGCCCGAGGACGCGCACTGGTGGATCGGCCAGGAGATCCTGCCGGTGTCGCTGCGCGACAAGGTCGCCAACCTGATCGGCCCGTCGATCATCGACAAGGATCCGGCGGAGCGCCTCAACGTCGCGCACGTCTTCCTCGGCCTCCTGGTCTTCGTCATCGGGATCGGGCTCGCGCTGGCGGCGCGGCGCAAGGTGATCGGCACCAACCTGCCGCCGAAGTCGTTCGGCGCCGCGGCCTTCTTCGACATCCTGATGGAGATGCTGCTCAACCTGATGACCTCGATGATGCCGCGCGACAAGGCGCTGACCTTCCTGCCGATCGTCACGGCGACCGCGGTCTTCATCCTGATCTCGAACCTGCTCGGCCTGGTGCCGGGCTTCGTGCCGCCCACGCAGAGCCTCAACACTACGCTGGCGCTCGGCCTGACCGCCTTCGTCTACTTCACCTACCAGGGCATCAAGGCCCAGGGCGTCGTCGGCTTCTTCAAGCACTTCATGGGGCCGATGCTGATCCTGGCGCCGCTCATGTTCGTGGTCGAGATGATCGCCTACTGCGTGCGCCCGCTCTCGCTGGCGCTGCGCCTCATGGGCAACATGTTCGGCGACCACCAGGTGCTCTTCATCTTCATGAGCTTCGGGCTGCCGCTCATCCCGCTGCCGCTGATGGCGCTCGGCCTCCTGGTCTGCGTCGTTCAGACCGTCGTCTTCACCCTGCTCTTCATCGTCTACCTGTCGCTCGCGGTCGAGGTGCACGACCACGACCACGACGACGCGCACGCGCACGGCGACAAGGGCCACGCGCACGCGCACTGAGTCGGCGCACCCGCGCGCAACTTCTTCTTTGTCTTCGTCTTGAACCGGCGCCCCGCGCCACTGCCAGAAGGGTCGCTCGACCCATCCACCTCGAGGAGTCTCACAACATGAAGTCGATCACCGCAGTCCTCAGCTTCCTCTTCCTCGTGCTCGCGGCGGGCGTCGCGATGGCGGCCGACGGCGCGCCGGACAACGCCTTCACCCAGGGCAGCTTCATCGCGCTCGGCGCCGGCCTCGGCCTCGGCATCGCGGCGTTCGGCGGCGCGCTCGGCCAGGGCCGCACCGCGGCCGCGGCCCTCGAGGGCATCGCGCGCAACCCCGGCGCCTCGGACAAGATCTTCACCCCGATGATCCTCGGCCTCGCGCTGATCGAGTCGCTCGTGATCTACGCGCTCGTCATCGCGTTCGTCTTCAGCGGTTCGTTCGGCAAGGGCTGATACCTCGAGCGATCCTTCGTCCCAAGAGGCCGCTCTCCTTCGGGGGAGCGGCCTTTTTCATGCGCCGGAGCAGGCCGCCCCTACGGGGTGACGAGGAAGAGCTCGCCGGCGTAGCGCAGGTCGAGGTCGCGCTCGTGCACCGGGCCGAGCGACTCGACGAGCTCGTCGACGGCGCGGCGCACCAGGCTCTCGAAGGCCTCGCGCTCGGCCTCGCTCGCACCCTCGAGCTGGGAGGCGACCAGCAGCTCGATGCGCTCGGCGAGCGCGGGTGTGAGCTTGGCGTCCGCGGTGAAGGCCGCGCGCGAGAACGCCACGATGGCGTCGCGCGTCAGCGGCGCGAAGCGGAACTCGTCGTGCGCGAGGAAGTGCGCGAGCCCGGTGCGCACGAGCGTGGTGAGCCGGATGCGGCGGCGCGCGCCCTCGTCGATCCCCGGCAGCTCGCCCTCGTCGAGCGCGCTGAGCGTGAGGCCGAAGTGGCGCTCGAAGGCGTCGAGCACGTGGCTCGCCTCGTCGATGCGGGCCTCGATGCGCGCGAGCTCTTCGAGGGTGGCGATCGGGCGCGAGCCGAGCGCGCCCGGGTCGTCGAGCGCCTCGGCGTAGCGCGGGCGGAGCGCGCTCATGTGCAGGAGGACCTCGTCGGTCGGCGCACCGAAGAGGTGATAGCCGCGATCCTGGCCGGCGCGCGCGTAGAGGCGGCGCGCCTTCTTCGCTACGTTGAAGACGAGCGTCCAGCCGGCCTTGAAGAGGGTCTCGGGGGTGACCTGGCGCACGACCACCGCGGCGCGCTCGGGCGACTCCAGGGCGAGATAGGCGAGGCCGAGGTTGGCGAGCGCGGCTGCCTGGCGCGCGGCTTCGGGCAGCTCGTCCAGGCGCGAGAGATCGCCGTGCTCGGCCATGAGCACCTTGTTGGCGAGGTAGGCGAAGCCGTTGCCGAAGGTGCGTCGATCGCGCTCGTCGAGGGCGGCGACCGCCGCGCGTAGCAGGTCGGGCGGCTCGACCCCGCGCAGCACGAGATCGGTCGTCGGGCTGCTCGATGGCTCGGGTGCGGGCGGCTGGGCGAGCGGCGAGGCCTCGGCGCGGGCGGCGGCCTCAGAGGCGCTGGCCTGCTCGAGCTCGGCGCGCAGCGCCTTGATCGGGATCACCGAATAGACCTCGAGCGCGTCGGGCAGCGGCTCGAAGCCGAGGTCCTGCAAGCGCCCGTTGCGGAAGCGCTCGAGCTCCTCGGCGGCGTTCTCGTGAAGGTCGAACTGGGCCTGCTGGAAGATCGTGCGCGCGCGGTCGGTGTCGCTCGACCAGAGCAGCTTCATGAGCTGCGGCAGCCGCTCCTCGAGCGGGTGCTCACGCGGCACGGTGACGATGTAGAGGCCGTCGGGCGAAGGGAAGAACGCCAGCTCGTCGGGGATCTGATCGATGTCGGCGTCGGCGGGCAGGACGCGCAGATCGCCGGTGACGAGCCAGGTGTAGAGCTCGTCGGGCTGCGCCGCCACGAAGCGCTGAGCGGTGTCGTGGTCGACCGCGAGCGCGAGATCGAGCCACTCGAGCCAGCGCGGGATCGAGAGCTCGTGACGCGACCAGGTGTCGATGTCGACGAGGCTCATGAGCTGCTGCTCGGTGGCGTACTCGAGCAGCGGGTAGGCGTCGTCCCTGCCGATGTCGCGCAGCCAGTAGTAGAGCTCGTCGGGCGGGAGCGAGGCGACGAGCTCCTCCGGCGCGGGGTGCGAGAGGAACCAGTCGAGCTTCTGCATGCCGCTCGCGTTGGCGAGCTCCGCCGGCAGGCGCGCACGAGCGGTGAGCACGGAGAGATCGGACGGTTCGGACCTGGGCGGGGTGTCTGACATGCCGCGCACGTTGGGGCACGGTGACAGTTCAGGCAAGTCTTGCGATGGTCAAACGCGTGGGAGACACAACATGAAGGGCGTACCCATCCTCGTCACCGGCGCACACGGCTTCCTCGGCGGCTACGTGGTCGAAGCGCTCAGGGCGCGCGGCGCCGACACCCTGCTCGTGCCGCGGCGCGCCGAGCTGGATCTGCTCGATCGCGGCGCCGTGCGCGCCTACCTCGCGCGCGAGCGGCCGGCGATCGTCGTGCACCTCGCGGCGGTCGTCGGCGGGATCGGAGCCAACCGGCGCCACCCGGGCCGCTTCTTCTACGACAACCTCGTGATGGGGGTCGAGCTCATCGAGGCGGCGCGGCTCAGCGGCGTGCGCAAGGTCGCGACCGTCGGCACGATCTGCGCCTACCCCAAGCACACGCCGGTGCCGTTTCGCGAAGACGATCTCTGGAGCGGCTACCCCGAGGAGACCAACGCGCCCTATGGGATCGCCAAGAAGGCGCTGCTGGTGATGGGCCAGGCCTATCGGCAGGAGTACGGGCTCGACGCGATCTACCTCCTGCCCGTCAACCTGTATGGACCGCGCGACGACTTCGACCCGGCGACCTCACACGTGATCCCCGCGCTCATCCGCAAGATGGTCGAGGCACGGCGTGCGGGCCAGGACAGCGTCGAGGTCTGGGGCGACGGCTCACCGTCTCGCGAGTTCCTGCACGCGCGCGACGCGGCGCGCGGGATCGCGCTGGCGGTCGAGCGCTACGACGATCCCGAGCCGGTCAACCTCGGCACCGGCCACGAGATCACCATCCGGGACCTCGCCGAAAAGATAAAAAAGATCACACGCTTCGAGGGCGCGCTGCGCTGGAACCCCGCCGAGCCCAACGGCCAACCACGGCGCTGCCTCGATACGACGCGCGC
Organism: Deltaproteobacteria bacterium; assembly: GCA_011526585.1. Taxonomy (GTDB): domain Bacteria; phylum Myxococcota_A; class UBA9042; order PHBI01; family PHBI01; genus WYBB01. The sequence goes on from WYBB01000180.1 coordinate 6,789, forward strand.
GCGTGAGCGCTTCGGCTTCGAGGCCGAGATCGATCTCGACGCCGGGCTCGCCGAGACGGTGCGGTGGTGGGAGGAGAGCTCGACGTCTTCCTGATCGTCTGCGGCGTCGGCGACACGCCCGCTGTGTCGCCGCTGACACGAGGTGCGGACGGCGCCCGAACCTGACGACGCTGCGTCAGGGTGCGCGCCGCTGGCACGCGCCTTGCGATGCATGGCGGCGACCCTCTCCACGGAGCCCGCCATGCGTCACTGGAAACGTCTGATTCGCCGCTACCTCGCCGCCGCCGCCGCGGCCCCGCTCTGCCTCGCCTGCGACGATCTGCCGCTCGTCGAGGACGCCGACGCCGAGGTCCACACGAGCCCCGACGCCGCGGCGAGCGACGTGCTCGTCGTGCACTTCGAGGTCTCGCCGGTGCCCGAGGCCGGGCCGTCCCAAGGGGCGCTGAACCACCAGGGGCCGACCGAGACCGGGCGGCCACATGGGCCGCCACAGGTCCAGCCGACGGTCACGCCCGCGGCCACCGAGCCCACGACCGCGCCGATCCGGCCCGACCCGAGCCTGCGCTGGCTCGTGCTCGACGGTCGCCTCGTGCTCGCGCAGGGGGATCTCGCCGACATCGCCTGGGCGAGCGACGACGATGCCGCGACCCTCTCGCTCCCGTCCGACCCGGACAGCGGCGTCTTCCGCGCCGAGCGCGCCCTCGTGACCGAGCGTCTGCCGAGCACGATCACCCAGCTCGTCGGGGCCGAGGTCAAGGTCTTCGACCACACGCGCGAGGTCTGCGTCGCGCGGGTCGCGCCGATCGACGCTTTCCGCCTCGGCGCCGAGCTCGTGCACACGACCGACGTCTGGGACGACGAAGGAGAGCCGATCGCGCCGATTCACACCGCCGATGAGGTCTTCGAGCACGGCCTGCGCATCCTCGGCGCCGAGCTCGAGCCGCTCTTCGGCGACTGCACTCGCGGGCTCTGGGCCGCGCCGCTCGAGGCCCCGAGCCCCACCCTCTTCCGGGAGGCCGCGAACACCAGGAGCTTCAAGCGCCAGGCGCTCGCGGCCTTCCGGGCGCTGCCCGCCTGGCACGCGGCCCAGGCTCGCATGCTCGAAACCTGGGACCACGATCCCCAGAGCCCCGAAGCGCGCGCGCTGCGCCGTGAGCGCTGGGACACCCTGCGCGGCACGACCCCCGAGGTCACGCGCTACCTCTCGCACGACGGCGCGACAGAGATCGCGGTCGTGCACGCCAACAGCAGCGACGGGTGCGGCAGCGAGGGTCAGAGCGTCGTCACGGTCTTCGAGGTGCAGCGCGACGGCCGGGGCCGACGCTTCGTGGAGCGGGCCAGCCTCGAATGGATCGCGCCGCCCGAGGGCTTCGTCGATCTCGAAGGGGACGGTGCGATCGAGATCTTCGTCGAGACCCGTGCGCCGGGCACCTTCATCGAGCGCTGGCACCGCGAGGCCGCGCCCCCGTCCGAGGACAACGCCTGGCGCGACGAGCGCCGCGAACCGGTGATGTCGCTCGAGGTCCCCGATCTGACGATGTACGGCTGCGGCTGCTGATCGCGTGTCGAGCTCCGCGCCGCGCCTGTGACGTCGCTACTTCACCGGCCCGGGGTCGTCGATCGCGGGCAGCGCGTCGAGCTCCTTCGGGTAGCTGTTGTCCCGAGTGCGCTCCTGCCGGCGCGTGGCGATCGCGCCGCGCGCGTCGCGCATCACACCGCGCAGGCGCTCGGACGGCTCGACCTTCTCGCGGTTCTCGAGGAAGCGCTCGGCGGCCGGCGAGACCAGCCGTGACAACGCGCGGACCGCGTCCTCGCGCAGCGCTTCGTCGGGGCTCGTGAAGAGCGGTGCGATCGCCTTGGCCTTGGCGTCGCCGAAGCCGACCGCCAGCGCGATCGCCGCCTTGCCGCGGAGCGAGGCGTGCACCTTGGCATCGCTCAGGCGCCGCTCGAGGAAGGCCCCGACCTCCGGCCGCGGGAAGTGTGCGAGGCTCGAGGTCGCGCGCGCCGCGATCAGCGTCTTGCCGTCGGGCTTGTCGGCGATCGTGATCAGCGCGGCCGAGACCTCCTCGGGCGTGCCGATGCGCTGCCAGTCCTCGGGCGTCGGCACGTGCTCGTAGGCCGAGAGCAGCTCGAGCACGCGCGCCTCGACCTCGGACATCACCGGCGCCGGTGGATCGTCCGGTGGGCTCGCGCGCCCCGAGCTGCAACACGCCGAGAAGAGTAGCGCGATCGCCGCCAATGAAGTCGTGATCCGTGTCATCGTCGTCCTCTCATTTGGTCGCCGGGTTTCTGCGCACGACGCGCCCCTGCTCGGCCGAGACCTGGTTGCTGCCGTCGGCCGCGAGCCAGAACATGAAGTTTTCACTCCCCTTTCCGGCACACTCCTGGGTCGTGACGTAGCCGTCGAAGTTGCTGTCGTTCGAGGCCTTGCACTGCGCCGTGTCGGGCAGCGGGTCGTGCGAGGTGCCGCCGGACTCGCTCGTGTGGAAGAGCCCGAGGTAGTGCCCGCCCTCGTGCGCCATCGTCTGGCCGAAGACCGTCGGCGAGTCGCGGTAGCCCATCATCGTCAGCGCGACGCCCGAGTGCGGCGTGCCCTGGATCGCCGGAGGCCCCGGGATCCCGCCGGCGATCCCGAGGATGATGAAGCCCTCGTCGCCGCCGACGATCTCCTGCACGAAGAAGAAGTTGATGCCCTGGCCGAGCGGCTTGCTCTTGGCGAAGAGCTGGCCGAGCTCGTTGTTGGGGCCGTCGACCGAGTCGATCACCCTGAGCGACGAGGCGCTGCCGGCGTCGAGGTTCTCGTATTGGATCTGCCCGAGGTCGACCCCGAGCTTCTGATAGAGGTTCCTGAAGACCGTGAGCGCCTGCTGGAAGGCCCCGTCGCTCTGGGCGGCCGCGGCGTCGATCCCTTCGGGCGCGCCGACGAAGGTCAGGACGAGGTCGAGCGACTGCCGCTCCGGGAAGCCGTCCATGACCTTGCCGAAGATCCGCACCTCGGTCGAGGCCGAGCCGCCGTCGCGCACGAAGCTCACGCGGTAGGTGCCGGGCACGAAGTTGAAGACCGGCCCGGGCGGCAGGAGCGCCGAGAAGTTGTGGTCGGTCGGCAGGAGGCCGAAGCGCGAGTTCACCGGATCGGTGATGTCGAAGACGAGCGTGTCGCCCGGCGCGTAGACCTGCCAGAGCGCGATGAGCTCGCTGCGGTTGTCGGTCGCGTGCACGACCGCCGAGACGGCGCCCTCGGGCACGGTGAAGGTGACCTCCTCGGAGCCGTCGCCGGTCACGGTGATCGTGCGCGTCGCGAAGTCGACGACCTGACCGCTGCCGGTCGACTTGGTGCGGCAGCGACCGCTGCCGGTGTCGCAGATCTCCTCGCCCACACAGTCCGCGTCGCTCCTGCAGGCGGGCACGCACGCCTGCTCGACGCAGAGGTAGCCGAAGCGGCAGTCCGCCTCGGCGTCGCACGCGCTCTTGCAGGAGCCCTCGACGCACGGGGCGCCGGGGCAGGCGCCGCAGCTCGCGGTGCAGTAGCCGTTGGGCTGCGCGGCGTCGCACTGACCCGACTGGCAGTCGCCGCCGTCGGCGCAGAAGGCGCCGATCGGCCCGGGCTGGGCGGCGCCCTCGACGCACGCGCCGCTCGCGTCGCAGCTCTGGCCGTCGGGGCAGCCCGAGCTCTCGCAGCGCGGCACGCAGTAGCCGAGGATCTTGCCGCTGTCGCCCGAGGCGACCTCGACGCAGCGGTAGCCGGCGCGACAGTCGTCGCCGGTCTGACAGAGGAGGAGGCAGCTCGCGGAGCCGCCATCGATCGCGTAGCACTCGCTGCCCGGCTCGCACCCCTGGAACTGGGTACCGCACGGGCTCGTGCAGTAGCCGCCGGGGAAGCTCGTCAGGCAGGTGCCGGAGTTGCAGTCCTCGTTCTTGGTGCACGAGGCGCCGACGCCGGCGTCGACGCCCTTCTTGGGCACACACTCGCCAGAGGCCTGGTCGCAGCGATTGCCGACCTCGCACGCCGCGTCCGAGGTGCAGCTGAGGAGGCACACGCCCGGGCTCTGGCAGACCCCGAGGTCGACGTAGATGTCGAGCGAGGGGCGGCGCGCGCAGCGGAAACCGCTGCGACAGTCGTCGTGCGAGCAGCAGCCGTCGACGCAATAGACCGCCTGATCGCCGAGCTCTTCGCAGATCGATCCCGACGGGCAGACGAACTGCCCGAGCCCGGAGCAATCGGCCGCGCAGTAGCCGTCGGCGCCGATGCGCAGGCACTCCGGATCGGAGACCTCGGTGCACGCCTCGGGCGCGTCGCACGGGGCGCCGATGGTGCCGGGCTCGGCCTTGCCGGGCGCGATCGTCGGGTCGCAGGCGAGCGCGCCCGCGGCGAGCGTCAGCGCGGGGACCAGGAGTTGCATCGAGGACGGTCTGGGCATGGCGTGCTCCGTGGATGACGACTCTACACGCTCGACCGGCGCGGCGAAAGCCGGGTCATTGTCGCCAGTCGTGGCAGGGCGTAGAACGGACGCGTGGAGATCGAAGACCACCGCGAGGCATGGGCGCGGCGCTGGGCCGCCGAGGCGGCAGTCGCACAGGCCGAGGTCGCGCGCCGGCGTGCGTGCTTGCCAACGCTGGTGGCGATCCTCGTCGAGGACTTCGGCGCGACGGCCGTGGCGCTGATCGGCTCCCTGGCCCGCGGAGAACAGCACGGTCACTCGGACATCGATCTGGTCGTGAGCGGTCTCGCCGCGGCGAGTCTGTGGAAGGCCGGCGCCAAGCTCGACCGGGCCGCCGGCGTGCATGTCGACCTGATCCCTTGGGAAGATGCGACGAGCGAGCTGCGCCAGGTCGTGATGCGCGAAGGTGAGATCCTGCATGGCCGGTTCTGATCCGCAGCACCGCCTCCAGCGGTTGGCGTCGGAGCTGGAACGCGAGCGGCGCGGGCTCGACCGGGTGCGACGCGAGGTCGGAGACGCGCTGGCGCTCTTCGCGACACGTGACCCGACGAGCCTGGAGCTGCGGGGCGCGGCGGATCTCCTGCACGACTTCTATACAGGCGCCGAGAAGGCGTTCGAGCTGGTCGCGACCACGATCGACGGAGGCGCCCCGGAGGGTGGTAGCTGGCACCGGCGCTTGCTCGAGATGATGGGAACGCCGGTTGGACGGCTACGGCCGGCCGTGCTGCGCGCGGAGACGGTCGCGGCACTCGATGAGTACCTGCGCTTCCGCCACCTGTTCCGAAGCCTCTATGGCTTCGAGCTCCTCTGGGAGCGCGTCGCGCCGCTGCTCGAGGGCGTCGCGGCGGTGCACGCGTCGCTGGACGCGGACCTCGATGCGTTCATCGCGTTCCTGGTCACGGTCGCTCGGTGACACGGCTGGACTTCGCGGCGAAGCGCGCGAGGTCGGCGGGGGGGAGGCGCATCGGGGTCGCGGGCTCTTCGTGGCGCAGCGCCTGGATCTCGGCGAGGATCGAGAGCGCGACCGCCTCGGGGCTGCGGCCGCCGAGCGCGAGGCCGACCGGGGCGAAGAGGCGCGGCAGGAGCGTGTCGAGGGTGAAGCCGGCGTCGGGGATCTCGGCGCGCTCGGCGAGGTGCTTGACGAGCTGGATCGCCTTGCGCTTGGAGGCGACGACCCCGATGTAGCGCGCGCGCGTCCGGGCGGCCTCGATGATCACCTCGGCGTCGCGGTCGCGCGTGCCGACGATGACGAAGCTCGCCTGGTCGAGGTCGAGCTCGGCGAGCACCTCCTCGGGGCGCCGCACGATGACCCGGGCGTGTGGGAACTTGTCGGCGCTGGCCCACTCGGCGCGGTCGTCGATCACGGTGAGGCGCCAGCCGAGGCCCTGGCACAGGCGCGCGAGCGCGAGGTTGATGTGACCCGCGCCGCAGAGCACCAGACGCGCGGCAGGCAGGTGCACCTCGATGAAGACGTCGACCTGGCCGCCGCACATCATGCCGATCCCGCCGGCCTCGTGCTCGGTGAGCTTCGCGGTGAAGAGGCGCGAGCGGCCTTCGGCCAGGGCGAGCTTGCAGGCCGCCAGCGTCTGGTATTCGACCTGGCCGCCGCCCACGGTGCCGGCGACGAGCGCGCCCGCCTCGTCGACGAGGATCATCGCGCCGAGCTCGTTGGGGATCGAGCCGTTGACGCGAACGATCTGCGCGGTCGCGCACGGACGCCCGGCGTCGACGAGGTCGGCGAGGCGACGGTGCAGGGCGGGGTCGGTCGCGTGCATCGGTGAATCCCTATCATGCCGCGGCTCGATCGGTGTATGCACAATCGCATGTCGGGAGGGTACGACGCGCAGGTGATCGTCGTCGGCGGCGGCTCGGCCGGGGCGGCGGCGGCGCTGCATTGTGCGCGGCGCGGGCTCGAGACGCTGGTGCTCGAGCGCCGCTCCTTCGCCATGGCCGGCGCGGCCTGGGTCAACGGCGTCCACGAGCGCGCCTTCACCGAAGGCGAGATCGCGCGACCGGTCGCGCCCGAGCTGCGGGCCGCCGCGCACCGCGTACACCTCGTCGCGGGCTGGGGCCCGCACAAGGCGGTGATCGAGGGCGCGGGCGTGCTCGACGTCGACATGCGACGCCTGGTGTGGCGGTTGCGCGACGAGGCCGCGCGGCAGGGCGCGGCGCTGTTGGACGAGATCAGGGTCACCGCGATCGCGCCGGGCGAAGTGCACGCCAACGGTGAGGTCTACCGCGCGCCGATCATCGTCGACGCGAGCGGGCTCGGCGGCCTCTTCAAGCGGGACAAGCCCAAGCCGAGCGAGATCTGCGCGGCCGCCCAGGGCGTCTATCGCGTGCGTTACCACAGCGCGGCGGAGGCGTTCTTCGCGGCGCACGGGGCGGCGGTCGGCGACGCGCTGATCTTCACCGCGGTCGCGGGCGGCTATTCGATCCTGAACGTGCGCCTCGAGGGCGACGAGGTCTCGGTCCTGACGGGATCGTTGCCCGCGCTCGGTCATGCCTCGGGGCGCGCGCTGCGTGACGACTTCGTCTTTCGCGAGCGCGCCTGGATCGGCGAGATGGTCTTTGGCGGCCACGCGCCGATTCCGCTGCACCGCCCACACCGCAAGCTGGCCTTCTTCGAGGGCACGGGGCCGTCGGGCCCACGCGCGGTCGTGCGCCTCGGCGACGCGGCGGGCCAGGTCTACGCGGCGCACGGCTCGGGGATCGGCGCGCAGCTCGTCGCGGCGAGGATGTTGGCCGAGCGCATCGCCAAGGACGGCGCGCGCGGCGCGGCCACCTTCGAGCGCGACTGGCACCGCCGCTTCGGCCTCAAGTTCCTGGCGGCCGACGTCTTCCGCCGCGCCTCGACGCTGCTCGGCCCACGTTCGCTCGGCGTCTTGTTGGGGCGCGGCCTGCTACCGCCCGCGCTCGTGCGCCTGGGCATGACGGCGGGCTTGTAGATGGCCAGAGATCCAAGGGTCTTCGTCTTCGACCACGTCTCGCTCGGCGTCGCGGACCTCGACCGCGCGGCGTCGTTCTACGACGCCTGCCTGGCGCCGCTCGGCTACGTGCGGCTGTGGCGCGTCGCGCGCGCGGTCGGCTACGGCCCCGAGGGCTACGCGGCCGAAGCGCCCTTCGCCCTCGTCGACGGCGGCGCCGACGCGCGAGCCCCCGGCCGCGGCGCCCACGTCGCCTTCGTAGCCCCGAGCCGGGAAGCCGTCGACGCCTTCCACGCCGCCGCGCTCGCGACGGGAGGGACCGACGAAGGCCCGCCCGGAATCCGCGAAAACTACGACCCCGGCTACTACGCCGCCTTCGTGCGCGATCCCGACGGGCACCGGTTGGAGGCGGTGCTGCACGAGAGCTGAGCGCGCTCACCCCACTGTGACGCCAACGGTCGTGCACCTTGCTGGTCGCATCGGCGCGTCATTGCCTCTGCTTTCCTACCATGGTAGGAATAGGCATGACTCAGCCGGCAGCCAAGCTCTCCATCAGTCTCCCGAGCGAGCTCGCCGACGCCGTGCGAGAACGGGTCGGCCCTCGCGGACTCTCTGGATTCGTGGCCCGTGCGATCGCTCACGAGCTCGAGCGCGAACAACTCGGTGCTTTTCTCACGGAGCTCGAAGACGAACATGGGCCGGTATCGAAGACCGCGCTGGCGAGGGCCCGGAAGGAATGGCCGAAGCGCTGATCCTGGATTCCGAGGCGGTCAACGCCCTCGCCCGCCCGGATGACCGGCACGCTCTATTCGAAAGAGCGCGCGCAATCCTGACGGTGGCGCACGAAAGGCGATCGCTCATACGCGTTCCCGTGGCCGTACTGGCCGAGTTGTATCGCGGTTCGCGCTTCGATGCGCCGGTCGATCACCTCTTGAGATCTCGCGGGCTCGTGGTCTGCGATCTGACACCGCAGATCGCTCGCAGCGCTGGCAATCTGCTCGCGAGAGCCAAGCTCTCGTCGGCGCATGCGGTGGACGCGTTTGTCGTCGCCACGGCTCTGACGTTCGACAAAGCCGTGATCGCCACGGGTGACCCGCATGACATCAAGATCCTCGCCGCGCGCCACAAGCGCATCAGCGTACTCGGCCTCTGACACCACCACAGCGTGCGCCACCCCGACGCTACGGTTCACCCCCGCGTGCGCGGGGACGGCGTTGCGGTCTCGCGCGCCGAGGGGCTGGAGAGCGGTTCACCCCCGCGTGCGCGGGGACGGCACCGCCTCCTCGACCGCCAGCGCCGGCCACGCCGGTTCACCCCCGCGTGCGCGGGGACGGCGCGGTGGATCTGCGGCGCCGCGAAGACGTCGAACGGTTCACCCCCGCGTGCGCGGGGACGGCGAGGGCACGGGCCTCGAGGGCGGCGCGCTCGGCGGTTCACCCCCGCGTGCGCGGGGACGACGGCGCAGAACCGGCTCGAGGAGCTGGACCTCTTCGGTTCACCCCCGCGTGCGCGGGGACGACCCGGGTGGTCTGGACGACGTTGCCCGCGGCGTCCGGTTCACCCCCGCGTGCGCGGGGACGACACCTTGGCGCCGACCGCCCCGCTGGGCTCACCCGGTTCACCCCCGCGTGCGCGGGGACGACTGCTCGCGCGACGCACGGGTCTGCGAGCAGAGGCGGTTCACCCCCGCGTGCGCGGGGACGACGACCGCGATCGGATACGTCGGTGAGGGCGGAATTCGGTTCACCCCCGCGTGCGCGGGGACGACGCCAGCGCCACCGTCCTCCAGGACAAGGTTGGACGGTTCACCCCCGCGTGCGCGGGGACGGCCCGGTCCACCGTGTCGCGACGCTTCACGACCTCCGGTTCACCCCCGCGTGCGCGGGGACGGCGAACTGTGGATGGCGCGCCTCGGCGCGTCGGAACTCCGGTTCACCCCCGCGTGCGCGGGGACGGCAGGCCCCGCCCCCGAGGACTTCGTCACGCCCATCGGTTCACCCCCGCGTGCGCGGGGACGGCGTGGCGGTGTAGGGGCCGCTGCCCGAGAGGGACGGTTCACCCCCGCGTGCGCGGGGACGGCGCTGCTGGGCGCGGCGTGGGGGGGCGGGGTCGCAGGTTCACCCCCGCGTGCGCGGGGACGGCGGCACACGATGTTTACCGATATCCTCGCCGCCGCGGTTCACCCCCGCGTGCGCGGGGACGGCCCGCGGCGGGCCCGCCCCGGACTGGGACCAGCGCGGTTCACCCCCGCGTGCGCGGGGACGGCGTCTGCGCTCTCTCCTCTCTCCTCTCCCTTCCCCGGTTCACCCCCGCGTGCGCGGGGACGGCTGTAGACGACCTCCTCCTCGGAGTACTTCGTCTCGGTTCACCCCCGCGTGCGCGGGGACGGCGCCCGAGCCCCGCATGGGAGGAAAGTAAAATGTCGGTTCACCCCCGCGTGCGCGGGGACGGCGACGCCATTGAGTTTCCGCGATGCGGCTAATCCGGTTCACCCCCGCGTGCGCGGGGACGGCGCCACGACGGTCGGCAAGCCGGGTCCCTGGGGCGGTTCACCCCCGCGTGCGCGGGGACGGCGCTGACGAGCGGCGTGCTGACGCGCGATGCCTACGGTTCACCCCCGCGTGCGCGGGGACGGCGCCAGTGGACGATCGCCGTGTGGTGTCTCAGTCCGGTTCACCCCCGCGTGCGCGGGGACGACGGCCTCGAGGTCGAGCAGCTCGAGGTCGACCTCCGGTTCACCCCCGCGTGCGCGGGGACGACAAATTACCCCCGAAGTGTGCATCCTAGTGCACACGGTTCACCC
>WYBB01000181.1 GCA_011526585.1 Deltaproteobacteria bacterium
GGCACCCAGATCGGCGAGAAGACGAGCACCGTGTAGAGGATCGAGAGGACGAAGACCTGGCGGAGGATGTGAACCAGCACCTGCTCTCCACCCTCGTGCCGCCCGATCGTCGAGCCGATGCCGACCCAGGCGATCTGGATCACCATCAGCGCGAAGAACAGGTTCTGCGCGATCGGAAAGAGCGTCGTGAACCAGGTCTGCGTCGCGAGCTCGAACGTCTGGACGATTCCGTCCAGGATTCCCAGGACTGGCATGGCGCCTCAGTTCGGGTCGGACGGGATGGGCGCCGGCCGGCGGCCGGGCCGTGCGGAGGGCGGCGGCGCCAGGTGCTTGCTCTGCTCGAGGAGGATCTCGAGCTGCCGCTTGGCGGCCTTCGCGGCCTTCTCGAGCTCGATCGTCGAGAGCACCAGGCCGACGGTCTGGCAGTTCGGGGCGGCGGAGTTGCCCGGCGTCCGGCAGTAGGCGACGGCGTCCTGCCAGAGGTCCGTCGACTGGACCGCCTCACGGTTCCAGAAGGCGCCGTCGTAGCGCGCCGAGCGGACCGGGGAGCGCAGCGCCGCGAGCGGATCGTCGCCGTTGGCGAGCTCCTCGGCGCTCGGCTCGCCGCACCCGGCGGCGAACAGCGCCACGAGGCCGAGCGCCGCGACGAAGTGGCGAAGAGGGACGATCATCGCGACCTCCCCGCCGCCGAGATCCGGCACCCGTAACAGGGCCACGGCCAGTCCGCCGGCACGCCGCGCACCGCAGCCGCGGTCTCGTACGGCGGCACCTCACCGACGCCGTTCGCGATCCACTGACTGGTCGTCGCGCGATCGGCCGCCTCGCGGTCGACCTGGTACGCCCAGTAGACCGCCTGCACGTTCGCCTGGATCGAGAGCTGCTGGCTGATCTTGGCGAGCTGGCCGGCCTGGTGGTGCAGGAGCTCGTTGGCGGCCTGGAGCGCCTCGACGTTGCCGTCGGCCGCCGCGGCATCGGCGGCGAGCCCTTCGAGAATCTCCTGGGCGGGGATCGAGTTCCAGGAGATCCGATTCAGCGCGTTGAGCGAGTAGCGCAGCGTGTCGAGCGTGCGGCGATTGCGGTGCTCGAACACCTCGAGCCAGTCCTCCTCGAGGATCGGCTCGTAGCCGGGGAAGGTCTCCGCGAACTGTTCATCGAGGTCGTAGAGCGTGTGGCCGAGCGACTCGCCGTACTGGATGATGTCGTTGACCGCCGCCGCCAGCCCGACGAGGTTCTGGAACGTCAGCTCGTCGAAACGCTCGAGGTTCTTCACCATCGTCGCGTAGCGCTGGTAGTCGTTATAGAGCTGCATGTACTTCTGGTAGATCTCGTACGCCTGCTGGATCACCTGCAGGGCGTTCTCGACCCAGTTGACGGCGTCGAAAACCGCGAACTGCGCTTGCGCCTTGCGCGGCGCGGCGACGCTCGACAGGACCGTCAGGCAGAGGGCGGCGGCGAGGGTCTGCTTCACCCGACGCATGCGAGGCTCCTTTCGTTCTCCGCGGCAGCACGCTCGTCGCACAGTGCGGTCAGCCGATCCGCCCAGCGGTCGAGACCGCGCTGGCGCACCCACGCGCGCGGCCACTCCGGCCCGTAGAGCGCCCGCAGCTCGCGGATTGTTCGCAGGTCCTCGCGCCCGGTGGCGCCGACGAAGGCGAGCGCCAGCGGCCCGAGGGTCAGGTCCATCAACCGCTTGCCGAGCGGCGAGGTGTAGAAGTAGTCGCGCTTCTTCGCCCCCTGCGCGACGATCTCGATCTCGCGCTCGTTGAGGCCGATCGCGCGGTAGATCGCCGCCCCCTGCTCGGAGCCCGCCTCGCTGTTGGGGAGGAGGATCTTGGTCGGGCAGCTCTCGTAGATGACGTGCCGCTTCGGCGAGGCGTGGATGTCGGCGAGGCTCTGGGTGACGAAGACGACCGCCGCGTTGTACTTGCGGAGCTCCTTCAACCAGAGCTGGATGCGCTCGGCGAACAGCTCGTGGAGCAGGTAGGTCCACGCCTCCTCGAGGATGACCAGCGTCGGCCGCCCGTCGAGACGCTGCTCGATCCGGTGGAAGAGGTAGAGCAGCGCCGGGATTACGATCCGGTCGCCGAGCTCCATCAGGTGCGCCATCTCGAAGACCTGGAACCGGCCTTCGCGCAGGCCGTCGCTCTGGGCGTCGAGCAACGCGCCGAAGTTGCCCTTGAGCGTGTAAGGCCGCAGCGCCTGGCGCAGGTTCGGGTCCTGGAGCTTCACCTGGAGGTCGGTGAGCGTGCGTGACGGCGAGGCGGCGAGCAGGCCGAGCGCGTGGTCGATCGCGCCGCGATGCGCCGGCGTGACGACGACGCCCTGGAGGGTCATCAGCGTCTCGATCCACTCGGCGGCCCAGGTCCGCTCCGCGGGCCGATCGATCTCGGCGAGCGGATAGAACGCGAGCGCTTCGACGGATTCGGCGGCGATGTCGTAGTGGTGGCCGCCGCACGCCGCGACCAGCGGGAACGACGAGTACCCCTTGTCGAAGGTGAAGACCTGCGCGTCCGGGTAGCGGAAGAACTGCGCTTGAATCAGCCCGAGGAGTGTGCTCTTCCCCGCCCCGGTCGGCCCGAGGACGAGGGTGTGCCCGACGTCCGAGACGTGGAGGTTGAGTCGGAAGGGCGTCGAGCCGCTGGTCGCGGCCCAGAGAAGCGCCGGGCTGCTCGCCGGGTAGTACCCGCAGGGATTGGTCGGTAGCCCGGGCCAGACGCTCGTCGTCGGCAAGAGGTCCGCGAGGTTGAGCGTGCTGATGAGCGGCCGGCGCACGTTCGGGTGCGCGTGCGACGGCAGGCTCGACCGGTAGGCCTCGAGCGCGTTGACTCGCTCGATCCGCGCTGCGAAGCCGCGGTTATGAATCTCCTTGAGGACGAGACGCGCGGAGACTTCGACCGCGTTCTCGTCCTCGGCCATGAGGACGAGCGTCGTGGTGTAGAAGCCGTAGCGGACGGCGCCGCCGAGAC
>WYBB01000182.1 GCA_011526585.1 Deltaproteobacteria bacterium
GAAGAGGTCGAGGCAGACCGAGGCCAACCCGAGCGCGTCGTCGGGATCGGTCACCGCGCCCACGTCGAGCTCGAGGCTCATCGTCACGATCGGCAGCGCCTCGGTCTTCACCAGGAAGACCTCCAGGCCGTTGGCCAGGGTGAAGCGCTCCGGCGCGGGCAGCGTGAGCGCGGCGATCGGGCGCGGCGCCGGGCGCCGGGCGCGGTCGAGCGCGGCGGGCCCGGCCGGGGTCGCGGCCACGTCGGCCGCGGGCGGCGCGGTGGGAGGCGGCGCGTTCGGCTCCGCCGGGGGTGGCACCTGGCGCGCCAGCTCAGGCCGGTGCTCGGCCTTGCCGCACCCGAGCAGCGTCAGGGAAACGAGCGAGACCAGGGCGGACGTCGCCAGCGAGCGTGACGGGGTCATCGCGGTGCCTCCTTGTCCGCCGGCGCAGCGGGCACGGTCACGACCTCGCTGAAGGGCTTGCCGAGCCAATCCCTGGCCGCCGCCATCACCGCCTCGGGGGTCACCGCGCGGAGCTTGTCGAGATAGGTGTTCATGTAGCCTGGGTCGCCGGTGAAGTGGTTGAAGAACTGGAGCTGGTCGGCGCGCCGCGCGATGTGCTCGAGCCCGCGCACGAAGCCCGCCTCGGTCCCGATCACCACGCGCGCGAGCTCGGCTTCGCTCACCGGCTCGCGCGACAGGCGCGCGATCTCCTCGTCGATCACCGCCAGCACCCGCCGCCTGGCCGTCCCCGGCTTGAGCTGCGCGCCGATGACGATCTCGCCCGCGTGCCCGCGCCCGTCGTGATACGCCCACACCGAGGTGCACAGCGGCTCCTCGATCACCAGCCGCCGCGACAGCCGCCCCCAGCCCTCGGCCGTGAGCACCGTCATCAGCACCTCGAGCGGATAGCTCTCGTCGGCGAGCGCGCGCGGCCCGATCCAGGTGCGCTGGATCTGCTCGAGCTTGGCGAAGCGATCGCTCAGCTCGCTGCTGATCTTCTTCGCGGGCGGCGGCGTCGCGACCTCGCGCCGCGCCGGCTCGGGCCCACCGGGCAGCGAGCCGAACCACTTTTCGACCAGCGCCTTCATGTCGGCGACCTCGAAGTCGCCTGCGATCGTCAGGGTCGCGTTGGCCGGCACGTACCACGTCCGGAAGAAGGCCTGAACGTCCTCGAGGCTCGCGTTGTCGAGATCCTCGTGCAACCCGATCGTCAGGTAGCGGTACGGGTGCCCCTCGGGGTAGAGCGCCTTGGCGACCTCGAAACGCGCCGCGCCGTACGCGACGTTGTCGTAGCGCTGGCGCCGCTCGTTGCGCACGACGTCGACCTGGTTCTTGAAGCTCTCCTCGGTCAGCGCATCGAGCAGAAAGCCCATGCGGTCGCTCTCGAGCCACAGCGCCGTCTCGATCTGGTGCGCCGGCACCGTCTCGAAGTAGTTGGTGCGATAGCTGTTGGTCGTGCCGTTGATCCCGCTCGCGCCGATCTCCTGCAGGATCGGGAAGTGCACGTCGTTGCCGGTGTGCTTGGTCCCCTGGAACATCATGTGCTCGAAGAGGTGCGCGAACCCGCTGCGCCCCGCCACCTCGTCGCCGCTGCCGACGTGATACCACACGTTGACCGTGATGATCGGCGCCGTGCGGTCGACGTGCAGGATCACCTCGAGGCCGTTTCCGAGCTCGTACTTCTCGAAGGCGAGCGCGACCGCCGCCTCGGGCGGCGCCGCCCGACTCCCGGCCACCGACGCGCTCACCAGCGTCGCCAGCGCGCACAGCCCCACGCCCGTCATGATCGTTGCTCGTCGCATCACCACCTCCACGATCTCCGGCCGCATGGTGTCCCACGCACGCTTCGCCATCGCAAGTACGCCGTGGCGCGACCTCCGCGAGTTGGCCTCGGGCTTCCTCGAGCACTGATCCCGTGCTACACGGATCCCGTGGCAAACCTGACCATCACCGTCGATGACGAGACGCTCAAGCGCGCACGCATGCGCGCGCTGGCCCTGGGCACCAGCGTCAATGCGATCCTCGCGGAGCACCTCAAGGCCTTCGCATCCGAGCGCGCGACCCAGGGACGCGCTCTCCAGCGGCTCGTCATCCTGGCGGAGGAGAACAAGCGGGCGGGCGGGCGGGAACGCGCCAAGGTCCGTGGTGGGCGGGGCTGGTCACGAGACGAGCTCCATGAGCGCTAGGACATTCATCGACACGAACGTGCTGGTGTACCTGTTCGACGACTCGGAACCGAAGAAGCGCGACAAGGCACGGCGACGCCTCACGGCGGCGCACGAGCAGTCCGAGCTCGTCGTGAGCACCCAGGTGCTGCAAGAGCTCTACGTCGCGCTGACACGCGGCAGCGACCCGATCGCCTCCTCCGACGTCGCCGCGGACGCAGTCCGTGAGGTCGCCAACCTCACGGTGGTCCAGGTCGACACGTTGCTCGTGCTCGCCGCCATCGATACGCAGCGGCGTCATCGCATCTCGTTCTGGGACGCGCTCATCGTGTGCGCGGCCGTCGAGGCTCGATGCTTCGAGCTCCTGAGCGAGGATCTCAACGCCGGCCAGGAGATCGATGGTCTGCGCATCGAGAACCCCTTCGTGAGTTGACGTCTCCGCTCGCGCCTGTGACGTCGCGGTCGCCTCGCCACCGCTTTCGACGAGCCCCCTTCCCTGCTACGGTACGCGCGTTCCGCCCGACCCCTGGAGGTCCTTCGCATGCGCGCTCCCCTCGGTGCTCTCCTCCTCGCCTTCACGCTCGCCGGCTCGGCCTGCGACTCCGACTCCGGCGCGCGCGACGCCGACACCACCACCGCGCCCGACACGCAACCGGACACGACCGACGAGGACACCGCGCCCGACACGACCGTGCCCGACGACACGAGCGCCCCCGACGCAGGCCCCGACGTCGAGATCGCCGACGGCCCCGGCCTCGGCATCGACTACGACGCCACCCCACCCGGCGCGACTCCGCGCTACGAGCTCGGCGCCGACGACTGGATGTCCGTCGGCTGGCCCTCCGATCGCTTCCGCGACGGCGAGCGCGTCACCCTGACCAACATGCCGAGCCGCGTCGCCGCGCTGCTCAAGACCTACATGGCCTTCGGCGAGGACGTGCTCAACGGCTGGGGCCTCAACGGCGCCATCTACTTCCAGCTCGACGGCGTCGTCGACCCCGCCGCCCTGCCCGCACCCGAGACGACGCTCGCCGCCGACTCGCCGATCCAGCTCGTCAACGTCACCGCGTCGAGCCCCCACTACGGCACGCGCATGCCGCTCCTCTTCTCCTTCTACGAAGGAGGCGGCGACCCCTTCTACAGCCCGCTTACGCTCGCGATGCGCCCGGTCTACGGCTTCCCGCTCGCCGAGGGTGACACCTACTGCGCCGTCGTCACGCGCGCCGTCAAGGACGCCGCCGGCCACTACCTCCAGCAGGCCCCCGAGCTCGCCGCGGCGCTCGGCTCCGAACCCTCGCTCGCGCCGCTCGCCGCCTGGCTGCCCGACTCGCAGCTCTCCCGCGCCGACCTCGCCGTCGCCACCTGCTTCACCGCGCAGGACGCCACCGGCGAGCTCGCGCGCGTCGCCGCCTGGATCGACGACACCGTGCCGCCCGAGCTCGACGCGATCTTCGAGCCTGGCGTCTTCGGCGAGTTCCACGGCACCTACACCGCGCCCAACTTCCAGGCCGGCATGAAGCCCTACCAGAGCGAAGGCGACATCCGCTTCGACGACGCCGGCGATCCGATCGTACAGGCCGAGGAGGAGCTGCGCTTCCTGCTCCTCACCCCGACCGACCACGTCATGCCCCCCGAAGGCTGGCCGGTGACCCTCTACGCGCACGGCACCGGCGGCGACTACGAGAGCTGCCGCGGCGACACCCGCGAGCTCATCGCCGACGGCATCGCCGTCCTGTGCATCGACCAGCCGCTGCACGGCTCGCGCGGTCCCAACGGCGTGCTCCTGAGCGAGGTCGAGCTCGTGCTCTTCAGCTTCAACTTCGTCAACCCCTACGCCGGCCGCTCCTCCTTCCGCCAGGCCGCCATCGACACCATTCTGCTCTCGCGCATGGTCGAGGCCGGCCGCTTCGAGCTCCCCGCCGCCGGCACCAAGGCCGGCCTGCCGCTCGCGCTCGACCCGGAGCGCATCTACTTCTTCGGCCACTCCCACGGCGGCCTCTCCGGCACCCTGGCGATGGCGGTCGACCCGCGCATCAAGGCCGGCATCATCTCCGGCATGTCCGGCGTCATCGTCGAGACGATCCTGCGCCGCAAGGACCCGGCCGACCTCGCCGCGCTCGCCGCCGGCCTGCTCAACATCGCCGTCGGCGATCTCGACTCCTTCCACCCCGCGCTCAACCTCATGCAGATGCTGGTCGACGCCACCGACCCGATCAACTACACGCGCTACTGGCTCGCCCCGCGCCGCGCCATCCCTCCCAAGCACGTCTTCGTCACCGAGGGCACGCTGGACGCCGCCTCGCCTTCGGTCGGCACCGACGCCGCCACCGCCGCCGGCGCGCTGCCGCAGATCCGACCGCTCGCCAAGGTCTCGCTCGCGCACGAGCTCGCCGGCATCACGCCGGTCGACCTGCCCGTCAAGGACAACGTCGCCCTGCCCTCGGGCGAGACCCGCACCGTCGCCATGCGCGCCTGGCAGGGCGGCAGCCACTTCGTCGCCTTCTCCGAGCCGAGCGCGCGCGCGCTCTGGCGCCACTTCATCTGGAGCGACGCCTACGGCGACGGCGCCGAGCTCGCCACCGGCGCGATCACCCTCACGCGCCAGGTGCCGGTCTCGGCCGCCGACACCTGCGCCGCCGCGCGCGAGATCCCGACCGAGCACGGCTTCCCCGTCCTCGTGCGCGGCAACACGCGGCTGGCCACCCCCGATCACACGAGCGTCGACTGCGCCGGCGAGACCGATCCGCTCGGCGAGATCGGCCGCGATGTCTTCTATCGCTTCACCGCGCCCGCCGAGGGCACCTATCGCTTCCGCATCGCGCTGCAACCGCCGATCGATCGCGACACCCCGCGCTTCGGCCCCGACCTCGTCGCGGTGCTCGGCGACGACTGCGCGAGCTGCCTCGGCCGCCGCGCCGACGGCTCGCTCGACCTGACGCTCGACGCCGGCGAGTCGGTCGTCGTCGCCGTCGACGGCACGACCAGCGCCGATGTCGGCGCCTTCTCGCTGATCATCGAAGAGCGCTGCCTCGTGCTCGCGTGCGGCGAGCGCGAGTGCGGTGACTTCGGCTGCGGCAACTGCGGCGCCTGCGACGCCACCTCGTTCTGCAACGCCGACGGCCGCTGCATACCGCGCGCCGAGGGCGACACCTGTGAGAGCGCGATCGCGATCACCTCCGTGCCCTTCCTCTGGTCGGGCGACACGCGCGGCTACTTGCACGACGCCGCCTACACGACCGGCCAGTGCCCCGACTTCCCGTTCTCGCTCGGCGGCGCCTCGGCCGACGTCGTCTTCGCCTTCACACCGCCGACCTCGGGCACCTACGTCGCGCGCCTCGACGGTGACTTCGACACCAACCTCTGGACCGCCGACGACTGCGCGCTCGGCGGCGCCGCTTGCCTCGGCGCCCAGCGCACCGGCTTTCGCGACGCCCGGGTGCTCATCGACGGCACGGCCGGCGAGACGGTCTTCATCTTCGCCGACGGCGCGTCGAACACCGGCAACTCCGCCGGGCACGCCACCCTCGAGGTCGACCGCTGCGTGCCCGATTGCAGCGGCAAGGCCTGCGGCGACGACGGCTGCGGCGGCAACTGCGGCACCTGCCCCGACGCCCAGAGCTGCGTCGCCTCGCCGGGTGCTTGCGCCATCGCCGCCGACTGCCCCGAGACGCGCGAGTGCAAGGAGGTGCCGGGCGACACCTGCGCCTCCGCGTTCGCGATCGAGGCGCTGCCCTACTCCGACACGCGCAGCACGGGCGGCTTCTACACCGACTACGGCCTCGTCGGCTGGAGCTGTGAGGCCCAGGCCGACGGCACCACCACCCAGAGCGTCGTCGGCTTCTTCGCGAGGGACGTCGCCTATGCCTTCACCGCGCCCAAGGACGGCCTCTATCGCTTCGGCCTCGACACCGGCGACCCGGTCTTCAACGCGAGCCTCTACCTCGTGAGCGACTGCGCCGACACCGAGGCGAGCTGCCGCGCGGCCGACGAGCGCGAGCGCAACGAGCGCCTCTGGGTCGAACTCGACTCGGGCGAGACCGTCTACGCCATCGTCGACGGGGTCAACAACTTCACCAACCAGAGCGGCAGCTACACCCTCGAGGTACGCGAGTGCGTCGCGAACTGCGAGAACCGCGAGTGCGGCGGCGACGGCTGCCTCGGGAGCTGCGGTGGCTGCCAGGACGGCCTGCTCTGCCAGGGTGGGCGCTGCCGCCCGCCGCCCGGCGAGCTCTGCGACAACCCTCGCGTCATCGCGTCGAACGGGCGCCTGCCGTGGGCGGAGACGCTCGACACCAGCGGCTACGGCGCCGACCGCGAGAGCGCGTGCGAAGGCGCGGGCGCGAGCGCGCGCTCACCCGAGGTCACGTATCGCTTCGAGGCACCCGGCGACGCGACCTATCGCTTCACCATCCGCCCCGGCTTCGCGGCGCTGGTCTATCTCGATCGCGGTTGCGACGAGGACCGTTGCCTCGACGGCGCCGCGCTCGTGATCGCCGCCGACGGCGAAGGTCGCGTCGACCGACCGATGGCGCGCGGCGAGCGCATCCTCATCACCATAGACGGCGCCGACCAGGGCGACAGCGCCAGCGCCGGCGCGTTCGCGATCGACGTGCGCGTCGCCTGCGACCCCCAGTGTGACGGCAAGGAATGCGGTGCCGACGGTTGCGGCGGCGTCTGCGGGACCTGCAGCTATCCGCGCGACGTGTGCACGCCCGAGCAGCTCTGCGTCGATCCCCGCGCCGTCGAGGGTAACACCTGCGACACCCCCTTCGAGATCGGCGCGCTGCCGTTTTTCGCCGAGGCCGACACCACCGTCGCCGCCTGGGACGAGAGCCTGCTCGACGAGGCGCAGTGCGCGGGCCTGACCGCCAAGGGCATGGGCTCGGCCGATCAGGTCTGGCGGCTCACCGCCGCCGAGGCCGGCGACTACGTGATCGAGGTCATGCCCGACGGCTGGGACGCGGTGGTCTACGCGCTCGGCGACTGCGCCGATCCGGTCGGCACCTGCCTCGGCGCCGATGACGGTCAGAGCGGGGAGGTCCTGACCCTGACCCTTGGCGCGGCACAGATCGTGTACATCGTTGTCGACGGCGAAGACAACATCCACAACGACGCCGGCAAGTACCGGATCGACGTCAGGAGGACACCGTGAGCAAGATGCCCATCGACATCGGGATTTCCAGTGAAGCGCGCGGCGCGATCGTGCAGGGCCTCGAGCGGGTCCTCGCCGACACCTACACGCTCTATCTCGTCACCCACAACTTCCACTGGAACGTGACCGGCCCGATGTTCCAGACCCTGCACGCGCTCTTCCAGACGCAGTACAACGAGCTGTGGCTCGCGGTCGACGACGTCGCCGAGCGCATCCGCACGCTCGGCTCGCCCGCGCCGGGCACCTACGCCCAGTTCGCGCGCCTGACCTCGGTCAAGGAGCCCGACGGCGTGCCGGCCGCCAACGACATGGTCGCCGCGCTCGTCACCGGCCACGAGACCGTCGTGCGCACGATCCGCGAGGCGCTGCCGGCCGCGCAGGAGGCCCGCGACGAATCGACGGTCAGCCTCTTGACCGATCGCCTGCTCGCGCACGAGAAGACCGCATGGATGTTGCGCAGCCTCCTCGCCTAGCAGCGCGCGGGACGCCGGCTACGGCGAGCGTCTGCGGCGTCGCCGGCCCCCCTCCTCGCTGCGGAGTACGTCGAGTACACCTCGCTCGTCGGGGGGACCGGCTCCCGTCGGTCGCGCTCGCGCTCTTGATCGGGCTCGCGGTCGGCTTCGGCTGTCTCGCGCACCCGCCGCAGATGATGTCGCCGTTCTATCGCGTCACCCCCGGCCAGGTCGACGCCCTCGACGGCGGCACCTGGCTCGCCGATCCGATGGAGGGCGATCGCTACGCCGTCGCCGGTGACGACCTGGTGTGGCGTGACGAGGCGTGGATCGGGCCGGCCGACGATCGCAGCGGGCGCTGCTCGGTCGACGCCAAGGGGCGCGTGAGCTTCGTCGCGCCGCGCACGCCGGGCGAGTGGCCGTGTCTGCTCAGGGCGTGCCGCGAGACCTGCTGGGTCGCGCGCCTGACGCTCGTGGTCGAACCGCCCGAGTGACGCCGCTCACTCGACGGCCAGCGCGAAGCGATCCCGCGAAGCGTCGTACGCCCGCGTGACGAGGCGCACGCGCTGACCGAGCTCGAGGCCGAGCGCGCCGCCGAGGTCCTGCGCGTAGACCTTGAGCTCGATCGGCGGCTGGTCGAGTACGACGAAGGCCTTGTCGTGCGTGAGCCCGACGACGTTACCGGCGCGACGCGGACGGCGAGCCTCGGCGAGGTCGAGATCGGGCCCGAGCAGATCGGCGATCACGAGCTGGTTGGCGGCCTTGGTGAGCTGGCGCTGCGTCTCCTTGGCGCGGTTGGCCGCGCGGATCACCGCCTCGCGCAGCGCGTCGTCGTCGGCCGCGTGGGCCGCGCGCTCGAGGTGCAGGAGCTCGAGCGCCTCCTTGTGGGTGAAGATCCCGACGATCTCGCGCATCGGCGACGAAAACCGCGCGTAGCACGGCGCGCCGACGCCATAGTGGCGGCCGGGCTCGGCGGCGAAGCTCGAGCGCTGGTTCAGGAGCAGCGCCTGCCGCTGGAGCGCCAGCACCACCGGGCGGTGGGCGTCGGGGAGGCTCGCGACACGCTCGAGCCAGCGCGCGAGCGACTCGTCACCGCGCCGCCAGGCGAGGCGAGGCTCGGCGTGGCGCTCGGCGAGCGTCGAGGTGAGACGTGCCAGCGCCGTGAGATCCTCGGGGCGCGGCGCCGGGTGCACGCGGAAGATCGCCTGCAGCGCGGGCTCGGCGGCGGCGTGCGCCGCGAGCAGGCGTGCGCCCTCGACGTTGACGAGCAGCGAGATCTGCTCGTTGGCGCGATCGGTCTCGTCGCGGCGCGCCTCGAAGGCGACGAAGCGATCGTCGTGGTCCTGGACGATGTCGACCTCGACCCGCTGGTAGTGCACGACGCCCTCGGCTTCGGCGAGCGCGACGCGCTGGCGGCCGACGGTGCGCAGGGCCATGAGCGAGTCGGTGTAGGGGCGGTCGGCGAGCTCGGCCGCGCCGTCCCAGAGCGCCTGCACGCGCCGATAGGAGAGCTTGGCCCGGCTCCGGATGCGGGCGCGCACGAGCTCGACGGCGCGGACCTCGCCGCGCGCATCGAGCGCGACGATGAAGGTGAGCGCGCGCCGCAGGGCGCCCTCGTTGAGCGAGATCAGCCCTTCGGACAGCGAGCGCGGCAGCATCGGCACGACCAGCCCGGGCAGGTAGTACGACGCGCCGCGGGCGAGCGCCTCGTCGAAGAGGGCCGAGCCCGGCCGCACGTAGTAGGCCGCGTCGGCGAGCGCGTAGTAGACGGTGTGCGCGCCGTCGGCGTGGGCCTCGACGTAGAGCGCCTGGTCGAGATCGCGGCTGTCGTCGTTGTCGATGGTGACGAAGGGCAGCGCCTCGAGATCGCGCAGCGCCGGGTCGTCGAGGCCCGGCGCGGCCAGGTGGGCGGCGGCCTCGGCGTGGCAGGCGTCGGGGTGCGAGGGCGCGAGGTCGAAGCGGGCGAGCAGGCGCTCGATGGCCGGGTCCATCGGCGCATGCTACCGCCGAAGGTGCGTTTGTGATAGGCATGTGCGGCGAGGTGACAATGACGAGGTATGGGTGCGCCATCTGGATCGTCCTCGGGATCGCGTGCGACGAACCAGGTGGGCGCAGCGCGTTTTCGGTCGCGCCCGAGGTCGGTGACACCGGCGGCGTGGTCGACGGCGCGGGCGACACCGGGACGGCGGACACGACGACCGCCGGGGACGACAGCGGCGCACCGGTCGAGACCGTCGCCGACACGCTCGTGCCCGACACGACGCCGCCCGACACGACGCCAGCCGAGACAGTCGCCCCCGAGACGACGGCCGAGGTCGAGGTCGACGAGTGCCAGGGGGGCTGCCTGCCGGTCTCGGCCGCGGGCGCGCCGACCGGCGTCGTCTATTCGCAGTTCTCGAGCCAGCCGCGCCCGATCCTGCGCGGCGGCGAGGCGCCCGACGGGGAGTGGGTGCTCACGCGCATCGTCTTCTACACGCTCGGCACCTTCGCGACCGGGATCTCGGTGAGCTTCCAGAACAACGGCCAGACCGCCGGCCGCGTCGCCTTCGACGCCGATCAGATGGCGATGGCGCTCGACCTCGACATGCTGGTCACGGTCAGCGCCTTCGGCTCCTCCGGCAGCGACAGCGCGCGGAGCCCGCTCGCCTTCGGCGGCTGCCACAGCATCAGCGGCGCGCGCATCGAGGGAAGCTTCGGCGAGTGCGGGAGCGGCCTCGGCGGCGGCACCGCCCAGGGCGCGATCGAGTTCGAGCACGGCCCGGGCACACTCGCCATCGGGGTCGAGATCCCGCGTGAGGCCTTGATCGCGCTCCTGCCCCCCGACCAGCGCGAGTCGGCCGAGCTCGCCATCGTCGGCTCGATGTACCTCGTCACCAGCTTCGGTCCGCCGTGACGAAGCGCATCATCGCATGCGTGCTCGCGGCGATCGCGCTCGGCGCGTGCGGCGACGACGCTGCGCCGGGCGCGCGCGAGCTCGACGGCGCCGCGACCGAGACCCACGACGACGCGTCCGGCGACACCGTGGCCGAAGACACCGCGCTCGACACGCACGTGCCCGACGAGACCGGGGACGACGCCGCGCCGGATCTCGGCGACGACCTCGACGACGCGCCCGACACCGCCGAGACCGGGGGCTCGACCGAGCGCCTCGACCCCGACCTCATCCCCTGCGAAGAGCCGCGCTACTGGCCGTTCTCGATCGCATCCGCGGTCGTCCCGATGCGCGTGCACTACCGCGTGCCGGCCGACGAGGCGATCGCGACCGAGATCGTCGCCATCCTCGAGCACGCCTGGGCGTTCCAGATCGAAGAGCTCGGCTTCGACGCGCCGCTCTCCGACCACGGCAGCTGCGGCCCGGACGCGGCGCTCGACGTCTTCACCTGGCGCGACGCCGAGGACGTCTACGTCGATCTCTGGGACGACAACCCGCGCACGACCTGGGACGACGGCGTGCCCTACATGGTCGTCGATCCGTGGGGCGAGTTCGGCGGCGAGGAGCTCGCCGTCACGCTGGCGCACGAGTTCAACCACATGTGCCAGGCCGTGCACGACTGGAGCGACGCGGCCTTCATCTACGAGGCCAGCGCGACCTTCATCGAGGACCTCGTCTACGACGACCACGACAGCTACCTCTCGATCCTCTACGACTTCCAGGGCCACCCCGACTGGTCGCTCGACCGCGATGACGGCTACGAGACCTGGTACATGTACGGCGCCATGCTCTGGCTCGAGCTCCTGCGCGAGCGCTACTTCAAGGGCGACGCGCGCTTCATCGCCGACCTCTGGCGCGGCCTGCGCTCGCCCTGGGACGACAACGAGCCGGACTTCGCCGACAGCGTCGACGACCTGCTCGCCGAGTTCGGCGCGTCCTACGCCGACAGCGTGATCGAGCTCGCGCGCTGGCGCTGGTACGTCGGCCCGCGCGACGACGGCCGCCACTTCGAGGAGGCCGGCGCCTTCCCCGACGACGCCCTGCCGAAGGTGGCGGCGACGATCCCGACCAGCGGCGGCAGCACCATCGTGCGCCCGATGATGCTCGGCACCGCCTACGTCGACATCGTCGCCGATGGACCGGTCGAAGACGTGCACGTGTCGATCGCCGCCGAGCCCGGCGACGACGTGACCTGGATCGTGCAGGCCCTGCCCGGGGCGGTGGCCGGCTCGGACGGCGAGACCCTGACCCTGCCGGCGCGGGTGGCGCTGGTCGACAGCGACGGGCGGCGCGCGCGCACGCTGGCGATCACGGCGCTGCCCGGCATGGGGCGCGACATCGATCCCGATACGCGCACGGACGAGCGCTTCGCGCTGACGATCGGGGTCGTGCCATGAGACCCGAGCGCGAGCCCGGCGCGCTGGTCATCGCGCGCGCGGTCGAGGCGACGCGCTCCGCGCCCGGCACACGCTGGCTACAGGCGGGCGCGGTCGGCGACGAGCTCGCGGTGATCGCGCGCGTGGTCGATCACGGCACGACCGGCAGCGCGCTCGTCACCGTCTCGGAGCTGGCGACCGGGCGCACCGTGCTCGAGCACGCCTGGTCACACCTCGCGCCGAGCCGCTTCGCCGTCGCGCGTGGGTTCGAGGACGACGTGCTCGCGCACGTGAGCACACCACCGGCGCGGCTGCGCTTCGGGCGCGCGCTCGGTCGGAGCGGCTGGGAGCTCGTCGTGCACCTGCCGGGCCACGCGATCACGCTGGCGCTGACGAACCTCGATCCGTCGCTGCCGCTTCACCCGGTGAACGCGCAGGTCGACGGCCTGCTCGTGCGCGGCGCGGTGCGCCTTCGCAGCGAGAGTCGCCCGCTCGACGGGGCGCGCGGCTTCCTCGAGCTCGACCATGCGGAGCGCTGATGCGCGAGAGCCCCGTGCCGCCGCCGCCGACGAGCCTCGACGAGCTCCTCCTGCGCGCACGCGCGCTCGGCGGTCTCAGCGTGGGCGAGCTGGCGCGCGCGCAGGGCTTCCGGGTGCCGCGCGACCTGCGCGGTCACAAGGGCTTCGTCGGCCAGATGGTCGAGCGCGGGCTCGGCGCGCATGCCGGCAGCGAGCCCGAGCCGGACTTCCCTGGCCTCGGGGTCGAGCTCAAGACGATCCCGCTCACCGAGGAGGGGCAGCCGATCGAGTCGACCTACGTGTGCATGGCGCGCCTCGACGGGCGCGAGGCGATCACCTGGGAGGGCTCGTTCGTGCAGAAGAAGCTCGGGCGCGTGCTCTTCGTGCCGGTGATCCAGCGCGGGCTTCGCAGCGAGCCGCTGGCCGAGCGCGTCATCGGCATGCCGTTTCTATGGATCCCGGATGAGCGCGACGTCGCGCGGCTCGCCGCGGACTTCGTGCGGCTGGCCGGTCGGATCCGTCAGGGCGAGGTCGAGCGCGTGCGCGGGCACGACGGCGAGGTCCTGCAGATCCGCCCCAAGGCGGTCGACCGCGGCGAGCGAACGCTCGGGGTCTCCGAGGACGGCTGGCTCGTCGAGGTGCGGCCGCGCGCCTGGTATCTGCGCGCGACCTTCACCGCCGAGCTGGTGCGGCGCGCCTTTCGCTGAGGGCTCGGGCGCCGAGCGGCGCCGACGCTTCCGCCCCGGGAATGAACCTGCTAGGCTGCCGCCAATCCGGGGGTTCAGTTCCAGTCGCAGTGGAGATCAGCCATGCCGCAAGAGACCAAGAAGAAGGAAGCTGCCGAGCCCGCCAAGAACGAGAAGAAGGACGCCAAGGAAGAGGGCAGCAAGAAGAAGGCGCTCGTGGAGGGCAAGGAGGGGGTCGAGGCGCAGGAGAAGGCGCTCAGCCCCGACGCGGCCACCAAGAAGACCGAGTCGAAGAAGGGGGGCTGAACCGCGGTTCAGTCGCGCGCTTGCCACGGTGCCGCGCCGGCGTTGCACGAACGCACCGGCGCCGGCTGTTCATGCTCGACCACCGCGCCCTCGGTGGTTATCTAGCGGGCCGTCATGAACCGTGAGACCCACACCGCTCCGGAGCTGACCGACGCCCTGCTCGGTCGGCTTCCGCTCTTCCCCTTGCCCAACACCGTGCTCTTCCCGGGCGTGGTGTTGCCGCTCCACCTCTTCGAGCCCCGCTACCGCGCCCTGGCCGAGCACTGCGTGAACGGCGCGCGCGTCATGGCGCTGGGCACGCTCTTGCCCGGCTACGAGGCGCACTACGACGAGCGCCCGCCGATCCACCCGATCCTCACCGTCGGGTCGATCGCGGCCGAGCGGCGCCTGCCCGACGGGCGCTGGGACATCGCGCTCAAGGGCCTCGCCCGCATCGAGCTCGTCGAGGAGCTGCCGCCGACGGAGCCCTACCGGCTCATCCGCGCGCGCCGCGTGCGCGAGCACGAGCGCAACGACGATCGCCTCGCCGCCGAGCGGCTGCGCAGCGCGGTGGTGCAGGTCGCCAACCGCCTGCCGGCGCTGTGGCCGCAGCTCTCACCGCAGCTCCTGCAAGCGCGCACGCCGTCGGCGCTGGCCGACGTCGTCGCCGGCACCTTCGTCGACAAGCCGGAGGAGCGGACGAAGCTCCTGGCCGAGCTCTCGGTCAGCCGGCGCATCGACGCTGTGCACGACCACCTGGCGGCGGTGCTGCTCGACCTGGCGATGCGCGAGCGGCAGAGCGCCGACGCCGCGCAGGACGATCTTCACTGATCGGTCGCGGGCCGGTCCGCCGGCTGCTCCTGGATGGGGATGTTGGTCTCGGTCTGGCGCACGCGCACGGCCGCGACCGGCTCGCCGCGCTCGGCGGAGAGCAGCGCGCGCATGACGTCGCTCATCGACACGATCCCGACGAGGAGCCCGTGCTCGGCATGGTCGACCACCGCCATCTGCCGCACGCCGAGGCGGTTCATCGCCGTCAGCGCATCCCCCAGCGGCGCGTCGGAGACGAGGTATTCGCGCACGCGCGCGTGAGAGCCGACGAAGTCCTGCCCGCGGCCCTCGGCGCTCAGCCGTCGCAGGCGCGCGAGCGTCATCACGCCGAGCAGGCGCCCCTGCACGTGCACGACGGGGAACGAGGCGTGCGGTAGCGCACCGATGCGCGCGAGCGCCTCGGCGATCGTCTCGGTCGCGCCCAGCGTGACGACCTCGGTGGTCATCGCCTTGGACACCGGCAGCGCGCGCAGATCGCTGGTCGCGCCGACGCGATGCGGCAGGCGGATCCCGTCCTGCTCGAGCAGCGCCTCGTAGAGCGGCGTGCGCTGCCAGCGCCGCGCGAAGACGAAGGCGACGGTGTTGGCGACCATCAGCGGCAGCACCAGCCGGTAGTTGCCGGTCATCTCGAAGATGATGAGGATCGAGGTGAGCGGCGCGCGGATCACGGCGGCGAAGAAGGCGCCCATGCCGACGAGCGCGAAGGCGCCGACCGAGTCGTGCGTATGGCCGAAGACGAGCTGGTCGGCGTGGCCGACGACGCCGCCGAGCATGGCGCCGATGAAGAGCGAGGGCGCGAAGATGCCGCCGACGCCGCCGGTCGAGTAGGA
>WYBB01000183.1 GCA_011526585.1 Deltaproteobacteria bacterium
CGCTCTCGACCTGGCCCGAGATCGAGACGGCGAGCGTCTCGTCGTCGAGGCGCTCGGGCGCGACCGCGAACTCGAGCGGCTCGCCGTCGACGGCGCCGCGCACGATGACGAGGAGCTCGGAGACCTCGGGGCCGGTGAAGCCGCTGCCGGTGATGACCAGGCGCGAGCCCGGTACGAGCGTCTTCGGTGAGATCGCGCCGACCGCGAGCGTCGGCAGGATCGCGCCGCCGGTCACCGCGTCCTCGCAGGCGGGGGTGGCGAGGGCGAGCGAGACGAGCAGGGCCGAGAGACGGTGCGACATCGCCGCCGGAGGGTATCAAACCTCCACGGCGCGTGCGAGGAGCTCGCGCGCGTGCTGGAGCGTGGTCCGGGTGATCTCGACCCCGCCGAGCATGCGCGCGATCTCGCGCTCGCGCCCGGGCGCGTCGAGGCGGGTGACGCGCGTCACGGTGCGATCGTTTTCGGCGATCTTGTCGACCTTGAGGTGGGTCGTGCCGCGCGAGGCGATCTGCGCGAGGTGGGTGATGCAGAGGACCTGGCGCTCGGCGGCGATCTCGTGGAGCTTCTTGCCGATCATGTCGCCGACCGCGCCGCCGGTGCCGGCGTCGACCTCGTCGAAGATCGCGGTCTCGACCGGGTCGACGTGCATGAGCACGCGCTTGAGCGCGAGGAGCACGCGCGAGAGCTCGCCGCCCGAGGCGGTCTTGACGAGCGGCGAGAAGCCTTCGCCGCGGTTGGTCTGGATGAAGAGCTCGCCGCCCTCGAGCCCCTCGGGGCCGAGCGCGTCGCGCGGCGTGAGCACGAAGCGGATCGCCGCGCCGCCCATCGCCAGGCTCTGGAGCTCGTCGCCGACCCGGCGCTCGAGCTCGCCCTGGGCGCGGCGGCGCGCGTCGGAGAGGCGGCGAGCCTCGGCGAGCGCCGCCTCGGTGAGCGTGTGCAGCGCGCGCTCGGCCTCGACGATCTCGATCTCGATCGAGCCGAAGGCCTCGCTCTCGGCGCGGAGCGCGTCGCGCGCGCGCAGCACCTCGGCGAGATCGCCGCCGTGCTTCTTCTTCAGGCGCTTGAGCGCTTCGAGTCGCTCGCTGACCTTGTCGAGGCGGCGCGGGTCGAGCGCGACGCCGCTGGCGTAGGCGCGCAGCTCGTGTGCGATGTCATCGACCTCGATGCGCGCGGTGGTCAGGCGCTCGGAGAGCGGGGTCAGCGCCGGGTCGAAGCCGCGCAGGCGATCGAGCAGGCGCAGGGCCTGCTGCATGCGCTCGAGCGCGGCGCCGGAGGACTGGCCGAGGAAGCCGGCGACCTCGTTGGCGCCGGAGACCAGGCGATCGGCGTGCGCGAGCTTCTGGCGCTCGGCCTCGAGCGCCTCGTCCTCGTCCGCCTGCGGATCGACCTCGTCGATCTCGGCGAGCTGGAAGCGCACGAAGTCTTCGCGGCGCGCCCGCTCGGCGTCCTTGCGCCGGAGCTCGGAGAGCGTGCGGCGGGCGGCCTCGACGCCGGAGAAGGCGCGCGCGAAGGCCTCGCGCTGGGCGAGGAGCCCGCCGAAGCGATCGAGGATCTCGAGGTGGCGCGCCGGATCGAGGAGCTCGGTGTGCTGGTGCTGGCTCGAGACGTCGATGAGGCCGCGCGTGAGCTCGGCGAGCATGCTCACGGTGACGACGCGGCCGTTGACGTAGGCGCGGCCCTTGCCGCCGGGCGCGACGACGCGGCGCACGACCAGCAGATCGGGCTCGTCCCTGCCGCCGAGATCGTTTTCGGCGAGGCGCGCGCGCAGCGGGCTCGTCGGGCCGAGCCGGAAGACCGCCTCGACCTCGGCGCGATCGCGGCCGCGCCGGATCAGATCGACCTCGGCGCGATCGCCCAGTACGAGCGAGAGCGCCTCGATGATGATCGACTTGCCGGCGCCGGTCTCGCCGGTGAGCACGTTGAGCCCCTCGGCGAGCTCGAGCGTGGTGTCTTCGATGATCGCGAGATCCTGGATTCCGAGGGTGACCAGCACGGCCGGCGCATATAGCAGGCGGAGCGAAAATGTGGGAGATCGGCGGCATGAGCGACACGATCAGCGAGACCGGCCACCTGCATCGCCCCGACAACACACGGATCTTCTTCCGCACGCGGCGGCCGACGGACCCGGCCCGGGCCTCGGCGCTGGTGATCGTGCTGCACGGCGTCGCCGAGCACTCGGGGCGCTACCAGCACGTCATCGACCACCTCGCCGAGGCCGGCTTCGCGGTCTTCGCGCCCGATCACCGCGGGCACGGGGAGTCGTCGGGCACGCGGGTCTTCGTGCAGCGCTTCCGCGAGTACACCGACGACGTGCAGGCGCTCATCGCGCACGCACAGTCGATCGTGCCGGGTCGCAAAGTCGTCCTGCTCGGGCACTCGATGGGTGGGCTCATCGCGATCCAGCACCTGATCGACCACGCCGGCGTGGCCGAGCTGGCGGTGCTCACCGGGCCTGGCCTGGGGATCGCGGTGCCGGTGCCGAAGTGGAAGGACGCGCTCGGGCGGGTGATGTCCAAGGTGTGGCCGACGCTGGCGATCCCGACCGGGATCGGGCCCGAGCTGGTGAGCCGCGACCCGGCGGTGGTCAAGGCCTACGCCGAGGACCCGAAGGTGACGAAGAAGGCGACGGCGCGCTGGTACACCGAGTTCCTCGACGCACAGGCGCGCGCCTTCGAGCGGGCGCCGGGCCTCAAGGTGCCTCTCCTCGTGCTGACGGGCGGCAAGGACCAGCTCGTCTCGGTGGCGGCGCAGGAGAAGTGGTTCGAGGCGGTCGGCAGCCAGGACAAGACCCACATCCCGTACCCGGCCCTCTTCCACGAGGTGATGAACGAGCCGGAGAAGGCCGCGGTGCTCGGCGACATCACGCGCTGGCTCGAGGCGCGCGTCGCCGGCGTCGCCAGCGCACGAACAGGCTGAGCACGAGGGCGCAGCCCGCGAACGGATCGAGCAGGCCGCCGGCGCAGCCGTCGTCGGAGCGGCCGGGGGCTTCGGTGGTCTCGGCGCTCGGCTCGATCGCATCGGTCGGCTCGATCGGCTCGATCGACTCGACGGGCTCGACCGGCTCCGGGCCGGGCTCGGGCTCGACGGGCTCGGGGCGATCGTAGGTCGCGCAGAAGCCGGCGATGTCGTCGGGGTCGAGGGTGCGCAGCTCGCAGCCGCCGGGGTCGATGCGCGCGGTCATGGTCGCGCTCTCGACGTCGCTGTGATCGAGGCCGAAGAAGTGGCCGAGCTCGTGGGTGAGCACGCCCCGGAGATCGAAGTGCGCGGCGACGCAGGTCGGCTCGGCCGAAAACGGGAAGCCGCCGAGGTTGACGGCGATGTCGGCGTCGACGATCGCGCCCGAGACCGTGCGGTGGATGACGATCGTGCGCGCGAGCTCGGTCACCGAGAAGCGCTGGTTCCAGGCCGCGGCGTCGTGAAACCAGATCACGTTCGAGCGCATGTCACTCGGGTCGAGCGCGGCGTCCTCGGCGACGGCGACCGAGACCTCGGGCGGGTCGCAGTCGATGCTAGTCCAGGTCGCGACCGCTTCGCGCATCGCGCCGAGCGCGTCGTCGAGCGTGAGCGGCGCGAGCGGATCGGGCGCCACGCCGATCGCCAGCGAAGGCTCGACCCAGCGGAGCGGCACACCGCCCGCGGTGAGGTAACGCACGAAGCCGTGCGCGAGGCCACCGGCGAACAAGAGGAGGAGGGCAAGGGTTGCGGGCGCGGGGCGCATCGCGCGCAGTGTGGCGATTGTGGAGCTGGGATGCCAGCATCGAGTTGGTGCGGGCAGGGCAGCACACGGGCAGGGACACACGGCACAGGCACGGGCACGGACAAACCCGGGGCGGGGGGGGGCGGGCCCCCGGGGGGGCGCCCCCCCCCCCCCCCCCCGGCCCCCCCCCAAATCGAGCCCCCCGGGGCCGCCGGCGGCGCGCGCCGGGTGGGGGGCGGGGGGGCCCCCCCCGCGGGGGGGGTAATTGGTGTGGGTGGGGGCCCGCCGTCCTCGGCCCGCTCGGTCATGGCACGCAAGCGAGGGAGAGGC
>WYBB01000002.1 GCA_011526585.1 Deltaproteobacteria bacterium
CGCCCAACGCCGGCGTCGGCATGCACTTCTCGTTCGCCGAGCTCATCGCGCACGTCACGCGCAGCCGTCCGCTCGGCGCCGGCACGATCATCGGCTCGGGCACCGTGTCCAACGACGAGCCGGGTGTGGGCTCGTGCTGCATCGCCGAGCGGCGCATGATCGAGACGATCGAAGAGGGCGCGCCCAGGACGCCCTTTCTGCGCTTCGGCGACAGCGTGCGCATCGAGGTGATGCAGGCGGGGCGCTCGGTCTTCGGCGCGATCGCGCAGCACGTCGTCAGGCGTGGAGACGAGGGCTGATGTACACGCTCTACGGCTACTGGCGATCGAGCGCGACCTATCGGGTGCGCTGCGCGCTCGAGCTCAAGGGGTTGTCCTACGTGGTGAAGCCCGTGCACCTCCTCGCGGGTGGCGGCCAACAGCTCATGGAGGGCTACCTCGCGCTGAACCCGCTCGGCGAGGTGCCGACGCTCGTCGTCACGAGGCCCGACGGGCACGAGGTGGCACTGGCGCAGTCGGTGGCGATCCTGGAGTACCTCGAAGAGCGGCACCCCGAGGTGCCGCTCCTGCCGGCGGGCGCGGAGGACCGGGCGCGCGTGCGGCAGCTCGTCGAGGGTGTCAACGCGGGCATACACCCTCTGCAAAACCTCAAGGTTCTCAAGCGCTTGAAAGGGATCTTCGAGGGCGATCAGGCGGCGGTGGAGGGCTGGGCGCGCGAGTGGATCGCGCGCGGCTTCGCGGGCCTCGAGGTGTTGGTGGCGCGCCACGGGGGGCGACATGCCTACGGCGACGCGCCGACCCTGGCCGACTGCCTGCTGGTGCCGCAGATCTACAACGCGCGCCGCTATGGCGTGGCGATGCAGGAGTTTCCGCGCCTGTCGGCCGTGTGGGAGGCCGCCAACGCGCTGCCGGCCTTTGTGCGCGCGGCCCCGGAGGCGCAGCCGGATGCGCAGCCCGATGCGCCGCGCTGACCTGGTCACAGCGTGGCGGCGCATGGGTAGATCCAAGGCGCGGCCCGTGCGTACAATGCGCTCGTGAACGAGATGACCCGACAAGAGCTCGAGGACCGGCTCCTCGACTACCTCTACGACGAGCTCGAGGCCGGCGAGCGCAGCGCCTTCGAGCGCTCGCTGGCCGCGCACCCCGAGGTCTTGCGCGAGGTCGAGGCGCACCGGGCGACGCGCAAGGCCTTCGAGGCGCTGCCGCGCGCCGCGGTGCCGGCCGGGCTCCTCGACGGGGTCATGGCCGAGGCCGAGCGGGAGGCGGCGCGGGTGCAGGCGGCGAAGACCGCGAAGGCGGGGGCGGAGGAGCGGCGCGAGGCGAGTGGCTTCGTCGCGTGGATCAAGCGCCTGCTCTTCCAGCCGGCCTTCGCGATGGCGATGGTCGTCCTGGTCGTCGCCGGGGTCTCGCTGGTGGCCAGCGACAAAGGCGAGCTGCCGGGCACGCCGGTGCGCTCGGACGCGCAGCACATCCCGCCGGTGGCGGTGACCAGCCCGAGCATGCGGCCGGCGGAGGCCGAGCACGCGGGCAAGATGGACGAGGCGGGCGCACGCGCCGCGGAAGGCGAAGCTGGATCGGGCGCCGTCGCCGCGCGGGACGAGGAGCGCGCCTTCGGTGAAGGGCAGCGCGAGCCGGCGGCGGGCGATGCGCCCAACTCACCCGATCCAGCCATGCCCTTCGCGATGGAGGTGCCCGAGACGCGAACGCTGGCGGCCGGTGAGGACAGCGGTGATCGGGGGGCTCCGGGTGGGACGCCCGCGGAGGTGCCGCGCGTCGCTGCGTCCGAGCCGAAGGCCGAAGCCGAGCCCAAGCGCCCCGCGCGCGACAAGGCGAAGGAAGCGCGCGTCGAGGCGGTCTGGGGGGACGGCGGCGCGGTCACGGGCGGGGCCGAGGTCGACGACGAGGCGAACCTCGATCTCCTGGCCAAGACCGAGCTCGAGGGCTCGGTCGCCGAGCCGAGCGGCGATGCGCGCCGCGATCGCAACACGCCCGAGGTCGCCGAGCGGCGCCAGCCCGAGGAACCTGCAAACGAGCGCGAGTCGCAAGACGCCAAGCCGACGCCGGACGCGACGCGCACCGACGGGCTCGCGAAGGTCGAAGGCGCGCCCAAGCCCGCGAGCCGGCCGGCCGAGGACGCGCCGGCGAAGGGACCGGCCAAGGCGCCGAGCGCGCCGTCGCCCAAGGCGCAGCCAGCGCCGACACCCAAGGATCTCGCCGATGGTGATCAGGTCGAGGAGGCCCCCACGCCTCCGCCGGAGGCGGAGCCGGAGCGGATCGTCACGAGCGATCGCGCCGCCGAGAAGCCGGCGAGGATCGACGACGACACGAAGAAGAAGGACCTCAAGCCGACACCGACGTTGACGCCGCCCGCGCCGAGCGCCGATAAGCTGTGGCAGACGTACCGGCAGCAGGCGGCGGCCGGGGCGTACGCGGATGCGCTCCGTTCGATCGAGGCGCTCGCCAAGGTCGAGGGTGAGTCGGCGCGGGTGAAGACGGCGCGCGCCGAGCTGAAGAAGAAGCTCGCCGAGAGCCAAGAGGGGCAGGGTGGCGCCGACAAGCTGCCGCCCGATCCGCCGGTGCAGCCGCCGAAGTAGCAGATCCGAATGAGAGGCATGGGGGCGGCGCTGATCGTGGCGCTGGTGGCGGCGTGTGCGGATGAAGGCGCGGGTGGGATCGACGCGGTCGAGACCATCGAGGCGGACGCGCACGGCGAGGACGTGGCGGGTGATCAGGCGGACGGCTCGGACGGCTCGGACGGCTCCGAGGACTCGGATGGCGCGGACCAGGCCGAGGTCGACGACGCGGACGAGGTGCCGGTCCTGCCCGAGCGCACGCCGGGCGAGCGCGCGCCGCTGACCGCGCGCTGCGACGAGAGCGAGCCGGCGCGCTGTCTCCTGCCGTGGCCGTCGTCGGCCTTCCTCGCGCGCGACGAGGCGAGCAATAGCGGCGTGCGCCTGCAGGTCGAGGCCGACGTGCTCCCGCCCGACGAGGGGACCGCGCTGCTCGACGGCGCGGACGGGTTCTCGCGGGTCACGCCGATCCTGACGATCCTGCCGCCGGGGCTGACGGCCGACCAGGTGCGCGTGCGGCTCTTCGTCGCCGAGCCGGGTGAGTCCTTCGCCAGCGAGATCGCGATCGATACCTGGGTCGCGCCGGGGCGCGAGGTCGACGACGCCGCGGTCGTGATCGGCTACCCGCTCGCGCCGCTGCCCGCGGCGAGCGAGCACCTGGTGATCGTCGAGTCCGACGATGGCGCGCCCGACGGATCGGCGCCGGCGGTGAGGGCGGCGCAAGTCGCGCTCGGCGAGGCGACGCCCGCGACGCGGCGCGAGGCCGAGCGCCTTGCGTACTTCGCGCCGGCGCGGGCGATCGCGGCGGCACGCGGGATCGACGCGGCGCGGGTGATCGCGCTCTGGGACTTCGTCACGCGCTCCGCCGACGATCCTCGCGCGGCGCTGATGCGGCTGGCCGAGAGCGTCAAGCGCCAGGTCGACGACGGCAGCGCGCGCATCACCATCGCGCGAGCGACGTTGGGAGAAGCGCCGATCGCGCTGATCGTCGAGGGCGAGATCGGCGGGCTCGTCGACACCACGACGCCGGACGGGTTGGTCTACGGCGTACCGTTCCGGGTCGTGGTGCCGAGCGGCGAGGGCGACTACCGCGTCGCGCTCTACGGGCACGGCACCGGCGGCGACGTGTCGGACGCCTCGTTCGACACGTTGATCACAGGCGCCGGCGCGGCCAAGGTCAACGTCGAGATCGACGGCTGGACCGGCGACACCGTCGGCGGCGGGCTCAGCGGGCTCCTCGTGCCGATCGTCGGGACCGACGCGCTGGTCCAACGCATGCGCCGCGCCATCGCGGGGATCGCGGCGATCCAGCAGGCGGTCCTCGGCCCGCTCGGCGACCTGCTCGCGGCGCCGACGCTGCTCGGGGTCGACAACCCCGAGGCCGGTCGGCGGCCCATGGCCGCGCTGCCGATCTGGACGGGCGGGTCGCTCGGCGGCGTGATCGGGTGCGTGTACGGCCACCTCGAGCCGACCATCGCCGGCGGCGTGCTCAACGTGCCGGGGGCGGCGTTCACGCACTGGCTCGCGCGCTCGAGCATCGGCGGCGTGCTCGATCTCGCGCTCAAGAACCGTTACCCGGCGATGGTCGATCAGCAGCTCGTCGCGGCGATGGCGCAGACCCTGTGGGACGAGGTCGACGGCGCGGTGTGGGCCGACGCGCGCGAGGTCGCGCCGATCTGGCTCGTGCAGATGTCGGTCGGTGACCCGATCATGCCGAACAACGCGACGGCGATGGTTGCGAGCGCGGTCGAGGCGGTGATGCTCGTGCCCGACGGGGTCGCGCCGCTCGTGCCGGTGCACGGGCTCGAGGCCGCGCCGGTGGCCGTCGGGCGCAGCGCGCTCAGCGAGTTCGTCACCGAGGAGACCGGCAACACGGCGATCCACGGGTT
Source organism: Deltaproteobacteria bacterium (assembly GCA_011526585.1). Lineage (GTDB taxonomy): Bacteria > Myxococcota_A > UBA9042 > PHBI01 > PHBI01 > WYBB01. The sequence goes on from WYBB01000002.1 coordinate 4,459, forward strand.
CACGGCGCGCGACTCCGCCGCGGGGATCGCCGCGCGCGCCCAGGTCGAGGCGTTCATCCGCTCGCTCTGGCAGGGGGCGCCCGAGATCCGGATCCCCGAGGCGTGCATGGCGCTGCCGACGCCCGGGATCTGTGACTTCGCTGCGCCGTGAGGTCGGTTTACAGATGATTTACCGCGCGCTCCTTTCGGCGTGAGCGTCGTGCCTGCATAAGTGAGCTCGCCCGACGACACCCAGGAGGCTCCCATGCGCAGCGCCGCGATCTCGATCTCGTGCTTGTTGACGACCCTGTCCGCGGCGCCACCCGCGCTGGCCGACGACGCGATCCCCCTGAGCACGCGCATCACCGCGGTGACCGTCTACGCCGACCGCGCACAGGTCACGCGCGCCGCGGTGATCGACGTCGCCGGCGGGGCACGCTACGCGATCGAGAAGCTGCCCGGCTGGGTCGATCAGGAGTCGCTGCGCGCGACGCTGGCGCCTGTCAACGGCGTGCGCATCGTCGACGTCGCGGTCGAGAAGAGCTTCCTCGTGCAGAGCTCCGAGGAGGTCGTGCGCAAGGCCGAGGCCGCCGTCACCGAGATCAACGATCAGCTGGCGGTGCTCGCCGACGAGGAGCGGGTCATCAACGCCGAGATCACGCAGCTCGAGGCGATCCGCGCCTTCTCGCTCGACAAGCTCCCGCGCGACATGGCGACCCGCGAGGTCCGCGTGAAGACCTTCGGCGAGACGATCGACTTCGTATCGGGCGCGCTGCGCAACAACAGGAAGCTCCTGCGCGAGCTGCAGGTGAAGCGACGTACGTTGGCGCCCGAGCTGGCCGCGCGCACCCAGGCGCTCAACGAGCTCAGGGCGCGCGCGTCGCTCGAGCAGTGCACGGCCTACATCGAGCTCAAGGGGCAGGGGCGCGTGACGCTGACGCTGAGCTACCTCACGCCCGGCGCCACCTGGGAGCCGGTCGGCGAGATGCGCGTGTCGCGGGGCGGCCGCACGGTGGCGCTCACGCAGTACGCGTCGGTCGTGCAGACGACCGGCGAGGACTGGGAGGGGGCAACGCTGACCTTCGCGACTCAGCGTCCCGACGAGACCCTCGGCGTGCCCGAGGTGCAGGCCCTGCTCCTCGGCGCGGGCGGCGCCGGGCTCGGCGAGGTGATGCAGCGCATGGGCGAGTCGTTCACCAAGGCGCAGTCGACCTACTGGACCCGCAACGACATCCTCGGCAAGGGCTCGGCCGAGTGGAAGAACAACTTCGACAACCAGATGGTCGTGCAGGAGCGCGCGCAGGTGATCTTCAGGCAGCTCGCCCAGCGCGGGACCACGGCGCACTTCGCGGCGGTCTCGCCGCGCGTCGTGCGCGCAGACGGCAGGGCGGTGCGGGTGCCGATCGCCAGCCAGGACTTCTCCGCGGACCTGAACGTCGTCGCCGTGCCCGAGGTCTCGCTCAACGCGGTGCGCACGGCCAGGATCCGCAACGGCGACCAGCAACCGCTCCTGCCGGGCAAGGTCGCGCTCTTCGTCGACGGCGCCTTCATCGGCACGACCGACTTCCGCTTCGTCGCGCCGGGCGAGCAGTTCTCGACCTTCCTCGGCGTGCACGATCGGCTCAAGCTCGAGCGCGTCGTCGACCGCAAGCGCTCGACCATCGAGCGCGGCAAGAAGACGACCAAGGTCACGGTCTCGTTCCGGATCACGGTCGAGAACCTCTCCGACGACCCGGTCGAGATCGAGCTCGCCGATCGCGTGCCCGTCTCGCAGAGCGAGGAGATCGAGGTCGACGACGTCAAGGTGCCCGCCGGCGCCAAGCGCGAGCGCGACGGCATCGTGCGTTGGACGGAGACCGTGCCGCCCAAGAAGAAGGTGAGCTGGCCGGTCGAGTACAAGCTCGAGTACCCGAGCAACCTCCTCGAGCGCGTGAAGCAGAACCGCGCGCCGGCGCCCGCGCCGGAGCAGAAGCTCTATGACGAGATCGAGCGACTCGAGAACATGCTGTGAGCGACGCCCTGGGTCGGCTTCAACCGTAGAGCGCGACGTTGTCGATGAGGCGTACGCCGCCGAAGAAGGCGGCGATCGCCAGGACCGCCGGCGTGGTGATCCGCGCCTCGTCCGGCAGCGGCGCGAGCGTCGCGTCGTCGGCGATCTCGACGTAGTCGATCGTCGCGCCGGCCGCCTCGAGCGCGGTCCGGACCGGGCCGAGCAGCGCCCCGACGCGCCGCTCGCCGCCGTCGTAGCTGTCCTTGGCCGCCTCCAGCGCGCGCGGGATCGCCACCGCCCGCTGGCGCGCCTCGGGTGGAAGCCGCGCGTTGCGCGAGCTCATCGCCAGGCCATCGCGCTCGCGCACGGTCGGCGCCGCGACCACGCGGATCGGGAAGTCCTGATCGCGCACCATCTGCTCGAGCACGCGCCGCTGCTGGTAGTCCTTGTTGCCGAAGATCGCCACGTCCGGTTCGACGACGTGCAGGAACTTCGAGACGATCGTCGTCACCCCGCGGAAATGCCCGGGCCGCGTGAGCCCGCACAGGTGATCGGTCAGCCCCTCGACGGTGACCCAGGTCGCGCTGCCGGGCAGGTACATCTCGGTCGGCGCGAAGACCGCCTTGCACGAGGTGCCCTCGAGCGCCTTGAGATCGGTGTGCAGCGTGCGTGGGTACTTCGCCAGATCCTCGGCGCGATCGAACTGTGTCGGGTTCACGTAGATCGATACGACCACGCGGTCGGCCTCGGCCGACGCCAGCTCGACCAGGCGCAGGTGCCCCTCGTGCAGCGCGCCCATCGTCGGCACGAGCGCGACCGTCTCGCCGGCCTGGCGCACGCGCCGCGACCACTCACGCATGAGATGCTTGTCGGTGAAGACCTCCATGCGACCCTCAGCGGAAGGAGTGCTCGTCGGCCGGGAAGGTGCCCGAGCGGACCTCGTCGATGTAGGCCTTGGTCGCGGCGCGCACGTGCTCGGCCAGGTTGTCGTAGCGCTTGACGAACTTCGGCGCGATCTGATCGTAGAGCCCGAGCATGTCGTAGCAGACGAGCACCTGCCCGTCGCAGTGCGGGCCGGCGCCGATGCCGATCGTCGGGATCGTCAGGCGCGCGCTGATCGCCTTGCCGAGCTCGAGCGGGATCGTCTCGAGCACGATCGCGAACGCGCCCGCGTCCTCGAGGAGGAGCGCGTCCTCCATGATGCGCGCGCCCTGCTTGTCGCCGCGGCCCTGCACGCGGAAGCCCGAGAGCGTATGCACCGACTGCGGCGTGAGACCGAGGTGGCCGACGACCGGGATCCCCGCGTCGACGAGCGCGCGCACCGCGGCCACCACGCGCTCGCCGCCCTCGAGCTTGACCGCGCCCGCGCCGCCGTGGGCCAGGAGGCGCCCGCCGTTGCGCAGCGCGAGCTCGACCGACGGCTGGTAGGACATGAACGGCATGTCGGCGACGACCAGCGCGCGCTGCGAGCCGCGCACCACCGCCTGGGTGTGATAGACCATGTGGTCCATCGTCACGCCGAGCGTCGAGCTGCGCCCTTGCACGACCATGCCGAGCGAGTCGCCGACGAGCAGCATCTCGGCGCCGGCGGCGTCGATGTGGCGCGCGAAGGTCGCGTCGTAGGCGGTGACCATGGCGATGCGCTCGCCCCGGGTCTTCATGTCGCGGATGTGCTGCACGGTGAGACGCTGGCTCATGACGATCTGCCTCCCGCGCCCTCGATAGCTGATTGTCGCCACCGTCGCCACCTCCATCGCAGGGCGCGGGCGCCGACGGCGGAATCGATTGACGGCGCCGCGCGCGGAAACTAACGACCGATCCATGACACGCGACGCCTACATCGTGAGCCCGCTGCGCACCCCGATCGGCAAGCTCGGCGGCGCGCTCGCCGCCGTGCGCCCGGACGACCTCCTCGCGCGCGCCATCCAGGCGGTCATCGAGCGCACCGGCCTCGACCCGGCCGCCGTCGACGAGGTCGTCGCCGGCTGCGCCAACCAGGCCGGCGAGGACAACCGCAACGTCGCGCGCATGGCCTGGCTCGCCGCCGGTTACGGCTACGAGGTCCCGGCCTACACCGTCAATCGCCTCTGCGCCTCCGGGCTCAGCGCGCTGATCGCCGCCGCGCGCGCCGTGCGCCTGGGCGAGCACGAGCTCGTCATCGCCGGCGGGGTCGAGTCGATGTCGCGCGCCCCCTACAGCCTGCCCAAGAACGCGAGCGGCCGCCCGCAAAGCGGCAACCTCGTCGCCTACGACACCGCGCTCGGCTGGCGCTATCCCAACCCGCGCCTGGAGGCGCGCTTCCCGCTCGAGGCGATGGGCGAGACCGCCGAGAACCTCGCCGCGCAGCACGCCGTCTCCCGCGAGGACCAGGACGCCTTCGCGCTCGAGTCCCATCGTCGCGCCGTCGCCGCGCAGGTCGCCGGGGCGTTCGCGGACGAGCTGGTGAGCGTCGAGATCGCGGGCCGGAAGGGCGACGTCCAGGTCGTCGCCGAAGACGAAGGGCCGCGCGCCGACACCACGCCGGCCGCGCTCGCGCGCCTGGGCCCGGCCTTTCGCAAGGGCGGCAGCGTCACCGCCGGCAACAGCTCGACGCTCAACGACGGCGCCGCCGCGCTGATCGTCGCCTCCGAGGCGGCCATCACGCGCTTCGGCCTCACGCCGATCCTGCGGCTCGTCGCCAGCGGCGAGGCCGGGGTCGACCCGCGCGTCATGGGAATCGGCCCGGTGCCGGCCACCCACAAGGCGCTGACCCGCGCCGGCTGGCGCGTCGCCGATCTCGATCTCGTCGAGCTCAACGAGGCCTTCGCCGCCCAGTCGCTCGCCGTCATGCGCGCGCTCGAGCTCGACCCCGCGCGCGTCAACGTCAACGGCGGTGCCATCGCGCTCGGCCACCCGCTCGGCATGTCCGGCGCCCGCATCGTCGCCACGCTCGCGCACGCCATGCGCCGCCGCGGCGCCAGGCGCGGGCTCGCGACGCTCTGCGTCGGGGTGGGGCAGGGGGTCTCGGCCCTCTTCGAGGCCTGCTGAGTATAGCTCCCGCCGCCACGCGTCTTCACCCTTGACGCTGGTCGGCACGCCTGCTACCCATCGCGGCCCTTGCCGGCGAGAGCCGCCAGGCACCCCAATCCAACGTCGGAGTCCCCCGTGGCGACCCACAAGCAAGCCGAGAAGCGTCATCGCCAGTCCATCGCGCGGGCGAAGCGCAATTCCTATTACGAGGCCACGCTGCGCTCGCTCGTCAAGAACGCTCGCGCCGCGCTCCAGGGCGGCGCCCAGGGCGTCAAGGCGACCGCCGGCGACAGCGTCAAGAAGGCGATCAGCTGGATCGACCACGTCGCCGTCAAGGGCATCATCCCGAAGCAGCGCGCCTCCCGCCTGAAGAGCCGCCTCGAGTCGCAGCTGGCGCGGCGCTGACGCGCACGGCGGTGCGATCCCCGTGATCGACGCCCTCCGCAAAGTCTCGCCTTCGACCCGCATCACCGTGCTGGGAGCGCTCGCGACGAGCGCGCTCGGCGCGGTTTTGTGCTTTCTGCCCGGGCTCGACGCGCCCAACTATCACGCGGCCTTCGTCAGCGCGATCGGCGGCTCGCTCCTGACCGGCCCGGTCGGGATCTTCGCGGCCCACCGCGCGCTCGCCCTGCGCAAGAACCCGTTCGTCGCCGCGCTCCGTTCGGCGCTGCCGGCCGCGCTCGCGCCGCTCGCCCTCCTCCTCATGAACGGCGTGCGCGTACGCCAGTGCGACGTCTTCTCCGGCGTCGCGTTCATGTTGGTCGGCCCGGTCTTCTCCATGCTCTGGGCGGCGCTCTTCGGGGCCGCCATCGCGGTCTGGCGCCCCAAGCTCCGCCACGCGCTGCCGCTCTTCTACCTCGCGTTCTTGTGCTGGGCCGCGCTCGACGTCCTGCACATCTATCGCAACCCCTCGATCTTCGCCTACAATCCGTTCGCGGGCTTCTTCTCGGGCGCGCTCTACGACGCGGTGATCGTCATCGACTCGCGTCTTGCGCTCTACCGCCTGAACAACGTCGCCCAGATCCTCACGCTCATCGCCTTCGCCCGCGCCACCTGGGACCCGGCGCTGCGCCGCCCGAGCCTCGCGCGCCTGTCGCGCGCCGGCTTCTCACGCGTCCTACCGTTTGCCCTCGCGGCCGCCGTGAGCCTCGCCTTCTGGGTCTCGCGCGCCGAGATCGGCTACGAGGTCTCGCGCGCCGACGTCAAGGCGACGCTCGGCCGCGAGATCTCCGACGAGCGCATCACGCTCGTGCACGACCGCTCCATCCCCGAGTCCGAGGCCCGTGACCTCCTCGAAGCCCACCGCTTCCGCCTCGAGCAGATCGAGGCGCGCCTCGGTCGGACCTTCCCGCGTCGCATCACGAGCTACGTCTACGCCTCGTCCGACCAGAAGCGCCGCCTGATGGGCGCGGGCCAGGTCTACATCGCCAAGCCCTGGCTCGACGAGATCCATCTGAACCGCGTGAGCCACGATCACCCGGTGATCCGCCACGAGCTCGCCCACGTCGTGCTCGGCCTCTTCGCGGATCCGCCGATGCACATCCCGACCCGCGCCTGCATCATCCCGCAGATGGCGCTGGTCGAAGGCGCCGCCGAGGCCTTCGAGTGGGACACGGGGCAGTTGAGCCCCCACGAGTGGAGCGCCGCCATGCGCGCCGCCAGACGCGCCCCCGATCTACGCTCGCTGCTCGGGCCGAGCGGCTTCTACAACCAGGGCTCCGAGACCGCCTACACGATCTCGGGCAGCTTCGTGCGCTGGGTCATCGATCGCTTCGGCATCGACAAGCTCGCGCTGATCTATCGCGACGGCGACTTCGAAGCCGCGCTCGGCCAGCCGATCGACGCGCTCGTCGCCGACTGGGAGCGCTTCCTCGACGGGCTCAGCGTGCCCGATGACGCCGCCGGCCTCGCCACCGGCCGCTTCAACACGCCCGCCATCCACCGCCGCCCCTGCGGGCTCGACGTCGCCCGCGTCGAGGCCGAGGCGCGCGAGCTCAGGCGACTCGGCGACCGCGCCGGCGCCCGCGCGGCCTACCAGCAGGTGATCGACTGGATCCCCGAGGACGCGCAGAAGCGCAGGCCGCTCGTCGAGATGGCCGCGGCCGCGGCCGACCTCGAGCGCACGCTCGGCGCCTACGTCGCCTACACGCTGATCCCGAACAACCGCAACCCGGTCGATGACGCGGCCATGACGGAGCTCATGGCCGACACGTTCGCGCGCCGCGCCCTCGCCAGCCCTGACCCGGCGCCGCTCATCGAGCGCGCCCACCGCCTCTACGCCTCCCTGAGCGAGGTGCCGCAGCCGGAGCTCCGCTGGCGCAACGCCCTGGTCAAGGTCTACCTCGCGGCCGACCTCGAGCGTGCGACCCATGTCCTACCCTACCTCCTCAACGGGCGCTCCGACGACCTCCAGCGCGCCGCCGACGCCTTCCCCGACGACCCCCTCGTCGACTACCTGCTCGCGCGCCGCGTCTACAACGAGCGCCGCTACGACGAGGCCGTGCCGCTCCTGGCCGCGACGGTGGCCACCCTGCACCGCCATGGCCCCCGCGACGAGCACGCCTGGGTGCCCTGGGTCCACCGCGAGGCCGCGCGTCTGCTCGCCCACGCCCATTGGGAGCTAGGCGATCTGGCTGCCGCCGAGGACGCCTTCCGCCTCGTCGCGACGCTCACGCCCTACGGCGGCGATCGCGAGCGCTACCTCGACTGGGCCGAGCGCTGCGCCTGGAAGCGCGCGCGCGCGAACGCGCGATAAAATTGACGATCCCCGCGCGCGGGCCCACGCTCGGGCGCATGAACGCTCCCGAGCTCGACCTCGTCTCGTCCCGCCTGCGCCGATCCTTCGGCGCCCTCGTCGCGCGCCCGGTCGCTCACGCCGGCGTCATCGCCATGCCGACCGCGCTCGCTCCGACCGCGCAGAACCTCGCCGCCCTCGAGGCAGCCTGGCTGTCCGCGCTCGCCCACAACGCTGAAGGCGCCGAAGAACAGCGCCTCTAGCAGATAATCGAGTTCGCGAGCGAAACGCGCGCGGCCAAGGAACGAGCGAAGGGAGCGACGAGGCGACCCCACGGTCCCGGGGACTGCGTCCCCGCGCCCCGCGCTGAGCGAGCGAAGTGCCGCCGGCCCCGCGCGTTGCAGCCGCGAACTCAGCGCTTCGCGGGGTTCTCCGAGAGATGCTGCCGCTTGTCCTTGACGTTGCGGAAGTCCTCCGCGGTGTCGAGGGGCTGCTTCTGCGCCGTGATCACGGGCCACTGCGCGGCGAGCTTCTCGTTGAGCGCGATGTACTCCTTGTACTGCGCCGGCACGTCGTCCTCTTCGTAGATCGCGTTGACCGGGCACTCCGGCTCGCACGCGCCGCAGTCGATGCACTCGTCAGGGTTGATGACGAGCATGTTCTCGCCCTCGTAGAAGCAGTCCACCGGACAGACCGCCACGCAATCAGTGAACTTGCACTTGACGCAGGCTTCAGTGACGACGTAGGCCATTTGCTCTCATCTCCCTGGAACGACTAATGATTCTCGCGCCTCATGCCCGGCGAGGCGCGCACGATGCCACGTCGCAGCACGCCTCGCAAGGACTCGCTTGTGCGCCACGCTACACTTCGACGAAGGCCGCCGCCGCGTCCGACCAGGCGAAGACCTTGTGCCCCTTCACCCCATCGGCCTGCGCGTCGAGGACCACGTAGTCGACGCCCGGGTAGAGCGGGCCGTCATCGAAGGGCGAGAGCGCCGCGCGCACGTCCTCTTCGCTGAAGTACGCGCCGACGACGCAGTGCGAGTGCGCGATGGCGACGAGCCGCTTGCCCGCCCTCTCCGCGTCGGCGATGAGCCGCGGGTCGAGCACGTAGGCTCGCTCGGCGGTGCGCGGGAAGGTCTCGGGATCGAGCGCGTGGTACTTGTCGGCGAGGTTGTCCGCCAGGATCACCTCGGGGCCGTCCGGCGCCTCGAGAATGAGCGCGCAGCACTCCTTGGGGAACCAGCGCGCCGCGTGCCCGTGCAGCGCCTCGAGCACCGCCGGCCGCGCGAGGATCCGGTGGATCGTCCGCTCACTCCCCTGCGTGTTCACGTCTTGCACGGCTCCTCCCGCCACGTCAGCTCCGCCCTCGCGCCGCTCATCACCACCAACGCCCCGAGCGCCGCGCGCGCGCCCGAGGCCCGCCGCTCGGGCTCGTCCGGCGCGATCTCCACCGCGTCGAGCGCACGCTCGACCAGCCGCACGTCCGGGTTCAGCTCGGCCAGGTGCTCGCCGATCCGCGCCGCCAGCCCCGGCTCGAGCACCAGGCGCCCGACGCCCGCCGCGCCCAGGTAGAGCGCCGCCTCCTCGGCCGCGTGCCCGTCGCCGACCACGTGCGCCGCGCCGGCGAGGAAGCGCTCCTGCCCGCGCGCACCGACCTCGGCGAGGCGCAGGTGCCGCGCGTAACGCTCCCGCTCGCGCTCGCCCAGCTCGACCAAGTCAATACCAGCCGCCCGCGATCGCCGGCACGATCTGGAGCTCCGCCCCGTCGCCCAGGCGCGTATCGAGGTTGTCGAGGAAGCGGATGTCCTCGGCGTTGGCGTAGATGTTGATGAAGCGCCGCACGTTGCCCGAGTCGTCGCAGAGCTTCGACTTGATGCCGGGGTGCTTGTCCTCGAGCGCATCGAGGGCCTGCCGCACGTCGCCCCCCTCGACCGAGACCGTGTCCTGGTTGGCGACGAACTTGCGGAGGGAGGCGGGGATCTTGATCTGGACTGACATGGTCAACCTGCTAGCAGCCGTAGGGGCGGCCCTCGTGGCCGCCCGTTATCACAACGAAGTAGAGAGCTCCTTACCGGCCCGTCATGCGGCGAGCGCCCGGCGCCCGCCGCTGCATCGTTCGCACCCGTCGGGCAGCGGCACGTGCCGCACCCGACCCGCGAGACCGTCGAGGGTGGTCACGAACCCGGTCGCCGCCAAGGTCGCGCCCCCGAGGATCTGTAACGCGCGCTCGGCCTGCAGGTGGCCGACCAGGCCGGCCATCGCGCCGAGCACGCCGCCCTGCGCGCAGGTCTCGAGCGCCGGCCCCTCCTCTTCGAAGAGGCAGCGCAGGCACGGGCCGCGTCCGGCGTGCGCGAGCACCATGCCCTGGAAGCGGTGCACGCCGCCGATCACCGCCGGCACCCCGTGCGCGAGCGCCCAGTCGTTGATGATGAAGCGAGCGCCCGGGTCGTCGGTCGCGTCGATCACCACGTCGGCGCCGCCGAGCAGGCTCTCGGCCTCGGCCTGGTCCAAGCGCGCTCGCCGCGTCTCGATCGTCAGATCGGGATAGCGCTCCGCGAGGCGCCGCGCCGCGACCAGGACCTTGTCCCGCCCGACGTCGGCGGTGCGGAAGAGCACCTGTCGCTGCAGGTTCGAGAGCTCGACGACGTCATCGTCGACGAGGCGCAGGTCGACCCCGGCGTCGGCCAGCGAGACCGCGACCGGACAACCCAGACCACCGACACCGACGATCACCGCGAGCGCCATGTACGCGCTCATAGCCAAAGTTGACCAACTAAGTCAACAATCGCCTGCCGGGTCGTCATTCACGCCAGCGCCCGCCCTCGACGACGGCGCGACCGCCGACCACGACACGCCTGACGAGCCCGCGATGACCACCGACGAGCGCGGTCGCCAGCGGGTCGCTCACGCCCTCGAAGACGCGGTCGCCGAGATCGAGCTCGACCACGTCGTCCGCGGCCTCGGGCCAGCCGAGCGCGGCGTGACCGTGGTCGCACCCGACCGCGAGCAGGACCGGCGCGACCTCACCGGCGGCGTCGCTCAAGACGCAGCGTCGCTCGGCGCGGACCCGCCCCAGGTACTCGGCGGCGCGCAGCTCGGCGAAGGGATCGATCACGGCGTGCGAGTCGCTGCCGATGCACAGGCGCACCCCCGCCGCGTGCAGCTCGGCGACCCGCGGCACGCCGTCGCCGAGATCGCCCTCGGTCGTCGGGCAGAGCGCCACCCACGTCCGGTGCTTCGCGAGGAGCGCGATGTCGTCGTCGTCGAGCCAGGTGCCGTGCACGACCGTCGTCGTCTCGCCGAGCACCCCTTCGGCCGCGAGGAGCGCGATCGGGGACAGGCCGCAGTGCTCGCGGCACGCCGTGACCTCGCGTCGCTGCTCGGCCGCGTGCACGTGCAGGGGCAGCCCGCGCGCGCGCGCCATCTCCGCCAGCGGCCCGAGCCACGCGCGCGGCACCGCGCGCACCGAGTGGATCGCCAGCCCCGCCCGCGCGAGCCCGCCCACCGCGTCGCCGAGCCCGTCGAGCGCCGCCTCGACCTCGCCGAGCGAGCGCGTCACGAAGCGGCGCTGCGCCTCGCTCGGCGGCAGCCCGAAGCCGCCTTGCGCATAGACGCACCAGAGCAGGGTCAGCCGGATCCCGGCCGCCTCGGCCGCGCGCAGGTGCGCCTTCGACGCCGCCAGCGGGTCGGGCCATGGCGTCCCGTCCGGCGCGTGGTGCAGGTAGTGGAACTCGCCGACCGCGGTGTAGCCGCCCTCGAGGCACTCGACGTAGCAGAGGAGCGCCGCGGCCTCGATCGCCTCGAGCCCGAGCCGGTTGGCGTGTGCGTACATGCGCTCGCGCCAGGTCCAGAAGGTCGCCTCGCGTGCGTCCGCCGCGCCGAGGTGGCGCCGCTGCACCTCCCCGCGCATCAGGCGCTGGAACGCGTGCGAGTGCACGTTGGCGAAGCCGGGCAGAGTCAGCGTGGACATCGCCGCGAGCTTGCCCGATCTTCGCGTGCATGGTCCACCGTGCCCGCGTCGCCCTGCTCGTCGCCAGCCTCGCGGCGTCGCACCTGGCGTGCGGCACGAGCTGCCCGGAGATCGTCGCCGAGCGCGAGGCCTTCGCGCGCCGCGTGCGCGCCGACGACGGGCCCGACGCGCGCCTGGCGCTGCCGTTTTCGTTGATGGATCGCGCGATCGGCGCTCAGCTCGCGCGCCGCCCGCCGGTGCCGGTCGCGCTGCCGACCGATCGCCTCGGGATCCCGCTGACGCTCTCGCTCGCGCTCGATCGTGTGACGACGCGCGCCGCCGCCGACGGGCGCTTGGGCGTGACGCTCGTCTTGCAGCTCGTCGACAGCGAGCGCGCGAGCTCGGTCCTCGAGCTCGAGGTCGACACCAGCATCGCGCCCGCGCTCGAGCGAACGAGCCCACCGGCGCTGCGGCTGCGTCTCGCGCCCGCCGATCTCGGTGACGTGCGTCCGCGCCCGACCGCCGACGGCACGCGCCGCCTCGGCGAGTGGCTGCGCGACCGGCTCCCGCCGCTGGCCCGTCGCCTGGCGACCGACGAGGTCGTGCACGCGCTCGCCGAGAGCGCGCTCGACTTCGTCGCGACCTCGATCTGGCCACACGCCAGGCGACCCCTGCTCGGCGACGCCCCGCTCCTCGACACGCGCTTCGTGCTGCCCGACCTGCCGATCCGAACGCTCACGCTGCGCTCGTCCCGCAGCGCCCTCGTCGCCGAGCTCGGCACCGACCTCCCCGACGCCGCGCCACTCCGCCCCGGCTTCGACCGCCCGGCCGACGATCGCATGACCCTGCGCCTGTCGGGCGGCACCGCGACGGGCCTCGTCAACCGCGCCATGGATCGCGGCGAGGTCCCGGCGCGCTTCGACGGCGCCGGCAAGCCCCGCGGCGATGGGCCCTGGGAGGCGCGCCTCGGCTGGCAGGGCGGGGGCTCGCCGCTGATCGTCCGCCTCTGGCGGACCCACGACGGGTGCCGCAGCGCGTCGGTCGCCGCGCGCCTGGGCCTCTTCCTCGAGGGCGATCGCGTGCGCGTCGAGGTCTACGACGGGCGGCTCACCTCACTCTCCGGGCCGGCCTTCGCGGAGGCCTTCGCCTGGCTCGAGCGCCTCTTCGGCGACGCCTTCGCCTTCACCTTCCACACCGCGGCCTTCGTGCGCTTCGCGGCCGGCACCGACGAGGTGCAGCTTCGCCTGGCCAGGATCGGCTTCGACGGTGGCGATCTGCTCCTCGATCTCGACCTCGGGATCGCGCCGCGCTGACGTCGCCGAGCTGCTCAGTCGACCTTCTCCAGGTGCTTCTCGAGCACGATCGTGCGCGCGATCCGCTTGCCGCTCTCGACCTTTATCCTGAACGAATACGAGCCCTTGAAGAAGGTGTTCGTCACCGTCACGCTGTGCGTGCCGGGCTTGAGCTCGCCTTCGAACGGCGCCCGGCCCACCGCGCGCCCATCGATCGCCACGTCGCCCCACGGATCGACCTGGATGAAGACCCGCCCCGGGGCCCGTGGCGCGACCGGCTTCGGCGTCGCGACCGGCTCCTCGGCGGCGGTCCCGGCGGCCTCGTCCTCGCGCGTGGTCCCGCGGTCCTTGTCGCTCCCGGGTGCGGCTGCGTCGCCCTGATCGTCCTCGGGCACGGCTGCCTCGTCCTTCCTGGCGGCCGCCTCGTCGCGCGCGCCGCCCCCGGCTTCGTTTCCGGTCGGTGCGACCGCAGCGACGACCTCGGCGCTGCCCGCGATCTCGCGATCGCCGTTCGCTTCGATCTCGCTCTTGGCCGCGATCGCCCGTGCTCGTGTGTCCTCGGGCGCCGGCGCATCGGCGGCCGCCGCCGCTACGTCCATCGCCTCCACGACGGGCTCCGTCGCGTCCTCACGGGCCACGTGCTCGTTCGCCAACGCCGCGCGAGCGGCGAGCGCGCCGGGATCGGCCGCGTCACCCCTTTCACCTCGATCCCCGATGAGCGCGAGCATCACGCCGAAGCCGATGGCGACGAAGACGAGGAAGCCCGCGGCCAGCAGCGACCAGTGCGGCCGCCACGGCGCCCGCTCCGCCCGCGGATCGCCGGTCTTGACGGCGGTGTCGACCGGGCGCGGTCCGGTCAGCGGGGCCGCCGGCAGGCGCGCGCCGCTCGAGCCGATCGCCGCGGTCACCCCGCGCCCGCGCGGCTTCGTGCGCACCGCGGGCCGAGCCGGCGCGGTGACCGCCGGCGTGATGAGCCCGCACGCCGCCATGAGCGCCTGCTGAAACGCGATGATGTCGTCGAAGCGATCGCTCGGGTGCTTCTCCATGCCGCGCAGGATCACCGCCTCGACCTCGGGGTAGGTCGCCATCAGCTCGGCCGCGTTGGAAAATGGCGGTGGCTCGTCCTGCACCTGCTGGCGCAGGAGCTCGAAATGCGAGTTCGCGTCGAAGGGGCGCTGCCCCTCGAGCGCCTCCCAGAGCATGATCGCCAGCGAGTACTGATCGGCGCGCCCGTCGATCGGCATGCCACAGATCGCCTCCGGGCTCATGTATTCCGGGGTGCCGAGCAGCATGCCGGTGCGCGTGAGCGCGCGCTGATCGCCGCTCGAACCGTCGGTCGCGACCTTCATGATGCCGAAGTCGATGAGCTTGGCGAAGTAGGGGTCGTGCGATTGCGGGCAGATCATCACGTTGGACCACTTGAGGTCGCGGTGGATGATCCCCTTGTCGTGCGCCTCGCTGAGCGCCGAGCACACCTGCGCCACGACGTGCACGAGATCGAGCAGCCCGGGCCGCCGCTCACCGTAGACGAGCTTGGTGCCGGGGTAGCCGGCGAGGTACTCCATCACCAGGTACGGGTGGCCGTCGTCGTCGCGGCCGTAGTCGTGATAGGTGATGATGTTCGGGTGCTTGAGCTGGCAGACCGCGCGCGCCTCGACGTCGAAGCGCTTGATCAGCTCCGGATCGGTGCCGCGCTCGAGGATCACCTTGAGCGCGACGTCACGCCCGAGCGACACCTGCTGTGCGAGGTAGACCGCGCCCATCCCGCCCTGTGAGAGCGGGCTCGTGATGCGGTAGCGGCCGGCGATCACCCGCCCGGGCCGATAGGCCTCCAGTGCCTCGGACATGATTGCTCACACTAAGAGGAAGTGAAGCGAGGAGTCGAGTCCGATCTCGACCGGTCAGCGCCCGAGCTTGAGCACTCTGTCGCCGCGCTCGATCCGGGCGCGGTTTGGCGCCCGGCCGCGCCGTGTGTAACCTCGGGCTCGTGATCGCCGCGCTCACCCTCCTCTTCGTCGCCCAGCCGCCGCCACTGGACCCGCTGGCGATCGACGGCGCGCTCGTCGTCGTCTGGCACGAGGGCGAGGTGACGCGCGCCGCCAGCGACGCCGCCGGCAACGCGTTCGCGGCGTCCACCGCGCCGCTCATCATCGGCGAGGAGATCACCCGGCCCACGCGCATCGACGCCACCGCCGAGGCCGGCGTGCGCATCCTCGTCGCCGGCGATCGCCTGCTCGCGCTCGACGGTCCGGGCAGCTGGGTCGTCGCCCCGGGTCTCGTCGAGGCCCTCGGGCGCGAGCCCGGCGCCAGGCCCTCGACCGCGCCGCGCGTCGAGCCGCTCGCCGGCTTCCACGAGGGGCCCTCGCCGACGCTCGAGGCGCTCTCGTCGCAGCCGCTCCTCGGCGATCTCGGTCTGCCGCCGACCCTCCTCGTCACCCACCCGATCGTGCCGGTGACGCGCCTCGAGCGGCCCGAGATCCGCTGGCACTGGCCCTACGCCGCCGGCCGCTTCGACCTCGTGCTCGAGGAGGTCGACGGCGACGGCGCGAGCCTCGTCGTCATCGAGCGCTGGCGAAACCTCGCCGGCCGCAGCCACCCGCTATGGGCGCCGCTCGAGCGCGGCCGCCGCTACCGCGTTCGCATCACCCATCGCAGCGACGCCGACGCCACCCCGATCGCCGACGAGCGCGTCTTCCACGTGCTCGCGCCCTCGGAGATCGCCGCCGTCGACGGCGCGCTCGCGAGCCTCGACGAGCTCCAGCGCGGCACCGACCGCTACCGCCCCGAGCTCGACGTCCTGCGCGCGCGGCTGCTCGAGAGCCACGGCCTCTGGGACGAAGCGGAAAAGGTCTGGACCGGGCTCACGCTGCTCTTCCCCGGGCGTGACGATCTCCTGCATCAGGCGCTGCGCCTTCGCGCCAAGAGCCTCGCGCGGCCTTGAGCGGGCACGGGCACGGGAGGGGCGTGGTAGGGGCGGCCCTTGTGGCCGCCCGCTTACGGGCACGGGGAGGGGCGTGGCAGGGGCGGCCCTCGTGGCCGCCCGCTTTCGGGCACCGGCACGGGCACGGGCACGGGCAGGGTCAGAGGAGGCGTTGCATGTGCTCGGCGAGGATCTCCGGATCGGCGGCGCCGCTGAAGTCGTGCACCACGCGCCCATCGCGATCGATGATCACGTGCGTCGGCAAGCTCTCGACGCGATAGGCCGCCGAAGCGTGCCCGCTGGCGTCGCGCACGATCGGCAGGGCCCCGCCGCGGCTCCTCGCCCAGCGCTCGAGCACCGCCTGGCTCTCGCGGCTCACCGCCAGCACGTGATAGCGCCCCCGCGCCTCTGCCGCGAAGCGCTCGAGGTCGGGCATCTCGTCCCGGCACACGCCGCACCACGTCGCCCAGAAGATCAGCACGGTCGGCTTGCCGCGCAGGTCCGCCGAGCTCAGCGCGCGGCCGTCCAATCCCTGCACCACGAAGGCCGGCGCTTGGCTCGCCACCGGCAGGACCCCGCCGCCGCCGCGCTGACGCTCGCGCATGAGCCCGCCGACGACCAAGAGCACCACGGCCGCGATCGCCCCCATCACCGCGAGCTCGACGAGCCACCCGAGCCACGCCGGTCGCGCCCGCGCCTCCGCGGGTCGCGGAACAGGATCGGCGGCTCGATTGTCCGGTGCATCGCTCATCGCGCGATGATATGCGCGACGGGCACGCGCGGTCACCTCCGGCGACGCGGCTCGACTCGCGCGCCGCTCCGAGAGACAGGATCCACGATGTCGCTCACCCTCGGTCTCGTCATCTTCCTCGTCGGCCCGGCCTTCGCCGAAGGCCCCCCGCCGGTCTCGACCACCGCCGCCGCACCGGCCGCACCGGCCGTCGCGTCCCTCCTCGGCGACGACGCCCTGAAGGATCTCGACGCCGGCGTCTCCGTGCGCTGCACGAGCGACGGCGCGAGCTGGGGTGAGCACCGCGCGCACACGCGCATGAACCCGGCCTCGGGCGCCAAGCTCCTCAGCACCGCCGCCGCGCTGCACGCGCTCGGGCCGGAGCACACCTTCGTCACGCGCGTGCTCGGGCGGCACGAGGGCGACGTCGCGCGCGACGTGGTGCTCGTCGCCGCCGGCGACCCCTCGCTCGAGGGCGACGACCTCGACGCGCTCGCCCAGGCGCTCGCCGCCCGGGGCGTGCGCCGGATCGATGGCGGATTGGTGATTGATATCAGCCATTTTGCTGGCGAATCCACGCCTCCGGCCTTCGACGCCAAGTCGACCGACGCCGGCTACCGCCCCGAGGTGCCCGCCTTCGCCGTCGACTCGGGCGCGTTCTTCGCGACCGTCTCGCCCGCCAGGAAGCTCGGCGACCCGGTGCGCGTCACCACGAGCCTGGTCGCGCCGTCACTGCTCGTCGACAACAGCGCCACCACCGTCGCCGGCAAGGCGATCCACGAGCTCGTCATCGAGGCGCGCGCCGCGCCCGGCGGCCGGACGCGCCTCGTCGTCAGCGGCAAGCTCGGCAAGGACGCCAGGCCCCAGGGCGTGAAGAAGCGCCTCGCCGATCCGGCGCGCGTCGCCGCCGATCTCTTCGCGCGCGCGCTCGCCCGCCATGCGATCGACCTGGACGGGCGCGCGCACCTCCACCCCTCGGGCGACCCCGAGCTCGACCGCGCGCACGCCCGGCGCCTCTCCGCCGAGGTGCGCGCCGGCCTGAGCGTGCTCGCCCAGGTCACGAGCCAGCCGCTCGCCGAGGACGTCGCGCGCATCAACACGACCTCCAACAACTTCATGGCCGAAGCGCTCTTCAAGCAGCTCGGCGTCGCCGGCTCCCCCACGGCGCCGACCGGACCGGCCACCTGGGATCGCGCCGCCGAGCGCACGAGCGCGGCGCTCACCGCGCTCGGCCTGCCGCCTGACGGATTCGAAATCATCAATGGTTCCGGACTATACGACGGCACCAAGGTCAGCGCCGCAGCGATGACCCGGCTCCTGCAGCTCGAGGCCGCCGACACCGCCCCCGCGCGCGCCTTCCGCGAGAGCCTCGCCGTCGCGGGCCGCTCGGGCACCTTGCGCGCGCGCCTGAAGAAGCTCGCCGGCAAGGTCAGCGGCAAGACCGGCACCCTCGACGACGCGCTCTCGCTCTCGGGCTACGTACCCGCGAAGCGCTGCGCGCTCGCCTTCTCCGTCATCGTCAACGGCGCCATCGGCAAGCGCGCGGCCGCGGTCAACCGCGCGATCGACCGCTTCGTCGCCGCGCTCGCGGCGCTCTGAGGTCCCGCCGGTGAGCGCGCCCACCTCAGCTCCGATCGCCGCCGTCATCGGCGTCGCCGGTCACGTCGACCACGGCAAGACCTCGCTCGTGCGCGCGCTCACCGGGATCGACACCGATCGCCTGCCCGAGGAGAAGGCCCGCGGGATCTCGATCGAGCTCGGCTTCGCCTGGCTCGACCTGCCCGCCGGGCGCGTCGCCATCGTCGACGTACCCGGCCACGAGCGCTTCGTGCGGCAGATGGTCGCCGGCGCCGCCGGCATCGATCTCGTCGTGCTCGTCGTCGCCGCCGACGAGGGCGTGATGCCGCAGACACGCGAGCACCTCGACATCTGCCAGCTCCTCGGCGTCGAGCGCGGCCTCGTCGCGCTGACGCGCACCGACCTCGCCGAGCCCGACCTCCTCGAGCTCGTGCACGACGACGTCGCGCAGGCGACCGCCGGGACCTTCCTCGCCGGCCAGCCGATCGTGCCGTTCTCGATCCACGATCCCGGCGCGCCCGCGCGCCTCGCCGCCGCCCTCGATCACGCCGTCGCCGGCCTCACCCGCGCGGACGAGCGCGACCGCCCCTTCGTGCTGGCGATCGATCGCGCGTTCTCGCGCCCGGGCTTCGGCACCGTCGTCACCGGCACCACGCGCGCGGGCATCGTCGCCGTCGGCGACGAGCTCGCGCTCCACCACCCGAGCCTGTCACCGCGCAGCGCGCGCGTGCGTGGCCTCGAGGTCCACGGCCAGCCGGTCGAGCGCGCGGGCCCCGGCCAGCGCGTCGCGCTCAACCTCGCCGGCGTCGGCCACGAGCTGCCGCGCGGCACGCGGCTCACCCACCCCGGCCCGGCCGCGCCCGCGCCCGCCGCGCTCTGGGACGTGCGCCTGTCCGCACGCCGCGACCTCGCCCTCGCCCTGCCCGACGGCGAAAAGGGCCTCGCCTGCTTCGGCGCCTCGGTCGTCGAGAGCGCGATCGCCTTCTTCGATCGCGACGCGCTCGCGCCGGGGGAGTCGGCCTTCGCTCAGCTCCGCCTCGCCGAGCCGCTGGCGCTCCTACCCGGCGAGCGCTGGGTGCTGCGCGGCTTTCGCGATGACGCCGCCATCGGCGCGACGCTGGGCGGCGGCGTCGTGATCGCGCCCGCGGCGCGGCGGCGCAAGCGCCTTCACGCGGCGGCCTCACAGGCGATCCTCGGCGCGCTCTCGGGCCGGGATCCACGCGCCGCCGTCAGCGCGCTCGTCGCCGAGCACGGCGAGCGCGGGCTCTCCTGGCGCCGGCTCCACGCGAGCCTTCCCTTCGCGCGCGCGGTGATCGACGCCGCCGTGACCGCCTCCGGGCTCATCGCCACGGCGCACACCCCCGACCCGTTGCTCATCGCGCCGGCCGCCCTCGGACCGCTCGAGGCCGCGTTGGAGCGCGTGCTCGGCGAGCGACACCGGGCCATGCCCGCCGGGCCCGGGCTCACGCTCGACGAGCTGCGCACGCGCACCCGCCCCGATTCGGAGGCCGCGGTCTTCGCCGCCATCGTCGATCATCTGGTGGCGGCGGGCCGGCTCCGGCGGCTCGACCAGGGACTCGCGCTCCCGGGCTTCACGCCCTCGATCACGGCCGCGGACAGCGCGCTCGACGGCGCCCTGCTCGCCGCCCTCGAAGCCTGCGAGCTCATGCCGCCGCGCGTCGAGGAGCTCGGCGCGCTCCTCGGGTCGGCGCCTGCGCAGGCGGCGATCGACGCCGCCGTCACGCGCCTGTGCACATCGGGCGTCGCCGCGCGGGTTCAGAAGGACATGGTCTTCGCGGTCGCGGCGCTCGAGCGCTTCGAGGCCCGCGTGCGCGCGCACTTCGCCGCGCACCCGTGGCTCGACGCCCAGGGCCTCAAGGAGCTGACGGGCGCCACGCGCAAGTGGTCGATCCCGCTCGGGGAATGGCTCGATCGCGCCAGGGTCACGGTGCGCGTCGGCGACCGTCGCCGCCTGCGAGCCTGAGCAGGTTCAGACGCGGGCGGCCACCTTGGCTCTCCCAACGACCGACCTGTCACGGCTCGTTGCGAAACGCCTCAGTACTCCGGCACCGGCGCCCAGGCGTCCCAGCTCCCGTCGCCGTTCTTGACGCGGTACTTCACGGGCACGAAGCCGCGGTGCAGGAGCTGCTTGGAGAACATCTCGATGACGTTGTCCAGGTCGCTCGCGTCGCGGATCACGAACTGGATCAGGTACTGCAGCGGGTCGAAGCACTGCGTCTCCGCGTACAGTCGCGACTTGTTGCGATCCTTTTTCTCGAACACCGTGACCTGGAAGACCACGTTGCGCCCGAGCTTCGTTGCCTCCAACTGGAAGCGATTGAATTCGCGGATGTTCAAGCTAACCCGTTGAATCGTCTATCGTTTAGGCGCTCGTTTCGAAAGCTTGGCCATCATAGTCGTCGCAAACGGGGTGTCAACCCGTCCCGGGGGCGTGCGACCCGAGCGCGTGCATCCAGCGATAGATCGTCGAGCGACTGACCCCGAGTGCGCTCGCGGCGCGCCGGCGGTTGCCGCGGCAGCGGCTGAGCGCGGTGTCGAGCAGCTCCCGCGTCAGCTCGGCCTCGCGCCGCTGCCCGCCGGGGTCGAGGCTCACCTCCCGGCGCGGCTTGGGCAGGAGCGCGAGCGGCTCGTGCGTCGCGACGGCGCGCTGCACGCAGTTCCTGACCTCGCGCACGTTGCCCCGCCACGGCGCCCCGCGCAGGCGGTCCATGAGCACGGGGTCGGGCGCGAGTTCGAGCGCGTCGTAGCGCTGCAGCATGTCGTAGACGAGCGGCAGAACGTCCTCCGGTCGCTCGCGCAGCGGCAGCAGATCGACCCGCAGCACGCACAGGCGATGGAGCAGGTCGTGCCGGAAGCGGC
>WYBB01000184.1 GCA_011526585.1 Deltaproteobacteria bacterium
CGTCTACCCGAAGCGCCGCGCGGAGCTCGTTTCGTTCGCTCGCGTGTGGTTCCGCAACATCCGCGCCCAGGGCTTCCTCGGCGAGAACGTGGAGCGTGAGGTGATCTCGTAGATCGGCGAGGCGTCCGAGGGCCGCCTCTCTCCGCTCCGCGGCATCGCCTGCTCGCCCTACTTGTCTCCGTCGGCCCCGGCCTCGAGTTCGTTCGCCTCCTTCTCGAGGTCGGCCGCCTTCGCGAGGAGTTCTTCGGACAGTCGCTTGTGACGGAAACTCGGGGCACCGGTGTGCTGCTTGCCGCGTCCCGGGCGGGCGAGCCAGCGGTGATGCGCCGCAGCAGCACGCGCTTCGGACGCCTGCTCGCGAAGCTGCGCGGCCGTCGCCGCGTGATCGACCGGCGGCTGCGCGTCCGCCGGTCCCCCGTACATCATTGCAAAGCCCACCAGCAAAGTAGCGAGGAGAGTTCGGATCGTCGTCATTGGAGTCCCTCCGATGGTGCGGGCCCTCGCCCGCTTGGAGATCCAGCGCCGGGGCGTGGATCTGTTGGGTCGCTTTGCGCGGCTTCGCGCGTCAGCAGGCAATAGAGCGCCGGCAGGACCAGGAGCGTGAGGAGCGTGCTCGAGACGAGACCGCCGACTACGACGGTGGCGAGAGGGCGCTGCACCTCCGCCCCCGTTCCTGTCGCCATCGCCATCGGCACGAAACCCAGGGACGCGACGAGCGCGGTCATGAGAACCGGCCGGAGGCGCGTCAGGGCGCCGGTGGTGACCGCTTCCTCGATCGCGTGCCCCTGCGCGTGCAGCTGATTGATGAAGCTCAGCATCACGAGACCATTCAGCACCGCGACGCCCGAGAGCGCGATGAAGCCGACGGCCGCCGAGATCGAGAACGGCATGCCCCTTAGCCAGAGGCTCACGACGCCGCCTGTCAGAGCCAGCGGAACCGCCGTGAACACGAGGACAGCATCCTTCGCGTTGCCGAAGGTCGAGAACAGGAGGAGGAAGATCAGCACGAAGCAGATGGGAATCACGATCGTGAGGCGCGCCTTGGCCTCCTCGAGGTTCTTGAACTGCCCGCCCCACTCGAGCCAGGTGCTGGGCGGCAGCTTCACGTGGCTCGCGATTCGCTTCTGTGCTTCTGCAACGAACGACGCGATGTCACGGCCGCGCACGTTGGCCTGGACGACGATCCGTCGCTTTCCATTTTCGCGGCTGATCTGATTGGGACCTTCCGCGATGCGCAGAGCCGCGACGCTGCGCAACGGAACGGTCTGAGCTCGCGACGGTTGCTGCGCGGTCTCGCCTCCGCGCTCGCCGTTTGCACCCGCCGCTAGAGGGATCGGGAGACGTTCGAGGGCCGTCAGGTCCTCGCGAAACGCCTCGGGCAACCGCACGACGATGTCGAAGCGCCGGTCGCCCTCGAAGAGCTGGCCGGCCCTGCGGCCACCGATCGCGATCGCCGCGACCTCGTGCACATCGGCGGCGCTGAGGCCGTACCGCGCAAGCGCGGAGCGGTCGACGTCGATGCTCAGCACCGGAGCTCCGCGGACCTGTTCGACGCGAATGTCGGTAGCGCCTTCGATCGTCCGGAGGACGGCTGCGATCCTCTCGGCCGTCGGGAGCAAGGCGTCGAACTCGTCGCCGAAGACCTTGATCGCGAGATCGCCGCGTACACCCGCGAGCAGCTCGTTGAAGCGCATCTGAATCGGCTGCGTGAACTCGTAATTGCTGCCGGGGACGGTCTGAACTGCCGCCTCGATTCGCTCGCGGATGTCCTCCTTCGTGTCGCTGGGATCGGACCATTCCGAGCGAGGCTTCAAGACGACGAAGGTGTCCGACACGTAGAACGGCATCGGATCGACCGCGATCTCGGCCGTGCCCGTGCGAGAAAAGACGACGGCGATCTCGGGGAACCGTTCGAGAACGCGCTCGAGATCGCGCTGCAGCGCCGTGGCGCTCGTCAAGCTCGTGCTTGGAATGCGCACGGGCTGAACGAGGATGTCGAGCTCCGAGAGTGTGGGAGCGAACTCTTGGCCAAGGCGCGCGAAGAGAGCGAGTGACGCCACGAAAAGCAGAGCCGCGGTGAGAACTGTTAGGTGGCGAAAGCGCAGCGCTGCGCGGAGAGCGGGCGCGTACGCCCGCTTTGCGATCTCCACCACCCGGCTCGGTCGCTCGTGAACGGGGGCGCGAACCACGAGGGCCACCAAGGCGGGAACGAAGGTGAACGCGAGGAGGAATGCAGCCGTGAGCGCGAAGATCACCGTCCTCGCCATTGGCTCGAACATCTTTCCCTCGACACCGGTCAGGAAAAGGATCGGGACGTAGACCACGATGATGATCAGCCCGCCCATGCTGGCGGGGGCGAGGACCTCGGAGCTCGCCTGAGCGACGACGCGCACGCGCTCATCGAGGCGCAGGGCTCGCCCGAGCTCGTGCTGCTTCTCGGCGAGCAGGCGCAAGCAGTTCTCGACCACGATCACCGCACCATCGACGATCAAGCCGAAGTCGATCGCGCCGAGGCTCATGAGATTCCCGCTCGTGCGGGTCTGCGCCATTCCGATCGCCGTCAGCAGCATCGAGAGCGGAATCGCGAGCGCCGTAACAAGCGCCGCGCGGAGGTTGCCGAGCATTACGAACAGGACTGCGACGACGAGCAGCGCGCCCTCGAGGAGGTTCTTCTCGACGGTGCGAATCGTCGCGTCGACGAGAGCCGTCCGGTTGAGCACGGTCTGCGTGCGAATTCCCGGCGGAAGCGCGCCGCCGATCTCTAGGAGCTTCTCGTCGACCGCCGTCGCGACGGTTCGGCTGTTCTCGCCCACGAGCATCAAGGCTGTCGCAAGCACAACCTCGGATCCGTCCTCGGTGGCCGTGCCAGTCCGCAGCTCACGTCCGATGCCGACGGAGGCCACGTTCCGCAGCAAGATGGGCGTCCCGTTCTGGGTCGCGACGACGATGCTCGCGAGCTCGGTCGCGCCCGCGAGCCTCGCGGCCGCTCGCACGATGTAGGCCTCGCCCTGGTGCTCGACGTAGCCCGCGCCGGTGCTCAAGTTGTTGCGTTCGAGCGCCTCGATCAGATCTTGGAACGTGAGGCCGTACGCGGCGAGCCGCCGCGGGTCGGGCTGCACGTGGTACTGCTTCACGTAGCCGCCGATCGCGTCGACGCCGGCGACTCCCGGAACGGACTTGATCTGCGGGCGGATCAGCCAGTCCTGAAGCGTGCGCAGGTAGACGACCTGCTCGAACTCGCTCCGGAGATGCTCGCCCTCCGGCGTCAGATAGCTCCCGTCGAGCTGCCAGCCGGGCCGGCCGGCGCTGCGCGGGGCGCCCTCTCCTTGCGGATGCTCGTACTCGACGGTCCACATGTAGATCTCGCCGAGGCCGGTCGTGATCGGGCCGAGCACGGGCTCGGCCGTCGCGGGCAAGCTCTCCCGCGCGGCGCCGAGCCGTTCGAGGACTTGTTGGCGGGCGAAGTAGATGTCGACGTCGTCTGCGAAGACGGCCGTCACTTGGGAGAAGCCGTTTCGCGAGAGCGAGCGCGTGTAGGAGAGACCGGGGATGCCGGCGAGCGCCGTCTCGACGACGAACGTGACCTGCTTCTCCACCTCCGTGGGCGACAGCGAGGTGTCGAGCGTATTGATGACGACCTGGCGATTCGTGATGTCCGGGATCGCGTCGATCGGGAGGCGCAGGAGTGAGTGCGCACCGATCGCGGCGAGCGCTATGGTCGCGAGGACGACGAACCAGCGGTGCGCGACCGAGAAGCGGAGAAGGCGTTCGAGCATCTATTCCTCCTCCTCGGCCTCGCCCTTCTCGAGCTCTGCCTTCAGGAGAAAGGTCCCGGCGACGGCGTACCGCTCGCCGGGCTCGAGACCCGAGGTGATCTCGACGACCGTGCGGCCCGCGCGGCCGACGCTCACCGGGCGGGGCGTGATGCGACTGCCCGCCTCCGTGAAGACGACGCTACGTCCGTCGACCGTCTGGAGCGCGGCACGCGGCGCCGCGACCGCCGCGCGCACGGGGTCTACGACATAGCCCGTGATGAACGCCCCAGGGCGCCAAGCGCCTTCGGGATTCGGAAGGACGACGCGCGCACTCGCTGCCCGCGTCGTGGGGTCTACGACGGGCGTGATGTACGAGATCGTTCCCTCGGCAGCGGGCTGCCCGGGTGACTCGTGAATCCGGACCGCCTGGCCCGGACGGATGAACGCGAGGTCGGGCTGATAGACCGTGAACGTGGCCCAAACCGTGGAGAGATCGGCGACGACGAACGCCGTCGTTTCACGGCCGATCGCTTCACCCGGCGTCGCCGTCTTCTCGATCACCGTTCCGGCGAACGCGCTCTTGAGCTCGAAGGGGGCGAGCGTCTCGCTCTCGACGACGGCGAGGACTTCGCCGGCGCGCACACTGTCGCCAACGCGTTTCCGGACCTCGCGTACGATCCCTGAGAAGCGGGGCGCGATGTGTGCCACGCGATCCGCGTTCGGTTGGATCTCGCCCGGGAGCTCGAGCCCGAGATCGACCTCTCCTGGGCCAGCGCTCGCAAACTCGACGCCGAAGGGCGCGAGCTCCTCCGGAGATCGCTCGATCGCCCGGGACTCGTCGGCAATCTCGGTCTCTTCCTCGTTGCCGCCCGGCATCTGGGGGTCGCCGCAGCCGAACGCGAACGACGCGAGCAGCGTGACCACGGTCGCTCGCAAGCGCGCTCGAGAGTTGGGGCTCCTGCTTCTCACGGCCGCGTCTCCTGCTCGAGCGTTGGTCCGGCCGCGCCCCCTGTGAGCCGCTCGAGGGCGGTGAGGGCGCGCTGATAGTCCGCGAGCGTTGCGACGTACTGGTCGCGCAGGTCGAAGAGCGTCCGCTGCGCGTCGAGGACGTCGACGTAGCGGAGGGCACCCTGCGCGTAGGCCTCGGTCGCGGCCTCATAGGCGCCCTGCGCCTCGGGGAGAATCGTGTCGCGAAGGACGCGCGCGTGGTCGAACGCCGCGCGAAGGAGCTCATGGTCCCGCGCGAGTGCCGAGCGCACGGAGACGTCGGCCGCGGTCCGTTCCAGCCGCGCCTTGGAGAGGCGCTCCTTCGCTTCGGCGATCTGGCCCTGTCTTCGATCGAAGAGCGGAAGCGGGACCGACAGCTCGACAACGGCGGCGGCGGACTCGTCGTCGGCGTAGTAGCGCGGGCCCGCGCCGAGGCGAACGTCCGGGACGCGACCCGCGCTAGACAACGCGAGCTCCGCCTCTCGGGAAGCGATCTCCGTGGTCCAGCGCGCGAGGTCCGGGTTCGCACCGACCCCTTGGACGAGGCCTTCGAGCGGAGGCAGCTCCTCGATGCGTTCGAGATCCCCGAGCACCGACCGAAAAGTCACGACCGAGCTTCCCCAGCTCGCGGCCAGCGCCTGATAAGCCGCACTCAGCTCGCGCTCCAGCAGGCGATGCTGCGCCTCTGCTTCCGCGAGGACCACTCGCGCCCGCCTTCGCTCGACCGGCGAAGACGCCCCGGCGCGAACGCTCGCGTCGACGGAGCGGAGCGACTCGCGCGCGAGCTCGACCAACTTCGCCGAAACAGCGAGGCGCTCCTGGCCCGAGAGAGCGCTGATGAACGCCTCCGTCGCCTCGGCGAGAACGGTGGCCCGCTTCGACTCGAAGTCCCAGCCGGCGATGTCGCGCTCCAGGAGTGCCGCGTCGCGCCGCTTGCTGCGCTTGCCGCCGAGCTCGATCAGCTGCGAGAGCCGAATCGTGGTCTCTGCGCTCCGAAACGCGCGGCGAGGACCGGAGCCCGCGAAGTCTTCGACCTCGGCCGAGATCTCGGGATTGGGGAGGAGGCCGGCCTGGAGGGCGCGCGCTTCGCGCGCGCGCGTCTCGGCGGAGAACACGGCGAGCTCGGGGTTGGCCACGAGCGTCGCCGCGAGCGCCGTGCGCAGCGAAAGCTCCCCGGTCGGCGGCGCGAAGGGCGGAGCACCTTGGGCGAGCGTGTGACCGGCGAGGATCGTCGCAGCGATGCATCCACCGAGCATCTGCAGCCTGCGCCGTCGCGTCGCGCGATTCTGCGTTACACGCGCCGCTGGCGACGCGAAGGCAAGAGCAATCGACTCCATCCACAATCCCCAGCGACGCGACTTCGCATCTCGCCGCTACCCAAGAGCGTCCGGAACAACGCGCGAGAGGACGGTCTATTGGGGATCAGGTCTGAAGCACGACGGTGCGTAGAAGCTGGATTGTTCGCTCGGAACTGCCTCGCTGATCGGCGCGTGCAAGCGCTACGGGCGCAGCCCGGTGTCCGAAGACATCGGGCGCGGCGACGACCATCGGCGGCGAGATGCGCCCTTCGACGCGTTCGGCGGCGGTCGCCTCGCCTCCCGTTGCGAGCAGTTGATCGCTGCAGGGCACGCCGATGCTGGACGCCGGCGCCGCCGCCTCCGAGGGCGATGCGGCGAACTCCGAGCGACAGCGAGCCGCCGCGGCGAGCCCTTCGATCTCCGTTGTGCCGTCGGGCATCGTGCAGCGGACGACGGCGCCGGCGATGCCTCCACTGAGGGTCAAGATCACGGCGAGGCAAAGCGATGCCGCGAGTCCCCGCGGAGGCTTTCGCCGGAGTGTGCTGGACGGTCGCGTTTGCACCGGAACATCTGAGTAGCTAATCAGATCTTCCAGTCAAGGAGGTTCGTTCCATGCCGCGCGCCGGCTCACTCGATGCCTGCTCAGTGAAGCTCGTCGACGCGTCGCGCGTCCGCTCCGCGCGCCGTCAGCTGACGTCTGCCGCGGAGGTCGAGCGGATCTGTTCCCTGTTCCGCCTCCTCGGGGATCCGACCCGCGTTCGGGTGCTCGAGGCGCTGCTCGTCGGTCAGGAACTCTGCGTGTGCGACATCGCCGCCACGATCGGAGCCCTCGAGACCACCGTCTCGCAGGCGCTTCGCTTCCTGCGCGCGACTGGCGCCGTGCGCGCGCGGCGCGACGGCCGGATGGTCTACTACACGCTCGCCGACGGCACCGTGCGTCGTCTGCTCGCCGACGCCCGCGAGGGTGCGCTCTCCAAGACGGTCGATCCCGAGCCGAGGCGGCGGTCTGGTGGAGGACGCTGAGGAGCAGTCCGCGGCCGCGGACCTCGCCGAGGAGAGCGCGGAGGAGTACGGGAAACTCCTCCGCTTCACAGTCTCGGGGTACCTCGGAGGCCTCGCTCTGGCCGGTGTTCTCGACGCCGGTGGACACGCGGCCAGTGGCCTTGGCCAATGGGCCGTGCGCACCCTCTCAGGGGAAGGCGAGAGCCTCTTCGAGGGGGTTTTCGCTCTGCGCCAACGAGTGTCTCGCGCGCGAGCTTCGATGGCCGAGGCGTACGGCTGGGGGAAGTTCGCCGGGATGGCAGTTCCTTGGGTCGTGGATGCCGCGAGCCGGATGGCCGGCGTTGACGTTCGTGGAATCGAGGGTTTCTACATCCCGTTCTTCTATGCGATGACCGATCAGATCGGTGCGAGCGTTGCCGGCTTTCTCTTCCTGCGCCGGCGAAGCCAGAGCAGCACGAGTGCGCTGC
>WYBB01000185.1 GCA_011526585.1 Deltaproteobacteria bacterium
CCTCGTCGGTGAGGCCGTCGCAGTCGCCGTCGAGGCCGTCGCAGGTGAGGTCGCTCGCCTCGTCGGGCGAGCCGGCGACGCAGCTGTCGACCTCTTCGCCGGCGACGCAGGTGCGCTCGCCGACGCGCGCGCACACGCCGACGCCGCAATGCGTCTCGAGCGGCACGTAGGCCTCGTCGGTCTGGCCGTCGTCGTCGTCGTCGACGCCGTCGCAGGTGACGTCGTCGCAGGGGCCGGGGTCCCGGCAGACGAGCCCGCCGAAGCCGTCGCACTCGAAGGTGCCGCAGAGCTCGCCGAGCGGACAGGTCTGGCCGACGCGACCCGCGGAGAGGTCGTCGGTCACGCCGTCGAGATCGTTGTCGATGCCGTCGCAGACCTCGGCGAGGCCCGGCGCGGCGTCGCGGCAGCAGAGCACGCCGCCCTGGCGATCGGCGAGGCGCTTGACCAGGCGCTCGCGCTCGGCACCCGGCGCGGCGCCCGCGCACGACCACGCCCAGTCGTCATCGAGATCGTAGGCCCAGTCGGTGGCGGGGTTGTCGTCGGGCTGGCTCGCCTGGTCGCGCAGGCCGCCGCAGGTCGTGCCGGCGGCGCGGTCGAAGCCGCCGCAGCGCTGATCGGCGAGGCCGAGGTTGCCGCAGCCGAAGATCCCGCCGGCGGTGGGCGGTGGTTCTTCGAAGGCGTCGACGCAGCTCGTGCCGAGGGCGGCACGGCTCACGAAGAAGGCCCCGCCGGGCGGCGGCGCGAGCGGGCCGGCGGCATCGACGCCGTAGTCGCCGGTGCCGAAGCTGGCGTAGAAGGGGTCGACGGCGTCGTCGCAACCGGCCGCGCGCTCGGTGAGCTCGGCCGGGCCGCGGCAGATGTGCCAACCGGGCGCGCAGAGATCGACGGCGCGACAGCCGGCGCCGGTCTTGTTGGCGGCGTGGTTGCCGGAGGCGCGGGCGCAGGCCGGCGCGAGCGCGGGGCCGTCTAGGCCGGGCTGATCCCAGGCACCGCCGCACGCGGCGATGTAGGGGTGGCGCGCGAAGTCGATGAAGCCCTCGCGCGTGCCGTCGGCGCAGCCGACCACCGAGGGAGGGTTGCCGGTGCAGGGCGCGGGCAGCCCCTCGTCGGTCAGGCCGTCGCAGTCGTTGTCGGCGCGATCGCAGAGCTCGGGGATCTCGGGGCGCACCGTGGGGAGCGCGGAGCAGGTTCCGGCGTCGCAGCGATCGCTCGTGCAGACGTCGCCGTCGTTGCAGCCGCAGCCGAGGCCGATGCGGTAGCGGTAGCTGGTGTAGGGCAGGCCGTCGGGGTTGGTCGCCGGGATCGTCATCGGGAAACGCAGGTTGCTCGGCCAGATCGCGTCTTCGTCGTAGGGATAGGGTTCGGGCACTTCGAGCACGACGAGATAGGCACCGGCCGGCACGTCGACGGCGACGGTGTCGCCGTTGCCCTGCGTCGTGCCGAGGTCGAGGAGCGGCGCGCCCTCGGGGGTCTCGAGCGCGACGCGCCAGCCGACGAGGTCGGCCTCCTCCGGCTGCTGACCGGTGGCGGCGAAGTTCTCGTAGTGTACGTGCACGACGAGCGAGATCGCTTGGGCGGCCGGGGCGACCGACAACGCCGACAGGCCAACGAGGGGCGCGATGAGTCTCGACGGAAGCAGCATCGAAGCGGATCCTGGATGCGCCGCGGCGTCTGGGCGCGGCGCGCGCGGAGCTTAGCACGACTCCCGGGTCAGCGCCTCTGCAACCCGTGAAGCTGGAGCAGGAGGGCGTCGCGCAGCACCGGATCGAGCGCCAGCCCGGTCGTCGGCACCAGGCCCGAGACCCAGGCCATCAAAGCGCCGAAGTAGAGGGAGAAGATGTTGCGCGCGGCGAGCAGCGAGTCGACGGCGGGATCGACCTCGCCGCGCTCCTGGGCCTCGCGCACCATCTGGGCGAGGTGGGCGAAGAAGGAGAAGGTGAGCGCGTTCACCTCCTGGGCGTTGCGGCCACGCGCGCCCGGCTGGGCGCGCACGAACTCGGCGGCGAGCTCGGGGGTCTCGCCGTACATCTCGAAGATCCCAGAGAAGACGTGCAGGAGCTGCGGAACGAGCGAGGCCTGGCGGTTGAGCGTGTGGCGCTGGGCGGTCAACGCCTCTTGCAGCCGGTCGTGGAAGGCGAGGAAGAGCAGGTCGGCCTTGTCATCGGCGTAGAGGAAGAGCGTGCCGACCGCGACGCCCGCGCGCTCGGCGACCTCGCGCGTGGTGGTCCGGGCGTAGCCCTGCTCGACGAAGAGGGCCCAGGCGGCGTCGCGAATGCGCTCGCGCTTGTCGAGCTTGTTCCTGGCCCGCCGGGAGGTCGGGGCCTGGCTGGCCTTCTTCTTGACTGCGCTCATGAACTGACCCGGGTGGTGCGCCGACGCGAAGCGGGGGCGCATGCGATGGACGATAACCGACGAGCAGGGAGGCGACAACCAGGAGGGGGCTCGCCGCGGGAGGACTTGGACACTAAAATGACTGTGTTCATAATTGCAGCCGGTGACACGAGGTCACCGGACATGCGAACGAACCCGGATTGAGCCATGACGAGCGCGACCTACCCCGAGGAGATGCCGGTCACCCAGGCGCGAGCCCGCTATTTCGAGAACAACGGCTTCGGCGCCGACGGCGGCTACGACGACGCGTTCGTCGAGCTGGCGCTCGGCCCCGTGAAGATCCCGTTCCCGAACACCAAGGGGCGCGCGCGCGCGGTGCGCTACCACGATCTCCACCACCTGGTGACCGGCTACGGCACCGACTTCGCAAGCGAGACGGCGATCAGCGCCTGGGAGATCGGGGCGGGCTGCGGCACCAGCGTCGCCGCCTGGCTCATCGATCTCTCGGCGATGGGCGTGGGGATCGTGGCACAGCCGCGGCTCACCTGGAGGGCGTTCCTGCGCGGGAGGCGCAGCAAGAGCCTCTTCATGGAGCCGTTCGAGCCGCTCTTGGCGCTGAGCGTCGGCGAGCTGCGCGCCAGGGTCGCCGTGCCGGACGCCGAGGCGCCGCTCAGGGGGCGGGCCGTCGACGCGCTGGCCTTCGGCGCGGCCTCGGTGGGAGGTGCCATCGCGGCGCCGATCGTGCTGCTCGGCACGCTGGCGCTCCTGCCGCTCGGCCTGAGAGCATTGGGGAAGAAGCGGTAGGCCCCGGTGACCGACGCGGGGAGTGCACCCGGGCGGCCACGAGGGCCGCCCCTACGCGATGACGCAAGAGGGGAGGTGCACCCGGGCGGCCACGAGGGCCGCCCCTACGTGATGACGCGGGTCAGCGTGACACGTTGCGACCGGACAGGCTCTCCCCGGGCAGGCGCGAGAGCCTGGCCTCGGGGCGCGGCGGCTCGGCGCGGCGGGGCGCCTCGCTCCGGCGAACGACCTCGGGGCGGCGCGGCTCGTCGGGCTTGCGCGCCGGCTCGGGACGACGCGGCGCCTCGGCCCGTGGTGGGCGAGCATCGCGGCGGCCGCTCGGGCGCGGCGAGCCTTCGCGGCGCGGTCCACGATCGTCGCCAAGGCCGCCGTGGCGCGGGCCGAGCTCGCGCGCCGTCGGCGGCTTGCCGCGGAGCGTGGCGGCGATGGTCGGCGTGTCGAGCACGGGGATGCGCATGCGGATCGCGCGCTCGATCTGGGTGAGGAAGGACCGCTCCTCGGGAGCGCAGAGCGCGATGGCCGTGCCGGCGGCGCCGGCGCGCGCGGTGCGGCCGATGCGGTGCACGTAGCTCTCGGGCAGGTTCGGGAGGTCGTAGTTGACGACGTGCGAGACGCCGTCGATGTCGATGCCGCGCGCGGCGATGTCGGTCGCGACCAGCACGCGCACGCGGCCGTCGCGGAAGCCGGCCAGCGCCTTTTCGCGCGCGCTCTGCGACTTGTTACCGTGGATCACGGCGGCTTCGGTGCCGTAGGTCTTGAGGTGATCGACGAGGCGGTTGGCGCCGTGCTTGGTGCGGGTGAAGACGAGCACGCGCGCCAGCGCCTGGTCGGCGAGCAGGGTGACGAGCAGGCCTTTCTTGTCGGCGCTGGGCACGTGATAGACCTGCTGGTCGACCTTCTCCGCGGTGGTCGCCGGCGGCACCACCGCGACCTCGGCCGGGTTGGTCAGGAGCGAGGCGGCGAGCTGGCGCACCTCGGGCGGCATCGTCGCCGAGAAGAAGAGGTTCTGGCGGCGCTTGGGCAGCGCGCGGATGATGCGTCGGACATCGGGCAAGAAGCCCATGTCGAGCATGCGATCGGCCTCGTCGAGCACGAAGACCTCGAGCGCGTCGAGGCGCACGAGCCCCTGGTTCATGTGGTCGAGCAGGCGGCCCGGGGTGGCGACGAGGATGTCGATCCCCCTGCGCAGGGTGTCCTCCTGCGGGCGCGCGTTCACGCCGCCGAAGATGACCGTGTTCAGGAGATCGAGGTGGCGGCCATAGCGGTCGAAGCTCTCGCCGATCTGGCTCGCGAGCTCACGGGTGGGTGTGACGATGAGGGCGCGGATCTGGCGCGGCGCGCGCGCGGCGCGCGGGGTGGCGGCGAGGCGCTGGAGCAGCGGCAGGCCGAAGGCGGCGGTCTTGCCGGTGCCGGTCTGGGCGAGGCCGATCAGGTCGCGGCCGGCGAGGATGGGAGGGATGGCCTGCGCCTGGATGGGCGTGGCCTGGGAATAGCCCTCTTCGGCGATGGCGCGAAGGAGCGGGTCGATGAGGTTCAGTTCGGAAAATGACATCGCGCGGCGCCCTAACACGCCTCGCACGACAACGCCCGATATTCTTGCATACGGAGGTCGTGGCAGCGGCGAGACCGTGAGGTATGTTGCGCCGGTGGAGGCACGCGTCATCGCCAACCCGGGGGAGCTGGAAGGCCTGGACGGCTTCGGATTCGTGGCGGCGGACGCGTTCATCGCGACCTGTGACGCGCTGGCGGCGCGCGCGGAGCCGGGCGACGAGGGCGCGGTCCTGGTGCTGATCGACGCGGCGGCGTTCCTGGTCTCGGTCTCGCCGAAGAGCTCGCTCGACGTCAAACGCCGCAGCTTGCGCGCGATGACGCTCGGCCACTTCGCGCGGCTCTGGCGCGGGCGCGCTCCGAGCGTCAAGGCGATCGACGCCGCGTCCCTGACGGCGGCGTGCACCCACCTGGGACGGTGGCTGCGCCCGATCATCGACGAGCGCCGGCCGCCGCCCCTCGAGAGCGAGCGGCTGGCGTCCGTGCGGATCGGGATGCTGCGCCGGCGGCTCGACAACTTCGCGCCGAGCATGGCGCGCGAGCTGACGAGCACCTTCGCCTTCGTCGAGCATGGGCTGCGCCTCGGCGACTGGGTGCGCGACGGGCCGAGCCTCGGCCTGACCGGCGAGCTGCGCGAGCGCTTCGACGCCATGGTGAGATCGGTCGCCGAGGCCGAGCGCGAGAGCGTCGCGCCGCGTGCACGGCGCCAGGCGGCGCTCGAGGCGGTGACGACGGCGCGCGCCCACCTCGACGCCGTGCGCGCGTTGCTCGCGACCCTTTCGACCGCGCCCGAGCCGCTGGAGGTCGCGCGGCGCGGCGCGAGCGCACACTTCGACGCCCAGGCGCGGCGCCTCACCGTGCAGAGCGGGCACTGGCTCGCCTGCCTCGAGAGCTCGGGATGCACGACCGCGACGGTCGATCTGGCCGAGCCGCTCGCGCCGAAGATCGGCTGCGGCTACCGCGACGCACCGTGCTCGCTCAAGCGCATGGCGCTCGAGGTGCTGGCCGAGAGCGTCGCCGGAGTCGACGAGGGCGCGGTGCCGGTCGAGGGGCGTGACGAGCTCGGAAGGTGGTGCACGAGCTCGGCGTCGGAGCGCCTGCTCGCCCGGCTCGACGCGCTCGGCAGGGAGCTCGGCGTGGGGCGCGAGGGAGACGGCGAGCTCGCCTGGCTGCTCACGCCCTACGAGCGGCTGGATCTCGTGCGCCTCACCGCGAAGAAGAAGGGCGGGCTCAAGAGCAAGCGCCTCTCGCAGGGCGACGCGCTGCGCGCGATCGAGCGCCCGCGGCACGCGATCGTCGCGGCCATGCTCAAGGGCCTGGGTCTCTTCCAGGAGCGGCGCTACAGCGCCTACGGCGCGGCGTACGGGCTCGACGCGCTCGGGGCGGCGCTGGCCGCGCTGGCGGGCGACGACGCGGTCTACGTGCTCTTCGAGGGCGAGCCGCGCAAGCTCGCGGTGAGCGTGGCCGAGCCGCGGCTCGAGGCGCGCCTCGACGACGAGATGCGCGCGGGCTTCGCGCTGACCCTGGCCGGACGATCGATCGAGCGACTCCCGCTCGCGAGCGGTTGGGTCGGCCACCTCGACGTACAGGCCGGCACGCTCGTGCTCGGGCACGTCAGCGAGGCGCTGCGCGCCGCGGGGAGCCTGACGGCGCAGCCGCCGGTCCCGGTCGAGGAGCCCGACAAGGAGCGCTTCGCCGAGCGGCTGCTCGCGCTCGAGCGGCGCGTGCCGATCGAGGCCGACAAGAGCTGGCTCGGCGAGCAGGTCGCGAGCGAGCTCGCGTGGGTCCTGCAGCTCATCTGGAGCGGCCCGACGAAGAAGGGCGCCGACGGCAGCGGCGGGCGCGCGCTCGAGGCGCGGCTGCGCGTGCGCATCGTGCCCGAGCTCGGCGCGCTCCTGCCCGGCGACGGCGAGCGGGTGCTGCCGCTCAAGCGCGTCGGCCCCGACGGCGTGGCGCACCTCAAGCACGTCGAGCGCGATTTTTCGGCCGAGCGACAGGCCGGCGTGGTGATGGCCGAGGCGCTGGGGCTGGGCTGGCCGGGCAGCGCCGGCGAGTGGGACTGGCGCTTCGTCGCGCTCGAGGAGGCGCTCACCTTCCTCGACGAGGCCCAGACCTGTCAGGCCGAGGGGCGCGTCGAGCTGGTCTGGGATGGCCGCCCGGTGCAGCTCAGCCAGGCGCGCTCGACCGAGCGCCTGCAGCTCAAGCTCGGCTTCCGCCGCGACTGGCTCGACGTGCGCGGCGGCTACCTGCTCGACGGCGGCGAGCTACCGCTCAAGGAATTACTGAACGCGCTCAGAGAAGGGAAGCGCTTCGTGCAGGTCGACGAGGCGCGCTTCGTCGAGCTCTCGGCGGACCTGCGCCGCACGCTGGCGCCGCTGGCCGCGTTGGCGCGCGAGTCGGCCGGCAAGGTGGTGGCGAGCCCGCTGGCGGTGCCGCTGGTCGACGAGCTCGCCGACGCCGGCGTGCAGATCGAGGCGCCGCCCGAGTGGCTGACGCTCTCGACGCGCATGCACGAGGCGGCGCGCCTCGAGCCGGCACTGCCCGACGGGCTCGACGCCGAGCTCAGGCCCTATCAGATCGACGGCTTCCGCTGGCTCGCGCGCCTGTCACACTGGGCGCGCGGCGCGTGCCTGGCCGACGACATGGGCCTCGGCAAGACGCTGCAGGCGCTGACCCTGGTGCTGCATCGCGCGGTGCTCGGGCCGACCCTGGTGGTGGCGCCGACCTCGGTGACCGCGAACTGGGTGCGCGAGGCCGCGCGCTTCGCGCCGGGGCTCGTGGTGAGGCGGGCGCTCGCCGGCGGCGCGATCGACGAGGCGCTGGCGGCGTCGGGCCCGGGCACGATGCTGGTGACGACCTGGGATCTGATGGCGCGGCACGAGCGGCTCGCGCGCGCGCCCGGCGGTGAGGACGGACGGCCGTGGGCAACGGTCGTGCTCGACGAGGCGCACGCGATCAAGAACGCGGCGACGCGGCGCGCAAAGGCGGCGCGCGACCTGGCGGCCGACTTCGTGCTGGCGCTGACCGGCACCCCGGTCGAGAACCGGCCGCTCGAGCTGTGGAGCCTCTTCGCGGTGGTCGCGCCGGGGCTCCTCGGATCGCTCGAGAGCTTCCGCGAGCTCTTCGGGCGCGACGTCGAGGCGCGCACCGAGGAGGCGACGCGGCGCCTGTCGCGCCTCATCCGACCGTTCCTGCTGCGGCGCACCAAGGGCGAGGTCGCTCCCGAGCTGCCGCCCAAGAGCGAGGTGCGGGTCGACGTCGTGCTGGCGCGCGACGAGCGCGAGCGCTATCAGCGTGTGCGCATGGCGGCGATCGCCGAGCTGGACGCGCTGGGTCCCGAGGCGCTCGAGGGACAGAAGGGCATGATGCGCGTCCTGGCGGTGCTGACCCGGCTCCGGCAGCTCGCCTGTCACCCGCGCCTGGTCGATCCAAAGGCGCCGAGCGCGTCCTCGAAGCTCGATCGGCTGGTCGAGCTGGCGCAGGAGCTGGCGGACGAGGGGCGCAAGATGTTGATCTTCAGCCAGTTCGTCGAGCTGCTCGGGCTCGTGAAGCGGGCGCTCTCCGAGGCGGGGCTGAGCTTCGCCTACCTCGATGGCTCGACGCCGACCGCCGAGCGCGTGCGTGAGGTCGATCGCTTCCAGGCCGGCGAGGTCGACTGCTTCCTGCTCTCGTTGAAAGCTGGCGGGGTCGGGCTCAACCTCACCACGGCGACCGAGGTGATCCACCTCGACCCGTGGTGGAACCCGGCCGTCGAGGACCAGGCGTCGGACCGCGCGCACCGCATCGGACAGGAGCGCCCGGTGACCGTCTACCGCATGGTCGCCAGCGGCACGATCGAAGAGCAGATCCTCGGCCTGCACGCGGACAAGCGCGCGATGGTCTCGGCGCTGCTCGCGGGCACCGACTCGGCGCGGCCGCTCTCGGCCGAGGACCTGAGCGCGCTCCTGACGGCGAGCGAGGACTGACCGTCCTTCTGAGCTCAGGCACATCACGTGAGGGCTCCACCGGAGCATGGACCGGCCTGCGGCACGCGGATTCAGAGCTCGCGCAGGTACCAGCGTGCGCCGCGGCGCACGAGCGTGACCTCGGCGCGACGCTCGTCGGGGCCGAAGACGATGCTGACGCGCGCGAGCTCGTCGGGGTCGCCGGGGCGCGGCACGAAGCCGCCGATGCGCGCGTGCGCGAACCAGGCGCGGAAGAGGTCCCAGGCGCGCGCGTCGTCGGGGCTCGCTTCGCAGATCCGGCGCGCGTCGGAGTCGACAGTGCCGTCGGGGTCGCAGAGATCGGCGAGCCCGCTCGGGTCGCCCTCGCGCGCGGCGGCGATGATCTTCTCGAGCGGGGTGAGCGGGCTCTCGTCGTCGCCACCGCAGCCGCAGGCGAAGAGCGCGAGGAGCAACGGTGTGAAGAGACGGCTACTCACCCTGGGCAGCCGCGGGGGTGGCGGGTTCGGGCGCGGGCGCGGCTGCCGCGGGAGCGGAAGCGGGCTCGGGCTCGGGCTCGGTGATCAGGATCTTCTTCGGCGACGCGGCGAAGGCGCGTGCGGCGTCGATGAGCGCGCGTTCGACGTGCGAATCGGTGAGCTCGCTCAGGATCGCGTCGAGGCGATCGGGGTCGAAGCCGATGCCGTCGCCTTCGGCCTCGGCGACGATCGAGCGCAGCGCGTAGAGATCGGAGACCTTGCCGAGGTCGCGCGCGAGCGACTTCATCATGCGGTGCAGGTCGCGCACGGCCTCGAGCCACGGCGGCGGCGCGGGGGGCTCGGGCGCGGCCCCCTCGGGCGCGTTCGGAGCGGGCGCGGGCGCCGCGGGGACCTCGACCGAGGCGAGCAGCTCGAGCTGGTAGCGCAGCTTGCGCACCGCCCGGCGAAAGGCGTGCACGTGCGCGATCTTGCGGCTGTCGACCGCCCGGCGGAAGGCGCGCCGCGCGGCGCGATAGCTCTCGCGCAGGCGGTCGAGCACGATCTCGATGTCGATCCAGGCGTGCACGGCGGTGGCGAAGATCTCGGGGAAGCCGGCGAGCGAGCGCACGTTCTTGCGCAGGCGCCAGGCGACGATCTCGTCGTTGGCGAGCTCACCGCGGCAGGCCTCGAGCCAGGCGCGCACCGCGATGAGGCTCACGTCGTCGGTGCCGAGCAACGCCAGCTCCTCGAGGTGGTTCAGCATCGGCAGCACCGCGTCGAGATCGCGCGCGATCCGGGTGCGGCGGCGCGCGCGGTCGACCGAGGTGACGAGCCACTTGCGGTGCACGCGACGCAGGACCGGCCAGGCGAGATCGACCACCGCCTCGGTGCGGCGGAGCGAGCGACGGTAGTCGTGCATCGCCGAGGCCGGCGACTCGATCGCCTTCTTCACCTCGGCGCGGGCCGCCTCCACCATCGCCTCGACGGCACGGGCGAGGCCCTCGGCCAGGGGTCGATCGTAGTCGAGAACGAGCTCTCGTTGCATGGTCTCCTCCGTACGGGTCGCTGGGTCGTCTCCGGGCCGTGGTGCCCGTCCCGCCCGGCGATCGTTGCAGAGCGGTTGCGGCGCGGCCACGTGACCGTCGCCGAAGCAGTATAGGCAGTCGCGGAGGATCTGTGTACCCTCGCCGCGCGCCCCGAGGCGCAAAAGGACGACCATGGAGGTGACCTTCTTCCGGCACGGCATCGCCGTCGACCGGGCCGACCCGCTGGCGCCGATCGACTTCGAGCGGCCGCTCACGCTCGAAGGCAAGAACAGGACGGAGGCGGCCGCGCGTGGCCTGCGTGCGCTCATGCAGACGCCGGCGCTGATCCTGACGAGCCCGTACCGGCGCTGCGTGCAGAGCGCGCGCCTGCTCGCGGTCGCGTTCGGGATCCCGCGCAAGGCCGTGCGCGAGAGCGACGCGCTGCGCCCCGACGCCGACCCGCGCGCGCTCTGGGCGGAGCTGGCGCTGCTCGGCCGACCGAGCGCGCTCTGCGTCGGCCACAGCGGCGCGCTCGAGCCGTGCGCCGGGGTGGCGCTCGGGCTCCTTCAAGGAGGCGACCGCGACGAGCCGCCCACCGACGAGGGGGCGAGCGACGCCGACAGCCGGGCCGCTCAGGC
This sequence comes from Deltaproteobacteria bacterium, assembly GCA_011526585.1. GTDB lineage: Bacteria > Myxococcota_A > UBA9042 > PHBI01 > PHBI01 > WYBB01. The sequence goes on from WYBB01000185.1 coordinate 10,746, forward strand.
CGACATGCAACGGCTCGACAACGCGGTCTTCCGCGCGCTGCATCTCAAGAAGGCCGGCGCGCTCCAGCTCGAGGTCGACTTCGAGCCGCGGCTCACGGCACGCCTGTCCTGGCTCCTGTCGCCGCGGATCCTGAGACAAGTCGGGCGGCGCTGAGGTGGCCCTGGTCCTGCCGCCCGACTTCCTCGCCGCGCTCGATCTCGGCTCGAACAGCTTCCACCTCGCGATCGCCAAGGTCGTGGGCAAGGGGCTGCACGTCGTCGACCGCATGCAGGAGCGGGTGCAGCTCGCCGCCGGGCTCGGCGAGGACAAGGTCCTCGACGAGGCGACGCAGGAGCGTGGCCTCATCGCTCTCGAGCGCTTCGGGCAGCGTCTGCGCGACACCCCGGGCGCCGCCGTGCGCGCGGTCGGCACCGACACCCTGCGCGTCGCGGTCAACGCCCAACCCTTCCTCGAGCGCGCGGCCGAGGTGCTCGGCCACCCGATCGAGGTGCTCGCCGGCGAGGAGGAGGCGCGCCTCATCTATCGCGGCGTGGCGCAGTCGTTGCCGCATGGCGACGGCGCGCGCCAGCTCGTGATCGACATCGGTGGCGGCTCGACCGAGTGCATCGTCGGCACCGGCCTCGAGGTCGAAGAGCTCGCGAGCCTGCACCTCGGGGCGATCGGGCTGACGCGTCAGTTCTTCGCCGACGGCCTCATCACGCGCGAGCGCTTCCGGCGCGCGCAGATCGCGGCGCAGCTCGCGTTCGAGCGCCTGCCCGAGCCTTTTCTGCGCGGCGGATGGGTGCGCGCCTTCGGCGCCAGCGGCACGCTCATCGCGCTGGACGAGATCCTGCGCGCCAACCAGTGGACCCAGGGCAACGGGCGCGGCGGCGGCATCACCAAGGACGGCCTCACGCGCCTGCGCGAAGCGCTCCTCACCGCGGGCCACGCCGATCGGCTGCAGGGGATCGCCGGCCTCAAGCCACAGCGCCAGGGGATCATCGCCGCCGGCACCGCCATCGCGCGCGCGGCGTTCAAGGCGCTGCCGCTCAAGCAGCTCCAGGCGACCAGCGCGGCGCTGCGCGAAGGCGTACTCTTCGATCTGCTCGGGCGCTTCCTCGAGGGCGACATCCGCGAGACGACGATCCACCACCTGATGGATCGTTTCCACGTCGATCGCGAGCAGGCCGCGCGCGTCGAGAGGACGGCGCTGCAGCTCTTCTCACGCGCGCGCTGGATCCCGCAGGCCGAGGCCGACGCGGCGAAGCGCTACCTGGCGTGGGCCGCGCGCCTGCACGAGGTCGGCCTGGCGATCTCCTTTCACGGCTACCACAAGCATGGCGCCTACATCCTCGCGCACACGCCGCTGCCCGGCTTCTCGCGCGACGACTCGCAGATGGTCGCGGCGCTGGTCCTCGGCCACCGCAAGCGACTGGCGCGCGAGGTCTTCCAGGCCCTGCCGCCGCACCTGCGCGAGACCGGCTTTCGCCTGACACTGATCCTGCGCCTGGCGGCGCGCCTGTGTCGCGCGCACAGCGAGCGCCCGCCGGGCGAGGTCAACCTCGAGGTCAGCGGCCGCATCTTGACCTTGACCTTGCCCGAGGGTTTCCTCGCTCAGCACCCGCTGACGCAGGCCGACTTCGCCGAAGAGGCCGAGCGACTGGCGGCGGTGGGCATCACCCTCTTCGTACGGTAGCCGCATGATGATCACGCCACGGCAGTGGGCTCGGCTCGGCCTCTCGATCGTGCGGGGGCTCCGCGACTCCACGCGCACCGACGAGCTCCTGGTCGCCGAGGAGATCGTCTGCCGCGGGCGCTTCACGGCGCTGCACGCGGCGCTCGCGCCGACGATCGAGGCCGACCCCGAGGCGCGCCGGCTGCTCGCCGACAAGCCCCGGCTGTCCAGGGACAGCGTCGACTTCGCGGCGCTCGCCGCGCTGCCCGCCGACACGCTCGGCGGCGCCTACGCACGCCACCTCGAACGTTTCGGCCTCGACCCCGACCTGCTCGCCGACCCGTTCGGACACTGGAGCGGCGCCCACTACGCGCACCCCGACGCCGCCTATCTGCACGAGCGCTACCGTCAGACCCATGATCTGTGGCACGCGCTGACCGGGCTCGGCACCGAGGGCTACCAGGAGGTCCTCATCCACGCCTTCACCTGGGGCCAGCTGCGCCTGCCGTACTCGGCGCTGATCGTCGGCTTCGGCACGCTCAAGCACGTGCTGATCGAACGGCGCTGGGACGTGCTGCGGCATGGCCTGCGCGAGGCGTGGCAGGCCGGAAAGGACGCCGCGCCGCTGATCCTCGTGTACTGGGAAGAGCGCTGGGCGATGGGCCTCGACGAGATCCGCGCGACGTACCGGATCCGGACCCTGGATCAAATCTGAGCGGGCTCATTTCATGGGCAGTGAGATCGGGGTTGGACCGCGCCTGTGGTCACCTGCAGGGATGAAACGCACGCAGGCCAGCTCCCTCTCAGGCGACCAGGAAACGAGGAAAGCAGGAGTTCCTGGCTTCCTCACCTCCTGGCTTCCTCAGATGCAGGTCGGTTCTCTTCAGGCGTAGTGGATCTGGATCGTCTCGATGACCGTCTTGACGGCCGCCTTGACGACCTCGGTGTCGGGGTGGCGCAGGAGCACCCAGCCGTCCCCCTCGTAATGATCGGAGCGCGGGTCGCCGGGGTTGGGCAGGCGCGCCTTCATCACCAGGTGGCCGACCTTCTTGTTGGCCTCGTCGACGCCGGTCACGCGCGTGACGCGCCCGCGCCCGACCCCGCGCAGGAACGCGACGGCGACGGCGTACTTCCTCTGGAAGGGGCCGTCGAAGGCCTCGTCGATCACCGCGCGCGCCCACACGCGGTACATGTCGACGTCGTGCGCGTAGCCGTTGGCCATGACGATGTGCGCGCCGGGCGGGCGCGCGGCGATCTCGCCGATCGCGAGCGAGCCGTCGTCCTTCCTGAACCACTCCATGTGGGTCATGCCGGTCTCGAGGCCGAGCGCCTTGACCGCGCCGACGCCCAGGGCCTCGACGCCGTCGAGCTCGGGCCCGCTCGCCTCGCGCGGCAGGAGCACGACCCACTGGATCCAGGGCGTCTCCATGACCTCGAGCGGCGCGGGGAAGTAGCGGGTGTAGGAGGTCATCCTCACCTCGCCGCCGATGGTGATCGTCTCGAAGCTGTACTCGCGACCGCGCAGGAACTCCTCGGCGACACAGGGATTTTCAGGCGAGGCCCGCAACGCGCCGAGCGCGGCGCGGAGCTCCTCGGCCGAGCGGATCCGCCAGGTCGCCTTGCAGCCCATGCCGGCGGGCGGCTTGACGACGAGCGGGTAGCCGACCTCGGCGGCGAAGCGCTCGGCGGTGGCGAGGTCGGTGACGACCTGGTGGCGCGCGCACGGGAGACCGTGGCGCCGCAGCTCGTCCTTCATGCGCGCCTTGTCGCGGAAGAGGTCGGCGGTCTTCGGATCGGTGCCGGGCACGCCGAGCGCGGCACGCACGTGCGCGAGCTGCACTTGCAGCGGCTCGAGGATCCCGAGCACGCGGTGGATGGGACCGTGGCGCTCCTGCAGGAGGCGGGCGCCGCGGATGAGCTCGGCGGTGTCGAGGCCGTCGTCGAGGCGCACGAGGTCGGAGAAGAGCGTGAGGTCGTCGCTGCCTTTGCGCGGGGGCTCCTGACACAGACCGAGCAGGCGCACGCCGGGGAGCTGGGAGGCGGCGCGGGCGAAGCGCATCGTGGTCTCGAGCGGAAAGGGCGCAGCAAAAATCACGTTTCGCATGGGAGCCGGTGTAGCATGCGGGCATGAAGGTCGTCTTCCTCGCACCGCACTATCCCCCCGAGATGCAACAGTTCACGCGCGGCCTGGCCGAGGTTGGCGCCGAGGTCTACGGCGTCGGCGACCAGCCGGCGGCGGCGCTGCCACCGGCGCTCAAGCCGTACCTGAGCGACTACCTGCACGTCGCGCACATGATGGACGAGGACCACGTGATCGGGCGCGTGACCCAGTGGCTGCGCGGGCGTGAGGTCGATCGGGTGCTGGCGAACTGGGAGCCGCTGATGGTGTGCGCGGCGCGGCTGCGCGAGCGCTACGGCATGCCGGGCATGTCGGTCGAGACGACGCGCGGCTTTCGCGACAAGGAGCTGATGAAGGAGCGCGTGCGCGCGGCCGGGCTGCGCGTGCCACACTCGCAGCGGGTCAGGACCGTCGCCGAGGTGCACGAGGCGGCCGAGCGCATCGGCTACCCGTTGATCATCAAGCCGATCTCAGGCGCGGGCAGCGCCGACACCTACAAGGTCGACGAGCGCGCCGAGCTCGACCGCGTGCTCACCGCGATGCGCCACGTGCACGAGGCGAGCGTCGAGGAGTACATCGACGGCGAGGAGTTCACCTTCGACACCGTGTCGATCGACGGGGCGCCACGCTTCATGAACGTCGCGCAGTACCTGCCCAAGCCGATCATCGCGCGCAGCGAGGAGTGGGTGAGCCCGGTGATCATCACCGTGCGCGACCTCCGGCAGGAGAAGCTCGCGGCGGGGATCGAGCTCGGGCGCGGCGTGCTCCGGGCCCTCGGCATGGGCGACGGCTTCACCCACATGGAGTGGTTCCTCAAGCCAAACGGCGAGGCGGTCTTCGGCGAGATCGGCTGCCGCGCCCCCGGCGCCAAGCTCGTCGATCAGATGAACTACTCGTGCGACATCGACCTCTTCCGGGAGTGGGCGCGCGTCGTCTGCCATCGCCGCTTCGAGGCGACGGTCGACTACAAGTACAACACCGCGATCATCTTCAAGCGCGCCAAGGGGCGTGGTCGCATCACGCGCGTCGAGGGCCTCGACGCGTTCATGCGCGCGCACGGTCGCCACGTGGTCGAGCAGAAGCTCCTGCCGGTCGGCACGCACCGCCGCGACTGGAAGCAGACGCTGATCTCCGACGGCCACATCATGCTGCGCCACCCCGATTGGGCGACCGCTTACGAGCTGGCCTTCGAGGTCGCCGGCAAGGTTCACCTCTACGCCCAATGAGCCCGCAGCCCGTGCCCGCGCCCGTGCCCGTGCCCGTGCCCGCTTCCGGGCGGCCACGAGGGCCGCCCCCACGCCCGGGTCGTCACCTGGCGCTGCGCACGAGGCGGAAGCCGAGATCGGGCTCGGCGGCCATGAGCGGGGCGTGGTCGCGGGCGGCGGCGCGCAGCTCGGAGCGCGGCGAGCGATAGGAGCCGCCGCGGATCACGCGGTCGCCTTCGCCGCCCGGGCCGACCGGGTCGCGGGCGATCCCCTTGTCGGGGTAGCGGCCGTAGGCGTCGTGCACCCACTCGCGCACGTTGCCGAAGAGATCGTGCAGGCCGAAGGCGTTGGCGAGCTTGCCGGCGACCGGGCGCGGGGCGTCGCCGCCGATCTGAGCGTAGTCATCGAGCGACTCGGGCGGCGGGCTCTGGGCGCGCGCGAGAAACTCCCACTCCGCCTCGGTCGGCAGGCGCCAGCCGGTGCACCCCACACCCTCGAAGCGCGCGTCGCGGCACGCGAAGAGCGTGTCGCCCGGCGTGCCGCGGCAGCCGCGCAGGGCGTAGCAGGGGGTGAGGCCGTCGGCTTCGGAGAGCGCGTTGGCGTAGGCGACGGCGTCCCACCAGGTGACCGAGTCGACGGGGCAGCGCGGGCCGCAGTCGAGGTGGCGCCAGGGGCGCGTGGCGAAGCGCTGAGCCCACTCGGCCTGGGTGACCTCGGTCGGTGAGGCGATGAGGTCGCGGCCGAGCACGACCTCGTGCAGGGTCTCGTCCTCCTCGTGCGCCGGATCGTGTGGCGCGGAGCCGCGCGCGAAGCGGCCGGCCGCGACCGTGACCGGAGCGAGGGCGGGTGGCTCGTCGGAGGTGGCGGAGCGGGCGGGCGCAGGCGGCGGGGCGCCCTCGACGGTGACGGCGGCGGCGGGTGACGAGGGCGTGTCGTCGCGCGAGGCGGCGATGGCGATGAGCGTAACGGCGGCCGCGGCGGCGGCGGCGACGACGAGCCAGCGCCATACGAGGTGGCGGCGCGCGGACGGCGACGGCGCGGCGGCGGAGCGATCGAGCACGCCGGTCGGTGAGGTCGTCAGGGGTCGTGGCGGCTCCGGCGCGGCCTCGGGGGCCGTCTGCGCGGGCTGGCTCGACGGGCGCATGAGGCGCTTCGTCGGCGCCGGCGGGGGCTCGAAGCCCGCGGGGAGCGAGCCGCTCTGCAGGGGGGTCGCCTCGACCAGGCGCGCGACCGGGATCGAGGTGAAGTGGTGGCCGGCGGCGCGCAGGGCGTCGAGCGCGTGCTGGAGGCCGGCGCGAAAGTCGGCGGCGTTGGCGTAGCGGGCCTCGGGCTCCGGCGCGAGCGCGTGCGCGACGAAGATGCGGAGCTCCTCGGGGAAGCCCAGGCCGGCGACGCGCGACCAGGGATCGAAGGCGGCGTCGAGCTTGAGCGCGAGCGTGGTCTGCACGTCGCCGCCGCCGTAGGGGCGCTTGCCGGTCATGAGCTCGAAGGCGAGCACGCCGAGCGCGTAGAGGTCGGTCCAGGGGCCGAGCTTGCCGCGCAGGATCTGCTCGTGGGCCATGTAGGCGGGCGTGCCGAGCAGCATCGAGGTCGCGTTGCGGTCCTCGGTGAACTTGGCGAGGCCGAAGTCGAGCACCTTCACGAAGAGGCCGTGCCCGGGCACGGACTGCAGCATGACGTTCTCGGGCTTGATGTCGCGGTGCACGATCTGGCGTTCGTGTGCGGCCTCGAGCGCGGCGAGCACCTGCATGAGGATCGCCTGCACCTCGTCGAGGCTGAGCGGGCGGCGCTCGGCGGCGCGGGTCTCGAGCTCGGTCCAGAGGTTCTTGGCGCCCTCGACGAGCTCCATCGCCAGGAAAGGCGCGCCGCGGTGCTGCCCGTATTGATAGAGGCGCACGATGTTCGGGTGCGAGAGGCGGGCCAGCGCCTGCGCCTCGACCTCGAACTTGGCGACCTTGATGGTCGCCATGCCGGAGGGTCCGCCGTCGACGTCGATCAACTTGAGGGCGGCGGGCATGCCGACCGGGAGCTGCAGCGCGCGATAGACGCGACCGAAGCCGCCGGCGCCGAGGAGGCCGGTGATGAGATAGTCACCGCAGCGTTGGCCGATGAGCTGGTCGGCGGCGAGGTCGATCGGCGCGTCGTCCACGGGGATGAAATGGTATTCGCGCAGCATACAGACGCGCTCGACGCAGCGCTCGCCGACCGGGCCAGGGGCCTGGCAGCTCGGACATCGGCCGGTTGGGCCGGCGGCGGGCGGCGCGAGCATCGTTGGACCTCGCAGGTGAGGATACGCTAGGCTGATGGTCGAGTCGACCGTGACCATCCCGCGCGCGTAACGCGGGTTTCGGAGATGCGATGCGAACCATGCTCATGAGCCTCGTCGTGGGAGGTCTGGTCGCTGCGACGGCGCCGGCGCGCGCGCAGTCGACCGCCGACGATCTGCGCACGTTGATCGCCGACGACCTGACCGCGCTCGGCGTGAACCTGCCGGTGTGGATGGCGCAGCACATCACGTCGGTGATGGCGCCGGTCGGGATCGGCGCGGGCTCGGGGATCGGCGACGACGCTGGCGGCTTCTCGCTCGGGATCGTGACGCGCCTGGGATTGTTCAATAACTTCGATGATGTGGGGCATGGGCTGCAGCTCGTGGACATCCAGCCGTTGATGCCGTCGCTCATGCCCTGGCCGCAGTTCGGCGTGGTCGTCGGGCTGAACCTCGGCGACGGGCTGGAGCTCGGCGCCGACGTGCAGCTCATCCCGGCGATGGACGTCGCGGCCGACGACCTGCGCCTGGAGGCCTCGCTCTTCTCGGCGGCGGTGACGCTGCGCTGGCGGCTCAACAAGGCCGAGGGCGCCATGCCGGCGATCGTGCTCGGGATCGGGGGCGCGATCTACACCGGCGACTTCCGGATCGGGGCCGGCTACTCGGAGCCCTACAGCGAGACGATCGAAGGGCAGACAGTGACCGGGCGCGTCAGCGTGCAGACGGCGCCCGGCGTGTCGTGGTCGATCTTCCAGGCGAGCCCGGAGCTGCGCGCGGCGTGGGACATCGGCGGGCTCTTCCGGCCGTACGTCGGCCTGGGGGTCGGGCTCTCGTTCGGCAACGTCGGCGACGAGCTCTCGGTCAAGGCGACGGCGACGATCGAGACGATCGACGGGCGGCCTGTCGACGAGGATCCGGTGGTCTACGAAGACGACCTCGTGCTCTTCGAGACGAGCCCGGCGCTGTGGACGTTGCGGCCGCACGTCGGCTTCGATCTCGTGCTCGGGGTGATCGCGTTCACGGCGCAGCTCGATCTGGCGATCATGGGCAAGGACGAGATCGACGCCGACTTCGCCGAGGGCGCGGGCAGCTTCGACACGAGCGACCCGGACTTCCTCTACAACGAGAACGCGCGCGGCTCGCAGACCCAGGCGTCGCTCATCGCGACCTTCGCTTTGCGCGCGCAGTTCTGATGAAGAGGAGTGTGGCTCAGGTGGGTGCCCGGTCGACGACGAAGTAGAGCGATGTGATCGCGCTGGAGTAGTTGAAGCCGCCGTATTGCTCGGCGCCGAGGTCCTCGAGGTTGAGGTAGGCGTCCATCGGGCGCCACACGCGGTCGAGGTCGCGGTAGAGGAAGAAGGTGTGGGTCTTGCCGCTGCCCTGCACGAGCGCGAGGCGCGACTGCTCCACGGGGCCGAGGCGGAGGCCGGCGAGGTTGTCCTCGACGTGGGCCGCGAAGGTCTCGTAGGCGCCCTTCTTGTCCTTGTCGCGGAATTGCGGCGTGGCGATCGGGGTACCGGGGCGGGCGGCGGTATCGGTGCGCGAGGCGGTGCCGAGGGCGGCGATGACGCGGCTCGGGTGGTAGGTGCAGGAGGTCCCGCTGGCGGAGTCGAGGAGGCCGCCCTGGCGGCCGAGGCTCCAGTCGAAGAGCCACTCGGCGCCTTCCGCGACGGCGGGTGGGTCGTCGGAGGCAGCGCCGCGCGAGAGGGCGAGCGCGAAGAGGTTGGTGAGGCCGCAGGCCAGGTCGTGCATGCGGTTGACGACGGCGTCGGGTCCGGCGTTGCGCACCCAGGCGGCGAGGCGCTTGTTGACGATGCGGCCGTCGTTGGCGCGGACCGGATCGACGAGGGCGAGCTCGGCGATATGGCCGGCGATGAACCAGCTCGCCACCGACTCGTGGTGGGTCGCGTTCTCGCCGAGACCCGGCCCGTCGCCGTCCTCGCGCAGGCGCTTGGACTCGATCTCGGCGCGGTCGCCGCGACGACCGGGGCGCATCTGCATGCGGGTGATCGCGTCGAAGAGGGTGCTGTTCTTCAGGAGCTCGACGCGCAGGGACTCGCGCTCGGGCAAGGCCATGAAGACCGCGCGCTGGTCGTCGCTGACCGTCTCCCAGGAGACGCGGGAGGCGCGCAGGAGCGCGGCGAGGGAGTCGGCCTCGGTGGTGGCGACGCGCGGCTCGCGCGCGACGAGGTCGGCGAGCTCGCGCCACTCGTAGGGGAAGAGCGGGAAGCCGAAGTGGGCCTTGATGGCGATCAGGAAGGGCAGGTCGCCGGCGCCGGGGATGGGGGGGAAGCCGCCTTCGGCGGGCTCCGGGGGCGGCGCGAGCAGCGCCTCTTGCTCCTGGAAGCCGAGGCCGCGCAGGGCGTGCCGGAGCTGCACGGCGCCCGAGCTCGCCGGGGTGACGCGCTCGGGCGCGAGCGCACGAGGCGCGGTGATGGTCGTGGCCGGCAGGGTCGAGTTCAGGTGTCCTCCGGGCGCGCGCGCGGCGGCGGCGTCTCGGGCACAGTGGCGGGCGGGGCGGGGTCGGCTCAACCTCGGAGCCAGGCCGGTTAGGAGCGGGTTAGTCGGAGCGTCGGGTGACGAACTCCATGAACTCGTCACGAAGACGTTGCGTTGCTTCCTTCCACGGGCCACATGCACGTGGTCTGCAGTGATGCAGGGGACCGCGCCGGCGGTCGCCGGAGGAGCACGCGCATGAAGAGGTTCGGGGCCGCGGTCATCATCGGTGTGGTCGCGTCGGTCGCCGGGGCCGGCTGGGGCGAGGCGCACGCAGCAAAGCCCTGGAAGGGGTTCGTGATCGGGTCCGAGGACGGCGCGCACGAGCTGCGGATCGGCGCGCAGCTCAACGTCGACGCCCGGGGCTTCCCGGGCGACGAAGCCGACGCCTACACCGACGAGGTGCGGATCCGGCGCATGCGCATGAACCTGCGGGCGAAGGTCTTCGAGCACTTCAGCATGCGCATGCTGTTCGACACGGCGGATTCGCGGCTGCAGATCCTCGACGCGGTGATCGAGGTGCGGCTGATGGACGAGCTGAAGCTGCGGATCGGCAAGGAGAAATCGCCGGTCTCCTACGAGCGGCTGCAGAGCAGCTCGACGATGCACTTCCTCGAGAGCGGCGCGGCGGCGGCGCTGACGAACAACCGCGATATCGGGCTGCAGCTGGTCGGCGTGCTCGGCGACGGGCTGCTCGACTACCAGCTCGGGGTCTGGGACGGCGGACCGGACTCGGTCAGCATCGATCAGAACGATGGCGACGGCTTCGACCTCGCCGGGCGCGTGAGCTTCCAGCCGTTTCGGGAGGCGGGTCTCAGGGCGCTGGAGGGGCTGGTGATCGGCGTCGGCGGGAGCTGGGGCGAGGTCGAGGGCGAGCTCGACGCGCCGCTCCTCGGGAGCTATCGCAGCTCGGGCCGGGCGACGTGGTATCGCACGGTGAGCGGTGATGACCTCGCCACGACGGTGATCGCCGACGGCACGCGCATGCGCCTGGGCGGGCACCTCTACTGGCGCTTCGGGCCGGTGAGCCTCTTCGGCGAGGTGGTGCAGTCGCTCCAGGACGTGCGCCTGGGCGAGGAGGCGGCGACGCTCGGCAACGTCGGCTGGGTGGCGCAGGCGACCTGGTTGGTGACGTGCGAGGACGCGAGCTGGACCGGCGTCAAGCCGCGGGAGCCGTTCGATCCGCAGGACGGCGGGACCGGCGCGGTCGAGCTGGCGGTGCGCTGGAGCGAGCTGACGATCGACGAGGAGGCCTTCGAAGGCGGCTTCGCGGATGTGACGCGCTCGGCGCGGGGCGCGCGCTCGTTCACGGCGGGCGTGACCTGGACCCTGAACCCGAACGTCAGGCTGCAGCTCAACTGGGAGCGCACGATGTTCGACGGCGGCGCGGGCGAGGGCGATCGGCCGACCGAGGATCTGGTGGGCACGCGCGTACAGCTCCTGCTCTGATGTGATAGCGTGGGGGACATGAGAGGCGCGCGACGGCCGTTCTCGCAGCTCCCCTTCTCGCAGGTCCCGGAGGCGCCGCGGGTGCCGCACGGGTATGTGCGGACCGAGGCGCGCGAGATCGCGATCGGCTGGCCGGCGGGCGCGCACACGGCGATCCACGTGCGCACGCTCGGCGCGGGCCCGCCGCTCCTGCTGGTGCACGGGTTCATGACCTCGAGCTACTCGTTCCGGTACGTGTTCGAGGCGCTGGCGCGGGACTACCGCGTCTACGCGCCCGACCTGCCGGGCGCGGGGCGGAGCGGCAAGCCCGACGCGAGCTACCACCCGGAGCGGCTGGCCGAGGCGATCGGCGCGATCATCGGCGCGCTCGGGATCCGCGGCTGCCGCGCGATCGGCAACTCGCTCGGCGGCTACCTGTGCATGCACCTCGCGCTGGCCGACGCCGGCGCCATCTCGCGGCTCGTCAACCTGCACTCACCCGGGCTGCCGACGGCGCGCATGTGGGCGCTGCAGGCCGCCCTGCGCGTGACGCCCAGCGCCGAGGGGCTGGTGCGTCGCATGGTCGCCAAGGACCCCGAGCGCTGGGTGCACAAGCACGTGCACTACTTCGACGAGACGCTGAAGTCGCGCGAGGAGCACCGCGAGTACGCCGCGCCGCTCAAGACGCGCGAGGGGCAGCGGGCGTTTCATCGCATGCTCTCCGAGACGCTCGATCCGGGCGCGATGCGCGCGTTCGTGCGGCGGCTCGAGGCGCTCGACGGGCGCTTTCCCATCCCGCTCCAGCTCGTCTACGCGCGCGCCGATCCGATGGTGCCGCCGATCGTCGGCCGGCGGCTCTCGCGGCTCCTGCCTTCGGCGCACTTCGTCACGCTGGCGCGCGGCTCGCACTTCGCGCACGTCGACGCACCCGATCTCTTCCTCGAGGTGGTGCGCCCGTTCTTGTCCGAGGCGTGAGAAAGGGCTATCAGCGTCGGTCATGAGCGCCGCCGTCGACATCATCTCGCGACCCTTCTCGATCTCCCCGCGCGATCTCCTCGGCCTCGGCCCGATCGACGTCGCGGCGCTGCAGGCGCAGCTCGACCCGCTGCGCGAGGACCAGCGCGTGACCTTCGTGCGCGCGCTGAGCAAGGCCGACATGATCCGCCTGTGGGATGCGTGCGACGGGCGCGTCGTGAGCGCCGAGGACTTCGTGCCGGCGGCGGTGCCGGATCGCACCGAGGTGATCCACAAGGGCAAGAACTCGCTGCCGGCGTTCAACCGCTTCGAGAAGCGCTTCACGCGCGGCGACCGCGACGGGGTGGTCTACGGCTACAACTACAGCGGGCTCGAGAAGCTGACGCTCGGGCCCGGCTACTTCATCGGCCACGTCGAGGCCGACGCGCGCGCCGCCGACCAGCAGGGGATCTTCGGGCTCGACTACTACGAGCCGCCGCCGGAGAGCGCGGCGCTGCCGTCGTCGTGGCCCCGGGTGCGCAGGAACGAGCTCGGGCTCCAGTGCTTCATCTACGCCAAGATGGTCGACTACATGCGCAAGGTGAGCGAGGGCATCACCATTGGGCGCGCGTGGAAGCACGGCAAGCGCACGTCGAACTACTTCGTGCTCGCGCGCACGGGCGCTTGAGCGATGTGGCGCGCGGCGCTGCTCCTGGCGATCGGGCTCTGCGGCGCCTGCGCCAAGGGCAAGGCGCGGCCTGACGACGGCGAAGAGCGCTGGCCGCTGGTGGCGTACCTGGCGTCGGACGCGCTCGCGGGGCGGGAGCCGGGTAGCGAGGGCAGCCAGCTCGCGCGCGCGGCGATCATCGCCGAGATGAAGCGCTGCGGGATCGCGGCGGCGCCGGGTCTGGCGGAGTACGAGCAGGCGACGCGCGGGCCCGGGGTCAACGTGATCGGCCAGGTGCCGGGCACGGAGGCGGCGCGCTACGTCGTGCTCTCGGCGCACTACGATCACCTCGGCGTGGTCGATGGCGAGATCATGAACGGCGCCGACGACAACGCGGCGGCGGTCGGCAGCGTAATGCGCGTGGCGTGCGAGCTCGCGCGGAGACCCGGGCGGGCGACGCTGATCGTCGCGCTCTGGGACAGCGAGGAGCCGCCGTACTTCCTCACCGAGCGCATGGGCAGCCGCTACTGGGTCGAGCACCCGCACGTGCCGCTGTCCGAGGTCGAGGCGGCGATCGTGCTCGACCTCGTCGGCGGTGGGCTGTGGCCCGACTCGCCGGTGCACGTCGCGCTGGGCGCCGAGAGCTCGCCGGAGCTGGCGGCGCTGATCCACCAGGCGCCGGTGCCCGAGGGTCTCACGGTCGCGCAGGCGGGGCTGCACCTGGTCGAGGAGCTGGTGACCGGCGGCCACCAGCCGTGGAGCGACTACCACTTCTTCCGGCAGCGGAGGGTGCCGTTCGTGTTCCTGTCGAACGGGCAGACGGCGCACTATCACAGGCCGAGCGACGACTTCGCCACGCTCGATCTCGACAAGCTCGATCGCCAGACGCGCTGGCTCGGTGAGGTGGTGCGGCGCCTGGTCGATCTGCCGGCGCACACGCGGCCGCGCTGGGCGCCGTTCGAACGGCCCGAGGTCGATCGGCGCGCGGCGGCGGCGCTGGTCGAGGCGGCGCTGGCGTCGGGCGCGTTCTGGGACGCCGGGGAGGCCTTGCGCGCGGACGGCGAGCGGATCGCGGGCGGGGAGGTGAAGGCGCTCCGGGCCGCGGTGCAGCGCGTGCAGTGCCTCGCCGCGCAGCTCTATCCAAAGTCGCTGTGTCTGCGATTATAGGACGGACGACGACGGTCCGCTGTCGCGGTCGCGTGTCCGCCGACCGGGGCGTCGCCAGGGAGGTCTCGCGTCATGAAGCTCGTCGATCGCTATCGTGGGTGCATGGTCGGGCTGGCCGTCGGCGACGCGCTGGGCACGACCCTGGAGTTCAAGAAGCCCGGCACCTTCCTGCCGATCGACGACATCGTCGGCGGCGGGCAGTTCCACCTCAAGGCCGGTGAGTGGACCGACGACACGGCGATGACGCTATGTCAGGCCGAGAGCCTGATCGAGTGCCACGGCTTCAACGCGCGCGACCTGATGAAGCGCTTCGTGCGTTGGTTTCGGCAGGGGCACATGACGACGCACGGCGAGTGCGTCTCGATCGGCAACACCGTGCGGCAGGCGATCGAGTGGTTCGAGCGCAACGACGAGCCCTACGCCGGACCGACCAACGATCTCAACTCGGGCACCGGCTCGCTGATGCGGATCGCGCCGATCGCGCTGTACTTCAGGGGCGATCCGGAAGCGGCCATCGCGCACGCCGTCGACGCGTCCCGGGTGACGCACGGGTCGCGGGCGTGCATCGACGCGTGCCGCTTCTTCACCGGGCTCGTGATCGGGGCGCTCGAGGGGCGCACGCGCGAGGAGCTCCTGGCGCCGTGCTTCTCGCCGGTGGCCGGCCTCTGGGAGCGGGCGCCGCTCGAGGAGCGCATCGCCCAGGTGGCGGCGGGGTCCTACAAGGACAAGATGCCGCCGGCGATCCGCGGCGACGGCTTCGTGGTGCACGCGCTCGAGGCGGTCTTGTGGGCGTTCGCGCGCGCGACCGATTTCCGCCACGGGCTCCTGCAGGTGGTCAACCTCGGCGAGGACGCCGACACGACCGGGTGCATCTACGGCGCGCTGGCGGGGGCGTACTTCGGGATCGACGCGATCCCGGAGCGGTGGCGCGCGAAGCTGGCCAAGCGCATCGTGATCGAGAAGTTCGCGACGGCGCTCGTTGAGCATCAAGGCGAAGCGGCGCGGTAGAAGCGGCGCTTGAGGAGCTCGGCGGCGAGCACGTAGGCGAGCGTGAGGAGGACCAGCGCGCCGAGCAAGAGCGGGGGCAGCGGCACGAAGCCGAAGATCCAGGCGCCGGGAAGGTAGGAGAGTCCGAGCGTCAGCGCGATGACGGCGAGCGTCGACCAGAGCAGCAGGCGCGCGGGGCGGCTCCTGAAGGACGGGCCGCGGGTGCGGACGACCAGCGCGATGACGAGCTCGGTCAGGAGCGACTCGACGAACCAACCGGTGCGGAAGAGCTCGGGGCCCGCGGCGAAGAGGCCGAGCAAGAGCGCGAAGCAGAGGAGGTCGAAGAGCGAGCTCAAGAGCCCGAACTGCATCATGAATCGGGCGATGAAGCGCAGGTCCCAGCGGCGCGGGCGGGCGACGAGCTCGGCGTCGACGCGATCACCGGCGATGCCGATGGCGGGCACGTCGGACAGGAAGTTGTTGAGCAGCACCTGGCCGGCGGTGAGCGGGAGGAAGGGGAGGAAGGCCGAGGCGATGGCCATGCTGAGCATGTTGCCGAGGTTGGCGCTGGTCGTGGTGAGCACGTACTTCATCGTGTTGGCGAAGGTCTTGCGACCCTCTTCGATGCCGAGGCGGATCACGTCGAGGTCGTGCTCGAGCAGGACGAAGTCGGCGGCTTCGCGGGCGACGTCGACCGCGCTCTCGACGCTGATGCTCGTGTCGGCGGCGTGCATCGCCGGGGCGTCGTTGACGCCGTCGCCGAGGAAGCCGACGACATGGCCGGTCTTCTTGAGGGCGAGGATGATGCGCTCCTTCTGGTTGGGGTCGACCTCGACGAAGAGCGTGGCGCGCTCGGCGGCGCGCATGAGCGCGTCGTCGTGCAGGCGGTCGAGGTCGTCGCCTGAGAGCACGCCGCCCGGCTCGAGGCCGACCTCGGCGGCGACGCGCTCGGCGACGAGGCGCGCATCGCCGGTGATGAGCTTGACGCGCACGCCGCGCTCGGCGAGGGCGGCGAGGGCTTCACGCACACCGGGCTTGGGACGATCGACGAAGGTCAGGAAGCCGATGAGGTCGAGCTCGGCTTCGAGCGCGCGTCCGGCGCGCGGGTCGAGCTCGGGTCCGAGGGTGCGCTCGGCGAGCGCGAGCACGCGCACACCTTCGCTGCTCCAACGATCGAAGCGCTGGCGCAGGGCGGCGCGCGCCTCGTCGTCGAGCGGGCGACCAGCGAGGCGGGTCGAGATCTCGAGCACGTGCTCGAAGGCGCCCTTGGTGACGAGGCGGGTCACGTTGCGCTCGCGCACGATGACGCTCAGGCGCTTGCGCACGAAGTCGTAGGGGATCTCGCCGAGCTTGACGAGGTCGGGTGGGGGCGGCGGCGCGGCGGCGAGGATGGCGTCGTCGAGGGGGTTGGCGAGGCCGGTCTGGAGCGAGGCGTTGATCGCGGCGCGCGCGAGCACGTCGGCGCTCGGCGTGCCGTCGGGGGCGAAGGCGCCGCCGAGGGTGACGACCCCTTCGGTGAGGGTGCCGGTCTTGTCGGTGCAGAGCACGTCCATGCTGCCGAGGTTCTCGATGGCGGGCAGGCGCTTCACGAGGACGCCGTGGCGGGCCATGTGCTTGGCGCCGCGCGCGAGGTTGATGCTGAGCACGACCGGCAGGAGCTCGGGGCTCAGGCCGACGGCGAGCGCGATCGAGAAGAGCAGCGTGTCGATCGGCGGGCGGCCGAGGATGGTGTTGACGGTGAAGACGCCGATCACCATCACCAGCATGCCGATGGTCAGCAGATGGCCGAAGCGGCGCACGCCCTGCTCGAACGAGGTCTCGGGCGGACGCAGCGCGAGGCGGTGCGCGATGGCGCCAAAGCGCGTGGCGCGCCCGGTGGCGACGACCAGGGCCGTGGCCGCGCCACCGCGTACGTTGCTGCCGAGCCAGGCGCAGTTGAGGCGCGCGGCGGGTGGTGCGCCGGCGGCGACCGGGAGCGCGCGCTTCTCGACGGGGAAGCTCTCGCCGGTGAGCACCGCCTCGTTGATCCAGAGATCGGTCGCGTCGAGGAGCACGACGTCGGCGGGCACGAGGCTACCCGCCGAGAGGAGCACGACGTCGCCGGGCACGAGCTCGGCGACGGGCAGGTGGTGCTCGACCCCGTCGCGCAGGACGCGCGCGCGCACGTGCACGCGGGCGGTGAGCGCGGCGGCTGCGCGTTGGGCGCGGTACTCGCGGAAGAAGCCGATGCCGACGCTGGCGGCGAGGATGATGCCGATGATGCTCGCGTCGATCCAGGCGCCGGTGAGCGCCGAGGTCGCGGCGGCGAAGACGAGCAAGAGGAGGAGCGGGCTCTCGAGCTGCGCGAGGAGCACGCGCAGCGCGTCGCGGCGGTGCTCGGCGTGTAGCGCGTTGGAACCGTGGCGGAGCAGGCGTTGGGCGGCCTCGCTCGAGGTGAGACCGCGAGGCGTGGAGACGAGGGCGCTCAGGAGGGCGTCGGGGGGCAGCGACCAGTAGTCGGCGGGGCTGGGGATCGGCGCGCGGCGGTGGCCGAGCGCCATGCGCGAGAACCAGAGGCCGGGAATGAGCGGCAGCCAGAAGCTGAAGAGGCGAAAGAGCAGGGTCGCCGAGAGCGCGGCGGTGATCGGGGCGCCGGACAGGGTGAGCGCGGCGACGGAGGCGGCCTCGAAGGGCCCGACCCCGGCTGGCACGATGCTGATCGTGCGCAAGAGCGTCGAGACCATGAAGCTCGCGAAGACGAGCGGCAGCGGGGTCGGCGCGCCGACGGCGAGGAGCAGGATCCACATCGTCAGCGAGTCGATGACGATGGTCATGAGCTGCCAGAAGGTGGCCGCGACGTGCAGGCGGGGGCGGTGCGAGAGGCTGCGGTCGGCCTCGGCGAGCAGGCGCAGGCCGTCGCGCACGAGCGGCACGCGGCCGAGGAAGCCCTTGAGGAGCGGGGTCTGGCGGCCCGCGACCGCGAGGACCGCGCTGGCGACGGCGAGGCCGATGAAGAGGATCAGGATCGCCAGGCCGATGACGAGCGGGGTCGCGTGGCCCTCGAGCGCGACGATGGCGACGGCGGCGGCGAGGCTCACGATGTAGGCGAAGTAGTAGGAGGTCGCGTCGATGACGACGGCGGCCATCACGACCGGGCGCGGCACGCCGCCACGCTCGAGGCCGCGGGCGATGACGGCGGTGCCGCTGAGCCCGGCCGAGGGCAGCGCCTGATCGACGAAGAGCTTGGCCAACGCCAGACGCCAGGTGGTGAAGATCGGGACCCGCACGCGCGCGGCGCGCGTGACGACGCGCCAGTTCTCGCCCTCGGCGAGGTAGGTCGTCGCCTGCAGCGCGAGCGCGACGAGGAGCCAGGCGGGCTCGGCGTGGGCGAGCACGTCGAGGAGCTCGTGCTCGCCGGCGAGGCTCGCGGCGACGCCGATCACCGTGACGAGGAGCGCCAGCGCGATGAGCCAGGGCCACCAGCGGAAGCGCGGTCGATGTGCGGGCGGCGCCGGGGTCGTCACCGCATCAGTATAAGATCATGTCGGCTCAGCGGCGCTCGAAGGGCTGATCGATGCCTCGTGTCGGCAGTGCGGAATGGCCCGATCGCAGGTCGGCGTCGACGGTGCGCGCGCACTCGCGCCCGTCGGAGATCGCCCACACGATGAGGCTCGCGCCCTTGCGCGCGTCGCCCGCGGCGTAGACACCCGGCACGTTCGTGCGGAACTGATCGTCGACCTGGATATTGCCGCGGCGGTCGAGGGTGACGCCGAGCTCGCGTGACAGCTCCCGCGCGACCGGGTGCACGAAGCCCATGGCGAGGAGCACGAGCTCGCAGGGGATGGTGAGCTCGCCGCCCGGCTCGCGCACGAAGCTCATGCGGCCGTCGACGATCTCGGGGTGGACCTTGACGGCGTGCAGGGCCTGCACCTTGCCGTCCTTGCCGGACAGATGCGTCGTCATGAGCGCGAACTGGCGCTCGCCGCCCTCTTCCTGCGACGAGGAGGTGCGGTGGATGAGCGCCCACTCGGGCCAGGGGTTTTCGGGCGCGCGCACCGCGGGCGGCGCCGGCATGAGCTCGAGCTGGGTGACGTGCGAGGCGCCCTGGCGGTGCGCGGTGCCGAGGCAGTCGCTGCCGGTGTCGCCGCCGCCGAGGATCACCACGCGCTTGTCGTGTGCGTCGATGCGCTCGGCGAGCGCGTCGCCGGCGACGACCTTGTTCTGCAGGGTGAGGTAGTCCATCGCCAGGTGCACGCCGCCGAGCTCGCGGCCGGGCACGTCGAGCTCGCGCGCGGCCTCGGCGCCGATGGCGATCACCACCGCGTCGTGGGTGACGCGCAGCTCCGACCAGCTCAGCGTCGTGCCGACGGCGACGTTGGTCTTGAAGGTGACGCCCTCGGCTTCGAGGATGGCGAGGCGCCGATCGATGACCTGCTTCTCCATCTTGAAGTCGGGGATCCCGTAGCGCAGGAGACCGCCGATGCGGTCGGCCTTCTCGTAGACGATCACCTGGTGGCCGGCGCGGTTGAGCTGCTGCGCCGCGGCGAGCCCGGCCGGTCCCGAGCCGACGACGGCGACCTTCTTGCCGCTGCGCGTGCGCGGCGGGCGCGGGGTGATCCAACCCTCGGCGAAGGCGCGCTCGACGATCTCCTTTTCGATCTGCTCGATCGTGACCGGGTCCTGGTTGACGTTGAGCACGCACGCCGCCTCGCACGGCGCGGGGCAGAGGCGCCCGGTGAACTCGGGGAAGTTGTTGGTCGAGTCGAGCGCGATGAAGGCGTCACGCCAGCGGTCCCGATAGACGAGGTCGTTCCAGTCGGGGATGCGGTTGCCCAGCGGGCAGCCCTGCATGCAGAACGGCACGCCGCAGTCCATGCAGCGGCCGCCCTGGGCGCGCGCGGCGGCGTGGTCGAAGAGGCCGATGAACTCGCGGAAGTCACCGATTCGCTGAGTCTTTTCTCGCTTCTTCGGGAGCTCGCGCTGCCACTCCTTGAAGCCTGTCGGTTTGCCCATGTTCGTCTTCGTCCTATCCGTGGCGCACCATGCGCAGGGCCTCGGGCATCACCGGTCGGGTCGAGGCACGGTTCTTCTGCAAGACCTTGCGGTACTCGATCGGCATCACCTTCACCATGCGCGCGACGGTCATTTCCCAGTTCTCGAGCATGCGTCGCCCGAGCGCCGAGTCGGTCATGCGCACGTGATCCTCGATCATCGTGTAGACCATCCACAGGTCGGTCTCGTCGACGAGCGGCTCGTGCTCGACCATGCCCATGTTGCAGCGCTTGGCGAAGTGGCGATCGCCGTCATAGACGAAGGCCACGCCGCCCGACATGCCGGCCGCGAAGTTGCGCCCGGTCGTGCCGAGCACCACCACCGCGCCGCCGGTCATGTACTCGCAGCCGTGGTCGCCGACGCCTTCGACCACCGCGCGCGCGCCGGAGTTGCGCACGGCGAAGCGCTCGCCCGCGCGGCCGGCGACGTAGAGCTCGCCGCCGGTCGCCCCGTAGAGCGCGACGTTGCCGACGAGGATGTTGTCCTCGGGCTTGAAGATGCTCTCCTGGTGGTGGCGGATCGCGACGCGCCCGCCGGACAGACCCTTGCCGACGCCGTCATTGGCCTCGCCCTCGAGGTGGAAGGTCACGCCCTTGGCGAGCCACGCGGCGAAGCTCTGCCCGGCCGGCCCCTTGAAGCGCACCGTCACCGCGTCGTCGACCAGCCCGCGCGCGCCCTGACGGCGCGCGATCTCGCCCGAGAGGTGCGCGCCGACCGCGCGGTCGGTGTTCTTGATCTTCATCGCGATCTCGCTGCGCCGCCCGCCCTCGATCGTGTCCCTGACCTGGCTGACGATCACGGTGTCGAGGTGTCCGAGCAGGACGCTCGCCTGCGGCAGGACCTGACGGCGGATCACCGTCGGCTTGACCCTGGCCAGCGTGAGGAGAGGCGAGAGATCGAGGCGCTGCGCCTTCCAGTGGTGCGCGTCGCTGACCTGGCGCAGGAGGTCCTTGCGCCCGATCAGATCGTCGAAGCGCCGGATCCCGAGCGTGGCCATGAGGCGCCGCGCCTCCTCGGCGACGTAGAAGAAGAAGCGGATGACGTGCTCGGGCTGGCCGCGGAAGAGCTTGCGCAGCTCCGGGTCCTGGGTGGCGATGCCGACCGAGCAGGTGTTGAGGTGGCACTTGCGCAGCATCACGCAGCCGGTCACGACCAGCGGCGCCGTCGAGAAGCCGAACTCCTCGGCGCCGAGCAGCGCCGCGACGATCACGTCGCGCCCGGTGCGGAGCCCGCCGTCGACCTGCACGCGGATGCGCGAGCGCAGATCGTTTTGCACGAGCACCTCCTGCGTCTCGGCGAGGCCGAGCTCCCAGGGCAGGCCGGCGTGCATGATCGAGGAGACCGGCGAGGCGCCGGTGCCTCCCGTGTTGCCGGCGATGACGACGTGCCCGGCCCCGGCCTTGGCGACGCCGGCGGCGACGGTGCCGACCCCGACCTCGGCGACGAGCTTCACCGAGATGCGCGCCTCGTGGTTGACGCACTTCAGATCGTAGATGAGCTGCGCCAGGTCCTCGATCGAGTAGATGTCGTGGTGCGGCGGCGGCGAGATCAGGGTCACGCCCGGCGTCGAGCAGCGCACCTTGGCGATGCGCTCGTCGACCTTGTGGCCGGGGAGCTGGCCGCCTTCGCCGGGCTTGGCGCCCTGGGCCATCTTGATCTGCAGCTCGTCGCAGTTGACGAGGTACTCGGCGTTGACGCCGAAGCGACCCGAGGCGACCTGGTGGATGCGGCTGTGACGATCCTCGTCGGGCCGTTCGCTCAAGTAGCGGCGCGGCTCCTCGCCGCCTTCGCCGGAGTTCGACTTGCCGCCGATGCGGTTCATCGCGATGGCGAGCGTCTCGTGCGCCTCGGCCGAGATCGAGCCGAAGGACATCGCGCCGGTCGCGAAGCGCTTGACGATCTCGGTCGCGGGCTCGACCTCGTCGAGCGGGATCGGACCCTCGGCGCTCGGGACCAGCTCGAGCAGGCCGCGCAAGGTCGCGCGCGCGCGATCCTCGTCGTTGCACAGGCGCGAGTACTCGTCCCAGGTCGTCGCCGAGCCGAGCTGGGTCGCCGCCTGCAGCTTGGCGATCGTCGCCGGGTTCCACTTGTGACGCTCACCGCGCCGGCGCCACTGATAGACGCCGCCGGTGGGCAGCTCGCCCGCGTCGAGCTGCGGTCCGAGCTGGCCGAGCTGGTCGGGACCCGAGGCGAAGCCGCGCTGGTGGCGCTCCTTGACCTCGCGCCCGAGCTCGGCCAGGCCGACGCCGGAGATGCGCGAGGCGGTGCCGGTGAAGTGGCGCTGCACGAGCGCCTGATCGAGACCGACCGCCTCGAAGATCTGCGCGCCGCGATAGGATTGCAGCGTCGAGATCCCCATCTTCGACATGATCTTGAGCACGCCCTTCTCGAGCGCCTTGATCAGGTTGGCCTCGGCCCTGTCGGGGCTCGCCTCGAGGTCGCCGCGGATCGCCAGCTCGCGCACGGTGTCGAGCGCGAGCCACGGGTTGACCGAGCCGGCGCCAAAGCCGAAGAGGCAGGCGATGTGGTGCACGCTGCGCGCGTCGGCGGTCTCGACGACGAGGCCGGTCTGGAAGCGGATGCCCTCGCGCACGAGGTGCTGGTGGACCGCCGAGACCGCCAGCAGCGCCGGGATGGGCAGGCGCTTCTGGTCGACCTTGCGGTCGGAGAGGATCAAGATGTTGTAGCCTTCGTCGATCGCGTCGACCGCCGCCTTGCAGAGCTGGGTGACCGCGGTCTCGAGGCTCATCGAGGCGTCGTAGACGATGTCGAGGGTCGTCGGCTCGAAGGCGCCGACGTTGGGGTGGCGCAGCTTGGCGAGGTCGGCGTTGGTCAGGATCGGCGACTTGATCGCGATGCGATGGCACTGCTCGGGGGTCTCCTCGAACGTGTTGCCGTCGGGGCCGATCGTGGTCTGCAGCGTCATGACCAGCGCCTCGCGGATCGGATCGATCGGCGGGTTGGTCACCTGCGCGAAGAGCTGGTGGAAGTAGTCGTAGAGCGGCGGGGCCTGATCGGAGAGCACCGCCAGCGGCACGTCGGTGCCCATCGAGCCGGTCGGCTCCTCGCCGCGCTCGGCCATCGGTCCGAGCAGGAGGCGCTGGTCCTCGTCGCTGTAGCCGAAGGCGCGCTGCAGGCGCGTGAGGTGCTCGCCCTCGACCGCCGGGTCGCCGGGCACCTCGGGGAAGCGCTCGAGGTTGTCGACGTTGGCGTTGAGCCACTTGGCGTAGGGCCAGCGGTTGGCCACGTCGTTCTTGGCCTCGGCGTCGTCGATGATGCGCTGCTCCTGCGTGTCGACGAGCAGCATGCGCCCGGGCTGGAGCCGTCCCTTCTGGCGGATCTCGCCCGGCGGTACGTCGAGCACGCCGACCTCGGACGAGAGGATCACGCGGTCGTCGGTGGTCACGATGAAGCGCGCCGGGCGGAGGCCGTTGCGGTCGAGGGTCGCGCCGACGAGGTGCCCGTCGGTGAAGACGATGGCGGCAGGCCCGTCCCAGGGCTCCATCAGGTTGGAAGCGTACTCGTAGAACGCCTTGCGCTGCGGGGTGACCGAGCCGTCGGTGACACCCTCGTGGGCCTCGGGGATCATCATCATCATCGCGTGATCGAGCGGGCGACCGGCGAGATGCAAGAGCTCGAGCATGTTGTCGAACTGCGCCGAGTCGGAGCCGGCGGTGTTGATGATCGGGAAGAGGCGCGAGAGCGGGCCGCCGAACTTGGCCGACTGCAGGCCGGCCGAGCGCGCGCGCATCCAGTTGCGGTTGCCCTGCAGCGTGTTGATCTCGCCGTTGTGGGCGATGTAGCGGCAGGGCTGAGCGCGATCCCAGGTCGGGAAGGTGTTGGTCGAAAAGCGCGAGTGCACGACGGCGATGGCGCTGACGAGCTCGGGGTCGGTGAGGTCGCGGTAGAAGCGCGTGAGCTGCGCCGGCAGGAGCAGGCCCTTGTAGACGATGGTCTCGCTCGAGAGCGAGGCGACGTGGAAGCGGCCGTCCGGGTCGACACCGCGCTCGCGGATGCGGTTCTCGGTGAGCTTGCGGATGGTGTAGAGCTTGCGCTCGAGCGCCGAGGGCACGACGCGGCGACAGCCGACGTAGATCTGGCGGATGACCGGGATCGTCTCCTTGGCGAGCCAGCCGACCACGCCGTCGTCGACCGGCACGTCGCGCCAGCCGATCACCTTCTGTCCCTCCTCGGCGACGACCTCGGCGAAGATCTCTTCGCAGGCCTGCCGCTGGCGCGGGTCCTGCGGCAAGAAGACCATGCCGACCCCGTAGCGGCGCCGGCGCGGGATGTCCCAGCCGTGGCGCAGACCCTCGCGCTTGAAGAAGCGGTGCGGCAACTGGATGAGCATGCCGGCGCCATCACCGGTCTCGGGATCGCAGCCGCACGCGCCGCGGTGGGACATGCGGTTCAAGACCTCGAGCCCCTGCTCGATGATCCCGTGCGACTTCTGTCCTTTAATATGAGCGACGAATCCGATGCCGCAGGCGTCGCGCTCGAGCTCCGGGCGGTACAGACCCCACGGACCCGGGAGCGCGCCCGCCCCGCCATCCTCGGCGAAGGGGGCGAGGGTCGACTTTTGACGCATCCATGGCCTCCTGGCCGACCGCGCCCGCCCGTCGAGAGGAAAACCTCTTTGGTTTTCAGGGCAAACTGAGGGCAACGACCCGCCGCCTGGCAGGGTAACGCAGCGCGTCATCGGGTGCAAACATGAGGCCCGGGGCCGTGTCACCCTGAGGAGAAGACCAGGAGGGACAGGCCGCTGAGGAAGCCAGGAAGAGAGGAAGGCAGGAGGATGTCTCCTGCTCTCCTCGTTTCCTGCTCTCCTGATTCGGCTTTCGTTAAGCTGGGGTCAATCGTCCCCAGGGATACGTCCGGAAGCTTGCACAAGGGCGTTAACATGTTACAGGCTGGGGTCCGATGACCCCACGCACGCAGGGCTGATCGAGCCGTTTTCAGGGGAAATGTGAAGCGCGCGTGGCTGGCATGAGGTTTGCTCAGTTTCTGGGCACCATACCTTGCTCCCTGGCCCGCACCGGGGAAGGCAAGCCCGAGGACGCGTAGAGGAGTGACGGCCTACACGCGTCCTCCCTTTTTAAGGGCCGGTCGATCGCACGCGGGGCCGCGCGATCGCGGGTGCGCGGGGGCGGTCGAAGCCGCACGCGGCGATGAGCGGTTGCGCACGGGCGATGGGCCGTGGAGGATGCGCCTTCAACCCGTGCCGCCCGGACGGCACGCTGTCGCTCGGAGGTGGCTCGGATGCCGCAGATGATTCATGGCGGGAGGCTCATCGCGAAGACGCTGGCGCGCGAGGGCATCGACGCGCTGTTCACGTTGTGCGGTGGGCACATCGCGGCGATCTACGACGGCTGCCTCGACGAGGGCATCCGCGTCATCGACGTGCGTCACGAGCAGACCGCCGGGCACGCCGCCGATGGCTGGGCGCGCTTGACCGGCAAGCCGGGCGTGGTGGCGGTGACGGCCGGGCCGGGCCTGACCGACGCGGTGACCGCGGTCGCGACGGCGCGGCGCTCGGGGGTGCCGATGGTCGTGCTCGGCGGCGCGGGCCCGCGGGTCTTCCGCGACATGGGCTCGCTGCAGGACATGGATCACGTCGAGCTGATGCGCCCGATCTGCAAGTGGGCGACGAGCGTGCAGGAGACGCGGCGCCTGGGCGAGTACATCACCATCGCGCTGCGCAAGGCGCAGAGCGGAGTCCCGGGTCCGGTCTTCCTCGAGCTGCCGCTCGATGTGCTCATGGAGATGGTCGATCTCGACAAGGTCCCGATGCCGGTGAGCTACCGCGCGACGGCGCGGCTGGCGCCCGATCCGGCCGAGCTCGACAGGGCGCTGGCGCTCGTCGCCGCGGCCGAGCGGCCGGTCGCGGTGGTCGGCTCGCAGCTGCGCTGGTCGAAGGCGCCGATCGAGACCCTCGCGAGCTTCATGCAGGCGACCGGGATCCCGACCTTCGTCAACGGCATGGCGCGCGGCCTGGTCGCGCCGGAAGGATCGCATTTCCTCAATCGTTCCAGGAAGTACGCGCTCAAGAACGCCGACCTCGTGCTGGTCTTCGGCACGCCCTTCGACTTCCGCCTGAGCTACGGCCAGTCGGAAAAGATCATCGCGGGCTCGCAGTCGGGCACGGCGGGCACGCTGATGCTCAACCTCGCCGCGCCGGTGATCCACAAGGACGCCAAGATCGTGCAGGTCGATCTCGACGGCGACGAGATCGGACGCAACCGCACGCGCGGGGTCGAGGTCGGGCTGGTCGCGGACTCGGGGCTCGTGCTCGAGGCGCTGGCGACGACCGGTGGCGCGGACAAGCGCGCGGCCTGGAACGCGGCCGTGCGCGCGGACGAGGCGGCCAAGTGGGCGAAGATGGAGCGGGAGATCGCCGAGGGAGCGGGCGCGGAGGAGGCGCCGAACCCGCTGCGCGTATGCGCCGAGGTCGATCGTTTCGTGCGCTCCGGCGACGTGGTGATCGGCGACGGCGGAGACTTCGTCGGCACGGCGGCCTACGTGATGAAGCCGTTCGGCGTGTCGACGTGGATGGATCCGGGGCCGCTCGGCACGCTCGGCGTGGGGCCGGGCTACGCGCTGGCGGCCAAGCAGGTGCGGCCGGGCGCGCGCGTGGTGATCATGTTCGGCGACGGCTCGTTCGGGCTGCACGCGATGGAGCTCGAGGCGATGCAGCGGCAGGGCTTGCCGGTGGTCGCGGTGATCGGCAACGACGCGGGCTGGACGCAGATCCTGCGCGGGCAGCGCGACTTCTATGGCGACAAGCGCCTGGTGGCGACGCAGCTCGATCACACGCGCTACGAGCGGCTCTGCGACTGCTTCGGCGGACACGGCGAGTGGGTCGAGACGACGAGCGCGCTCGTGCCGGCGCTGGAGCGGGCGTTCGCGGCGGCCGACGAGGGGCGCGTGGCGGTGGTCAACGTCAAGCTCTCGCAGAGCGCGTTCCGCTCGCAGGCGATCAGCGTATGAGCGCGCGCCTGGCGATCGGCGGTGTGCTGGCGGGCGTCGCGATGGTCGCGCTCGCGGGGGGCTGCGGGGGCGGGCCCGAGGTCGATCCGACGCAGTGCCGGTACGTGCGCCACGTCGGCATGTGCGAGGCGACGGTGACGCTCGATCCGCGCGAGAGCGAGAGCCCCGACGAGGCGACGACGCTCGAGGTGCGCTGGCGTTGGATGGGCGACGGCCCGGGCGAGGTGCCCGACCGCGTGGTGCGCACGCACCTGAGCGCGAAGGACGCACGCGCGCTGGGCGAGGCGATCGACGAGCTCGGCAAGAGCCGCTGCGTGATCGAGCAGGCGGTGGAGCCGGGAGGCTGCGTGGGGATCGCGCGGATCGTGGCGGTCGAAGCGGAGCCTTGAGGCCGACGCACGTGGGCGACGCGGGCGAGCCCAACGTTGACTTCGCGCAGGCCGTGCATTAGGGCTGGGGATATCTCAAATTGCCGCGTTCGCGGCGTCACTCGTCGCAGACTGCGACAGAATCCCCTGCCACATTGTCTCGCGTGCCATCGGTGCGCGCGGCCCCGCCCAGGCTTCGAGCCATCACCTCACGGCAACCGATGCGATCCGTGTTGAGCCGCGTATGCCCCAAGTGCGGCGTCACGGTGTCGGCCCTGACCTGTCCCGTCGACGGTTGGGCCACCGTGCTCGCCGAGGTCAAGGACGACAAGGCCCTGCCCCCCGGGAGCCGGGTGCTGGACCGGTTCGTGTGTGACGCGTTCGTCGAGCAGGACGGCGCCGTGGCGATGCACCGCGGGCACGAGGAGGGCGGCGGGCGCGCGGTGCGGATCGCGGTCTTCCCGATCGACCGCGACGCCGGCGAGGATGAGCGCGCGCGCATGCGAGAGGCCGCGGCGGCGCTGGCGCAGGTGAGGGATCCGGGGCTCAGCGAGGTGATCGCGAGCGGGCTCTTGCCCGACGGTGGGCTGGCGATCGTGAGCGAGGAGCCGCGCGGACCGACGCTGGAGGCGCTGATCCGCAAGGGAGCGCTCAGCGGCGAGCGGGTGATCGAGCTCGGGTTGAGCGTGCTGCGGGCGCTCGAGGCGGCGCACGCGGCGGGGATCTGTCACCACGATCTGGCACCGGCGCGGATCCGCGTGCGCGACGGAGCGCGCGTGACGGTGAGCGAGCTGGGCTTCGCCGACATCCTGCGGCCACCGGAGGCGCGCTTCGACGAGACGCCGACGCTGGTGCGCGGTGTGCGCTACCGGGCGCCCGAGCAGGCACGGGCGCGGGCGGTGACGCGCCACGCGGACGTCTACGCGGTCGGCGCGATCCTCTTCGAGGCGCTGAACGGGGCGGCGCCGCGAGAGGCGAGCGCGGACTCGGCGCCGCTCGTGGTCGGGCGACCGGCAGAGGGCGAGCACGAGCGGGCGCTGCTCGCCAAGGGTGTGGAGGCACCGCTGGTGGCGGTGATCGCGCGGTGTCTCGCGCGCAAGCCGTGGAACCGCTACGACTCGGCGACGGAGGCGCGCGAGGCTCTGGAAGGTGCGCGCGAGGCGATCGAGCAGGCGGGGCCGATCGGGCAGGCGCGGCTCGGGGAGATCGCGTGGGGCGAGCCGCGCTCGGAGCCGGCGACGCGCGAGACGGCGCGGCCGGGTGACGCGAACACGAGCGGGCTCTTGACCATCGGCGCGTGGGCGGCGAGCGATCCGGACCCGTCGCAGCCGAACGTGGTCTTGCAGAACCTCGAGCCGGTGGCGCCGATCGCGCGGCCGGCGGGGACGGGGGTGCGGCGGGAGCGGCGCGCGTGGTGGCTCGTGCTCGCGGCGGCGCTGGTCGTCGGGGTCGGGGTCGCGGTCGCGCTGTGGGCGACGCGCGATGATGGTGAGCGGGCGGAGGGGATCGCGCGCGAGGTCGCGCGGTTCGAGCGCGTGGCCGAGAGCGCGGTCGCGGGTGAAGGTGCGATCGAGCGAGAGCCGGAGCGCGTCGCTGTGGCCGAGGGAACGGGAAGGAGCACGGCTGCGGCTGCGGGAGAGGGCGCGGGAGCGGAAGCGCGAGCGGAAGCGGAAGCGGGAGAGGGCGAGGCGCACGAGGGGCCGGTCGTGATCGACGTGCCCGAGATCGTCGTCGAGCACGTGGCGCCCGTCGAGCCCGTGGCACCGGTCGAGCCCGTGGCACCGGTCGAGCCCGCGGTGCCGGTCGCGCGCGAGGAGGTCGTGGCGGAGACGGCGCCGCCGGTCAAGAAGACGTGGTCGCAGCGGCGGCGCGAGGAGCTCGAGGCGGAGATCAAGGCCGTCGAGGAGAAGAAGCAGCGCTACCGTGAGGCTCGTGAGAGGCGCGAGCGGGAGGCGGCGGAGGCGGCGCGGCTCGAGGCCGAGGCGAAGGCCGCGCGACGGGCGGCGTGGTTGGCCAAGGTCGAGGCCGAAAAGCGCGCGCAGGCGGAGCTGGAGGCGCAGGCCAAGGCCGCCGCGGAGGCGCGCAAGGCCCGGCGGCTGGCCGAGGCGGCCAAGGCGGAGGCGCCGAAGCGCGAGGTGCGACCGGTCCAGAAGGCGGCAGAGGAGCCCGAGGCCGAGGTCGATCCGACGACGCGCCGGGCGCTCCTGGCGACGGATCCGGCGGGGGCGACGGTGATGATCGACGGCAAGCGTGTCGGGGTGACACCGCTGACGCTGAGCTGGCCGACCGGGCAGACCAGGCACGTGTGGCTGATGCTCGAGGGGTATCAGCCGGCGGGCTTCGATGTCGGCGAGGCGCAGCACTCGAAGATGCTGAAGGTCGAGCTGGTGCCGCTGGCGCCCTGAGCGGCTGATCTCTCCGGGCGGCCACGAGGGCCGCCCCTACCTGAGTCGCCGCACGAGCGACCGACCGACTGACGCCGCAGACGCCCACCGCAGCCGATCTTCGACAGCCTTCAGGCGGAGACGGTGTCGGCGCGCAGGGTCTCGGCAGCGTCAGGGCCGAAGAGCTGGGCGACGAGCGCGAGCGCGAAGGCGACGGCGGTGCCGGGCCCGCGGCTGGTGGTGATGTTGCCGTCGATGACGACGGCGTCCTCGGCATAAGGGAACCCGGCGAGCTCGGGGCGCGAGCCGGGCCAACTGGTGATGCGGGTCTTGTGGTCGAGGCCGGCCTTGGCGAGCACGGTCGGGGCGGCGCAGATCGCGGCGGTGGGCAGGTGCTTGTGAAGCCGCTCGCGCAGGAGGTGCATGAGCTCGGCCGAGGCGGCGAGGTTCTTCACGGCCGGGCCGCCGGGGAGCACGACCAGATCGAAGGCGTCGCCCCACTCGGCGATCGCCTCGGAGAGATCGATGTCGGCCATGACGCGGATGCGGTGCTTGCCGGTGATCGGGTTGGGTGCGCCGACCGAGGCGGTGACGACGTGGGCGCCGGCGCGGCGGAGGTAGTCGACGACGGTGAGGGCCTCGACCTCTTCGAAGCCGGGTGCGAGAGGGACGAGCACGCGTTTCATGGAGGCCTCCCTGGTGTGGGCTGGGGGGTGAGCTGGGGTGTCGTGTCGGGCAACGTGCCACCGCGAATGCAGCGGTGCAAGCGCGTGCGCTCGGGTGTATCGTCGCGCCCATGGTCGACACGCAGCCCGACACCCAGGTGAGCCCCGACGCGCTGGAGGCGCTCGAGTTCCAGCGCTATCGGCTACGCCCGGCGAGCGGGCCGGCGAGCGCGGCGCAGGCGTTCGAGCGGCGGCTGGTCTTCATCGGGTCCGCGCCCGACAACGACTGTGTCATCGAGCACCCGACCGTCTCGCGCGTGCATGCGCGGCTGGAGTTCGACGGAGTCGGCTACCTCTTGCGCGACCTCGGCTCGAAGAACGGCACCTGGGTCGACGGCGTGCGCGTGCGCGAGGCGTTCCTGCCGGCGACGGCGCGGCTGCGCTTCGGACAGTCCGAGTGGGTCTTCGCGCTCGACGAGGATCGCGTGCACGTCGAGCTGACGCGCGCCGAGCGGCTGGGGCGGCTCATCGGGCGCTCGCCTCAGATGCGGGAGATCTTCGCGCTGATCCCGAAGGTCGCGCGCTCGAACGTGCCGGTGCTGGTCGAGGGCGAGTCGGGCACCGGCAAGGAGCTCGTCGCCGAGGCGATCCACCAGCACTCGACGCGCAGCGGCAAGGCGCTGGTGATCTTCGACTGCTCGGCGGTGCCGCCCGACCTCGCCGAGAGCGAGCTCTTCGGGCACGTGCGCGGGGCGTTCACCGGGGCGGTGGCGACGCGGCCGGGCGTCTTCGAGCAGGCGCACGGGGGCACGCTCTTCCTCGACGAGATCGGGGAGCTGCCGCTCGACCTGCAGCCCAAGCTCTTGCGTGCGCTCGAAAAGGGCGAGTTCAAGCCGGTCGGCGACCAGACGCGCAAGGTCGCCGATGTGCGCGTGATCGCGGCGACGAACCGGCAGCTCGACAAGGAGGTCGAGGCGGGCAACTTCCGCGAGGACCTCTACTACCGGCTGGCGGTGATCAAGATGAAGCTGCCGGCGCTGAGGCAGCGACCCGAGGACGTGCCGCTCCTGGTCGAGCACTTCCTGGCGACGGCCGGGGCGAGCGACGTGCAGGTCGGCTGGGAGACGATGCGGCGGCTGCAGGCGCACCCGTGGCCGGGCAACGTGCGCGAGCTGAAGAACTACGTCGATCGCGCGGTGGTGCTGGCCGAGCACGGGCGGCTGGAGACGCGCCACCTGTCGTCGCGCGGCGTGAAACAGAGCGCGGTCGAGATCGGGGGCGACGGCGAGCGGCTGCAGCTCGGGATCGACATCGACCTGCCGTTCAAGGACGCCAAGGCGCGGCTGCT
Organism: Deltaproteobacteria bacterium; assembly: GCA_011526585.1. GTDB lineage: Bacteria > Myxococcota_A > UBA9042 > PHBI01 > PHBI01 > WYBB01. The sequence goes on from WYBB01000185.1 coordinate 42,473, forward strand.
CGACGTGTTCGAGACGCGCTACTGGTCGCGGCTGCTCGAGATGACGCAGGGCAACATCTCGGAGGCGGCGCGGCGCGGCGGGATTCACCGAAAGTCGCTTGAATACATTGTGAAAAAGCTGGACCTGCGCGGCGACTGAATAGCGGTTCAGGACCCGCGGCGCCCGAGGTGCGGTTTTTTGGACGAGGCCGGCGAAGGGATCTAGGGTGGCTCGGCTGTTGGGGAGTCGATGCAGCGCGAGCCAGGAGGAAGCAAGTGAACAAGGCAGTGGGCGCGACGACCGCGAAGGTGCGCGTGACGGAACGGCGGGAGCTGGCGACGGCCTTCCGCGAGGCGCAGCTCTCCCGCGAGGAGGAGCTGGTGTTGCGCATGCGGCACGGGATCCCCGAGCCACGCGCGGCGGCGTTGGAGTTCCGTGGGCAAGGCCACCCGGAGCTCGCGGCGAAGCTGGCGATGATGGAGCTGGCGGCCCTCGAGGAGCTGCACGCGCGCGGCACGACGCCGGCGGAGAGCCCGCGCGAGGCGGCCGTCAAGCACGCGATCATCGAGCGCCTCAAGAAGCTGTAGGCGAACGGTCCCGTCGCCCGGAGGGCGATCGAGGGGGCGATCCGCGGCGTCGATGGCGCCGGGGGATCGTCCCCTTTTTGCTTTCGTGGGGACGTGTTCGCGAGGGGGAGACGCGGGTCGGAGATCGAGCGCGATCGGTTGCGGTCGATCGGCAGGCGCGGTAGGAAGCGGGCAATCGAGGTGCATGGCGCCGCACTGTCGCGCGGCGCCGTGCAGGGTCGAGTCCGGGAGCACATCATGTCCACCGCGTTCGTCAGCGTGCCGCTGTTCCAAGGGATCTCCGAAGAAGGCCTGCAGGGGCTCGGGGAGGTTTTCGAGCGCTTCGAGGCGGACGAGGCCACCGTGCTCTTCTCGACCGGCGAGGTGGCGGACTGGCTCTACCTGCTGGTCGACGGGCGCGTCGCGCTGCAGGAGGAGGGCGAGAGCACGATCGAGCTGCAGCCGATCTCGCTCATCGGCGAGCTCGGGGCGATGGTCGGGCTCAAGCGACGGGTGACGGCGATCGCGATCACGCCGTCGGTCTTCCTGCGGGCGACCGGCGCGTCGCTCAGAGCGTTCTTCGAGCGCAACGCGAGCGTGGCGGTGACCTTCTATCAGAACCTGCTCGGCATGTCGGCCGACAAGATCCGCCGCGACGAGCAACGCATCGACGACATGCGGCGCAACCTCATCAAGACGCAGAAGGCGCTCAAGGCGATGCGCGAGCTGGTGCTCGAGAGCCCGTCGACCGAGCTCTCGGAGCCGATCCACGACATGCTCGAGTACCTGATCGCCCAGAACCGGCGGGCGAACTACGTGGTGGCGCCGCCGTCGGCGCTGCCGGTGAGCGTGAGGCTGCCCGACGGCAGCGCCTTCCCCGTGTTGCAGATGTCACGGCAGTTCCTGGAGATCCCGTCGGCTGCGATCGCGCGCGGCAACGAGCACTGGCGCGGGGTCCTGCTCCTGCCGAACACCGAGATCCCGATCGCCGGCACGCTGGAGGCGGGCGGCGGCGAGTCGGCGCGCGTCAACCTCGACATGCTGATCGACGAGTACTCGGCGAGCCTCGAGGACTACCTCACGCAGGCGCAGCTGCTCGACATCGTCCTGTAGGTGCGGTGAGCGGCGGCTCGACGTGGGATCGGGGCGGGTGTAACCTCTGGTGAGATCGCACAACCCCGGCTGCGATCGTCACTCGCCGGGTCGGTGCGTCACAGGAGGATGCCATGCGTTTCGTGGTCTTTGCTGGTGTGTTGATGATGGCGGCGTGCGGGGGCAAGAAGCCAGCCCCGGCCGACGTGGTGGCGGCCGAGGACGGCGCGGACAAGCCCGCCGAGGACGCGGCGGCCAAGGCCGAGGACGCGGCGGCCAAGGCCGAGGACGCGGCGGCCAAGGCCGAGGACGCGGCGGCCAAGGCCGAGGACGCGGCGGCCAAGGCCGAGGACGCGGCGGCGGGCGATGCAGCGACGACGGGCGATGCAGCGGCGGCGGCCGGTGATGCGGCGGCCGGGCCCAGCGCGGAGGTACTGGCGCGCGGTGAGTACATCGCCGGGGTCGCCGGGTGCGCGCTCTGCCACACGGCGTTCGGGCCGAAGGGGCCGGCGCTCGACAAGATGTGGGCCGGCGGGCTGGAGATCCCCGAGGCCTTCGGCACGTGGCGCTCGCCCAACATCACCCAGGACAAGAAGACCGGAATCGGCGGCTGGAGCGACGAGGAGATCATCGCCGCGGTGCGTCAGGGCAAGCGGCCGGACGGCTCGCAGATGTACCCGATCATGCCCTACCCCTTCTACAACGCGATGTCGGACGGCGACGCCAAGGCGCTGGTTGCCTACCTGCGCACGATCCCGGCGATCGAGAACGCCGTCGCCGGCAACACCGATCTGAAGCTGCCCAAGATGGAGGTGCCTCCGGCCAAGGGCGCCGAGCCGGGCGACGATCCGGTCAAGCGCGGCGAGTACCTGGCGGCGCTCGCGCACTGCGCGGTGTGTCACACGCCGATGGGACCCGAGGGCATGGACATGTCGAAGTTCATGGCCGGCGGGTCGCCGATGGAGATCCCGGCCTTCGGAGAGGGTGCGCTGCACCCGCCCAACCTGACGCCGCACCCGGAGACCGGGATCGGCACCTGGACCGACGCCGAGATCACGACGGCGCTGCGTGAGATGAAGAAGAAGGACGGCTCGCCGATCCTCGGGCCGATGGCGATGTACCAGATGGGCTGGGCGAAGATCTCCGACCAGGACATCGCGGCGATCATCGCGTACCTGAGGTCGCTGCCGCCGATCGAAAACGCCGTGCCGAAGTCGACCTTCAAGCCGCACGGGCCGCCGCCCGATGCGCCGCCGCCGGGTGATGCCGACGCGGGCGCCGCCCCGGGCGGGGACGACAAGGCCGACGCCGCGCCGTGAAGGCGCGGCCGAGCGGAGCGGTCATCGCGGGGTGCGGCCTCGCGATGACCATCGTGTGGGCGCTGGCGAGCGCGTGTGCGCCGCGGGCCGATCGCAAGGCGCTGGTCATGGAGCGCGCGCGCGTCATGCAGCGCGGGCTCGAGGAGGCGTGGGTGCGAGGGCTGCAGGCGTACGGCGCGGAGCTCTTCGCGGGACGCGGCGGGTGCGCGACCTGTCATCGCCTCGGCGACGAAGGCACGCGCTTCACCGGGCCGAACCTCGGCGTCGATCCGCTCTGCGCGAGCGACCCCGCGGCGCTGACCGAGCGCGACCCCGTGGCCTGCAAGCCGCTGGCGGCGCGGGTCGAGGCGCGCAGACCCGGGCTGAGCGCGCTCGAGTACGCGGTCGAGTCGATCATGGACCCCGACCGGGTGGTGACGCCGACGTACGCGCCCAAGGTGATGAAGCGTCTGGACGAGCCGCCGGTGAGCCTCACCGATGAGGAGATCCTGGCGCTGGCGGCGTTCGTCGTCGGCCACGCGTGCCCGCGGGACGTGGCGGGGATCGCGGCGGCGCGGGCGTTCATCACGCCGTGCCGGGAGGCGCGCGATACACGCATGCCTTGACTGCGTGGTTTACCTCGGGGGCATGGACAGGTCCCGCTGCCTGGCGTAGTGGAGCGCCTGAAGTCCCCAGGAGGAGGAAACCATGAAGCTCGTCTGGAAGGCCGCGCAGGCGGTCGCGATCACATCTTTGCTCGCCGCCTGTGGTCAGCCGGCGCCCGAATCGTCGCCGGAGCCGGCGCGCGAGCGTGCCGAGACCGCGCCCGCGCCGGTCGTCGCCCAGCGGGAGCAGGCGCCCGAGCGCGAGCGCGACGGCGAGCGCGAGGGCGAGGACGGGGCGGCGCAGGGCGCGGGGGCGGCGGCCGGGGCGGCCGGCAAGTTCGGCGCGTGGGGCGCGGTGCACGAGCTGGTCGGCTCGACGGTCAAGATCGGCAAGATGGTGAGCGACAACGACGCGATCGCGCTCACGGCCGACAACCTCGTCGCCGTCACGCGCGACGGCGGGGCGAGCTGGGGCTTCATCCGACACGCCAACGGCACCGTGCTGGCGGTGGCGGGCAAGGCGGGCGGGCCGTTCGTCGCCGTCGGCAAGGCGGGGTATGCGGCGCTGTCGAGCGACGGCAAGGTCTGGAACGACCTGCCGCGCTACACCAACGACGACCTGGTCGCGGTCGCCGCGGGCGCGCCGGGGATCGTGGCGGTGACGAAGAACGGCGGCTTCTTCGTGACCTATGGGCTCGACGGTCGCAGCGGGGCGCTCGGCGCGTTCCCCGACAAGGTCAAGGCCAAGGACGTGATCGCCCAGGGCAACGGCTTCCTCGCGGTGGCGGGCAAGGTGCCGTACAGCTCGCTCGACGGCACGGTGTGGGCGCCCGCGCCGAACCCGCCGGCGGTGGCGAGCGGCAAGAGCTTCGCGACGAGCCAGGGGGTCTGCGCGCTGGGCCGCGTCGAAAAGGCGACGGGGGTCGTGTGCGAGATCAAGGGGCAGGCCTACGGGCTGAGCCAGGCGAACGCGGTCGTCGTGCAGAAGACGCACTTCTTCACGACGGGCGACGGTGGCGCGTCGTGGAAGGCGGCGCCGGCGCCGATCGCCGGCGTCGCTGGCATCGTGCAGGCCGGCACGCGCATCATCGCGTTCGGGGCCAAGGGCGCGATCGCGGTCTCGGGCGACGGCGGCGCGAGCTGGCAGGTCGTGACGACCGAGGTGCAGAAGGCGCTCAAGACGGCGTACGTCGAGGGCTCGACGGTGATCCTCGCCGGTGACGGCGGGGCGATGCTGCGCTCGGGCGACGGCGGCGCGAGCTTCGTGCAGGTCGTGACCCCGCAGAACGGCGGCTTCAAGCAGGTCGGCAAGCTGGCCGACGGGCGGCTGGTCGCGTCGCTGGGCGCCAAGGGGATCGAGAGCAGCGATGGCGGCGCGAGCTGGGTCGACATGGTCGACGCGGCGCCGCTGGCCGAGCTGGTGGCGCCGGCCAAGCCGGGCAAGTGCGACGGGCGCATGCCCGAAGGTGGCGAGGTCTGCGCGCTGACGCGACAGGTGAAGTCGCCGTCGTTTTTGCCCAACGCCAAGGGTGTCGCGTTCAACGGCGACCAGGGGCTCGCGTTCGGCGACTTCGGGCTGGTGATGACGACGAAGGACGGCGGCGCGAGCTGGACCGCGCGCTCGGGCTTCGCGGTGAAGTCGCTCTCGGTCTTCGACGCGCGCGACGCGGTGGTGCTGGCTGTGGGCGGCAAGGACGTCATCGTGTCGACCGACGCCGGCAAGTCCTTCCAGCGTTACGCGCTGCCCAAGGAGGCGGGCAACGTCTACGACGTGCACATCACGCAGGGCGGCCAGTTCATGTACGCGGCGGGCGCCAACGGCACGGTCCTGCGCGCGGTGGGCGCCGACCCGTCGAGCTGGCAGATGCTCGATGTCGGCGGCGTGGCGCGCGGCGGCAAGAAGGTGACGGCGGGCTTCGTCGGAGTCCACGAGGTCGGCGCGACGCCGGAGGCCGGCGGGGTCCTCTTCGTCGCCGGTGGGCGCGGGGAGCTCTTCCGCTCGGACAACCGCGGTGACACCTGGACGCCGATCGCGACCGGCACCAAGCACACGGTGCAGCGCATGGCGGCGGACGGGCAGACGGTGGTCGCGGTGACCTACGCCGATCGCAACGGCGGCAACCTCCTCCTGAAGTCGGACGACGGCGGCCAGCACTTCTATGTCGCGCGCGAGGTGAGCCACCAGGGATCGGTCGACCTGCTCTCGCTCGCGGGCGGCGTGCTGCGCTACAAGGATCGCCAGTCGCAGGACTTCGGCGCGACCTGGACGCGCGACCCGGACGAGAAGTACTGGAGCGGCGCCGTCGACACGCACCAGGACGGGCTGCGCATCGTCAACTACGACTCGCGCTACGTGCGCGATACGATCTACCTCGTCGGGCCCGAAAAGGACGACTGGGTGATCCTCGACGGCGTGCAGACGAAGCTCGCGCGGTTCCGCTGCGGCAAGGACAGCGGCTGCTGGATGTTGCACGGCGGCCAGGTGTATAGGCCGCTGTAGCGCGCCTCGCCAGCGGGCGGCCACGAGGGCCGCCCCTTCCGTGGCCAGCGGACGGTGGCGAGGACCGACGTCGTTCGGCCGCCGGGCAGGCCTTGTCCGCGCGGCCGGCTTCGGGCACAACGGCGGGAGCGCCGGCGCGCATTGGAGAGCACGATGGCCTCACAGTTTTTCTGGTACGAGCTCCTGACCACCGATCTCGACCGCAGCCTGGCGTTCTTCGCGGGGCTCTTCGACTGCGAGGTGCTGGTCACCGAGGAGCAACCACCTGCGTACTTCGTCGCGCCGAAGGGCACGAACTCGCCGCTCTTCGGAGTGATCGGGATCGTGCCGGGCGAGGGCGTGCGCAGCCACTGGGTGGGCTATCTGCGCGTGGACGACCTCGACAAGGCGGTCGCGCTCACCGAGGAGGCGGGAGGCACGCTTCACGCGATCTCCGACGACGAGGAGGGACGCACGGAGGGAGATCCGCGCTACGCGATCGTGACGGATCCGGAGGGCGCGGTGATCAACCTGAACGAGGGCGTGACCCTGAGCGGCAACGTCGCGAGCGTGAACATGACCGAAGAGGGGCGGCTCGCGTGGATCGAGCTCCTGACGACCGACCGCGAGGGCGCGGCCGACTACTACGCGAACCTGGCCGGCTGGGAGGTCGGCGAGCCCTTCGCGCGCGGCGAGGAGGGGGTCGCGCACAAGCTCGCGAGCGATGGGCAGACCTTCGGGATCATGCGTGACCTGCAACCGGGGAGCCCGGTGCCGTCGCACTGGACGTTCTTCCTGCGCGTCTCCGATCTCGACCGGGCGATCGCCTACGTGCGCGCCAACGGCGGCTTCATGTACGAGGACCCGGCGCCCGTGGAGGGAGGGCGGCGCGTGCTCATGCTCGATCCGACGGGGGCCCCGGTCGCGCTGTGGGCTCCGCAATAGCGCGAGGCCACGACGGGTGTCGTGAGGGTGAGGTCGCGCTGCTCGCCGGCGAGGTGGCGACGATCGCGCGCGCGCTGAGCGTGGCACCAGAGCGCTTCGCGACCTTGAGCGCGGTCGAGGATCCGCAGCCCGGCGAGGTCACGGTGGCGCTGGACGCGGGCCCGAGGCGGTGGCGGCTGGTGCTGAGGCGGCGAGACGAAGGACAGGGCCGCTCACGCTGCGTCTTCCTCGTGGGGGCTGGGAAAGAGCGCGAGGTGTGTGGGCTCGGCGAGCTCGCGCCGGCGGCATGCCGCGGACGCGGCGCGGTCGGAGATGGGGCGCGGCACCGGCAGGTGATCGAACGCTGGAACGAGGTCGCGACAAAGAGGCCGCTCGGGATGCAGCCCGAGGCGTTCCTGCAGGCCCTGCTGGCCGAGCCGGGGCCCGAGGTCGACGCGCGCGGGGCGCTGCCGGAGGCGCGCTCGCGCTCGGGCTGCGCGACCTGTCCGACATCGCGCTGTTGCGTGGTCTTCCATCCGGAGCTCACGGGCGCAGACCTCGTGCGCCTGATGCATGGGCGCGGCCTCGCGGCGGGCGAGATCGCCGAGCTGCGGCCGACGCGCGGCGACCAGGCGGGACCCGACGCGATCCACCTCGGTGACGAGCGCGCCTGGGACCTCAGGCTGAGGCAGACCGGCGCGCGCGGCGAGACGGCCGAGAGCCGGTGCTGCGCCTTTCTCGTCGACCTGAGCTCGGGCACGCTGCCGCCGGCGAGGCGGTGCGGGGTCTACGCGCACCGCCCGATGGTGTGTCGCCTCTTCCCGAGCGAGGCGACCGAGCTCGGGGTGATGGTCGAGACACCCGAGGCGATCTGCCCACCCGGGGCGTGGTCGCAGGAGCGAGCGGATGTCGCGACGCTCGGGTGGCTGCACCGGCGGGCGCGAGAAGAGCGAGCGCGCTTTCGGGACTTCGTCGCGCGCTGGAACGAGGACGCGCGGACGGCGCTCGCGGGGCGCCCGCAGCCCGAGCGCGTGACGATGTTCCTCGACGCGCTGGTCGCCGATGTACGCGCGAGCGGCGCTGGCGCTCAGCCCTCGAAGTAGCGGTCGGCGACCTCGAGGCAGCGATCGATGGTGTCGAAGGTCTCGACGAGCTGCGCCTCGGTGATGCAGAGCGGCGGGATGCAGGTGAAGCTCGCCCAGCGGAGGAAGGTGAAGATCCCCGCGTCGTCGAGCGCGCGCGCGAGCGCGGTCATCGCCTCGCTCTGGCCGTTGTAGGGGCAGAGCGGCTCGCCCTTGGCGTTCTTCTGCAGGTCGATCATGCCGAAGAGGCCGATGGCGCGCCCCTCCTTGAAGGTCGGGTGGCGCGCGGCGAGGCGGGCGAACTGCGCCTTCATGACGTGCTCGAGGCGGGCGGCGTTGTCGATCATGCCCTCCTCGAGCATGACCTGCACGTTCGCCTCGGCGCAGGCGAGCAGCATCGGGTGCGAGTTGTAGGTCAGCCCGCCGGCGAAGACGTTGTCCTTGAAGAAGGCGGCGACCTTGTCCGAGAGGCCGACGGCGCCGAGCGGCAGGTAGCTCGAGGTGAGGCCCTTGGCGAGGGTGACGATGTCGGGAACGATGCCGAAGTGCTCGAAAGCATAGAGCTTTCCGGTGCGGCCAAAGCCGCACATCACCTCGTCGCAGACGAGCAGGATGCCGTGCTGATCGCAGATCCTGCGGAGCCCCTGCATGTAGCCGGCGGGCGGCGGCAGGACGCCGTTGGTGCCGGTGACGGTCTCGACGAAGATGGCGGCGATCGACTTCGGGTTCTCGTACATCAGGACCTCCTCGAGGTAGAGGAGGTTCTGCTCGGCGCGGGTCTGGTCGTCGTCGCCGAAGCTGTACTTGTAGGGCACCGGGTCGAGCACGCGGATGAGGCCGGGGCCGGTCGGCTCGTTGGCCCAGCGCCGCGGGTCACCGGTCATGTTGATCGTGAGGTTGGTCGAGCCGTGATAGCTGCGGTGGCGCACGACGATCTTCTGGCGGCCGGTCATGAGGCGCGCGGCGCGCACGGCGTTCTCGTTGGCTTCGGCGCCGCCCAGCGTGAAGAAGAAGGTGTTGATCGGGTCGGGGGTGATCTCGGCGAAGAGCTTGCCGACGCGCGCGCGCACCGCGGTGGCGCACTGGGGATGGGCGAAGACGAGCTCGTCGGCCTGGCGCTTGATCGCGTCGCGCACCTTGGGGTGGTGGTGGCCGATGTTCACCGACATGAGCTGGGAGTTGAAGTCGGTGTAGCGCTTGCCTTCGGTCGTCCAGAAGTAGATCCCCTCGGCGCGCGCGACCGGGACCGGGTTGACGGCGCTCTGCTTGGCCCAGGTGTAGAGCGTGTGCGCCTTGCAGAGGTGCACCATCTCCTCGGTCGACATCGCGGCAGGCAGGACGGCGGTCATGGCGATTCCTTCATACCGACGGGGGGTTCGGGTTCTCGGCCGGCAGGCCGCCCCCGTGGCGCGCGATGATTAGCCGACCGCGCAGAAGGTGTCCACGATTGACAGCGGGGGTACGCGCCAGGGATACTGCCGGACGGTCGGTCCGCCCATCGCGAAGGAGTCCAACCGTGCCCGCTCAAATGCGCGTAGGCGACATCGCCAAGGTCTCGGCCGACGCCCACGGCTGCCCGGCCTGCCCACACACGGCGCAGGGGCCGTTCAGCCTCGGATCGCCCGACGTCTACACCAACGGCCAGCCGACGGTCCGCAAGACCGACATCGGTGACCACATGCCGTGCTGTGCCGTCATGAAGTACACGGCCACGGCGGGCTCGGGCAGCGTCTTCGTCAACAGCCTCGCGGCCGTGCGCACGGACGACGCGACGACCCACTGCGGTGGCAGCGGGACCTGCCAGGCCGGCTCGCCCAACGTGACCACCGGCGGCTGAGCGCGCTATCGATCTTCAGCTCTTCGTAGCGGCGCGCGCGAAGCGCTCGCGGTGCTCGTCGTGGAGCGCAGGATCGGCGGGCGCGGCGGCCAGCGCCGCGCTGAAGAGCGCATGCCAGAGCGGGCCGTGCGCCGGTACGCCGTCGGGCACGAGCACGGCGGCGGTGGCGACGAGGCGATCGGGATCGGCGCGCGCGACGAGGGCGTCGAGCGCGGCGAAGGCGCCGTCGAGATCGCGCGCGGCGAGGAGCGCGGTGAGGCGGATCGCTTCGAGCTCCGGGGTGGGGTCGAGGAAGCCGACGTGGCCGAGCGCGGGATCGACGGGCGCGACGCGCGCGTAGAGGCCGGTGGTCGCGGCCGGCTGGTGGTCGCGCTCGGCGAGGGCCTGCTCGGCGTAGGCGGCCGAGACGGCGGGGTCGTGCCCCATGAGCACGCGCGCGAGCCCCATGAGGTCGCCGGCGGCGTGGTAGAGCGAGGCGGCCAGGCGGTGGGCTCCGCGGCGCTCGGCGGCGCTGGCGCCGGCGCAGATCCCGGCGACCCAGGCCGCCGGGGGCGAGGGGGGCGACGGGCGAGGCGAGCTGTCGGCGACGGTGAGGCCGAGGTCGGCGGCGAGCTCGGCGAAGCGGGCGCGCCAGCTGTGCTCGACCTGGGCGCGGCGCTGAGCGGCGAGCGCGGTGGCGCGCGCGCCGGGGTGGTCGTCGAGGAGGGCGCGCACCCGGACCTCGAGCTCGGAAAGGTCGGCGTAGCGCGGCAGCTCGGCCGGGTCGAAGTAGGCGTCGAGATCGGGTGAGCGCTGGGCGACCTGGCGTGCACCGCACATCGCGGCCTCGAGCAGGCGGAGCTTGACCATCGCGATCGCGCTGGCCTCCCAGTCCCCGGTGGTGATGACCGCGCCGGCGGCGGCGAGCGTCGCATACATCGCGGGGCCGGTGAGCGGACCGTGCACGACGAGCCCGGCGGTGTGCGCGGGTGGGAGTCGGGTCCAGCCCTCGCCGAAGACGTGCACCGGCGCGCCGAGCGTGCGCGCGAGCGCGGTGAGCAGCGCGACGCGGCGGGCATAGGGCCGGCCGACGAGCACGGCCGCCTCTGCGAGCGCGGGATCGCCGGCGCTGGGCGGCGGGCTCCCGAGGCGCCAGGGCTCGAGCGTGCGCGTGTCGAGCGCGGCGGGGCTCAGCGCCCAACGCAGCCAGCGCGCGGGCAGGCCGCGGCGTTGCAGCTCGGCGGCGGCGTCGGGCGCGCTCACGTAGAGGCGATCGAAGGAGGCGACGGCGGCGGCGTAGCGATCGCGGACGCTCGGGCGCGCGCGGGGCGCCACGAAGAGCGGCTCGTCCATCGCGAAGCCGACGACCCTGACGCCGCGAGCGCGGCAGGCTGCCCATGTCCGGGACAGCGCGTGGTCGTAGGGCGGACAGACCATGAGCAGGTCGGGCGCGAAGGCCTCGGTCACGGCGAGGATCCACGCCGAGAGCCCGCGCGTGCCGAGCACGGGCGCGAGCTCCTGGGTCGGCAGCGGCAGCACCTCGTGCCCGAGCGCGGTGAGATCCGGGCTTGCCCAGCGGGCGAGCGCGCCGTCGGGGTCGAGGGTCTCGGCGATGGCGATGCGCACCCGGCTCAGAAGCGCACGTGGCCGCCGAGGCCCGCGCCGTCGGGGGCGAGCCAGGGCGTGAGCGTGACGTCCGTCCCGGTGTCGGACCCGCCCTCGTCGTCGAGCAGGAAGAGCGCGGCGACGCCGCCGGCGACGAGCAGGGTGCCGACGATGAGCGTGCCGGTCGCCCGATCCCAGGCGACGTCGGCGTCACGGCGCACCCGCGCGCGCAGCGCCTTGTCGATCTCGCAGGCCGTGCCCTTGCAGGCGGCCTCGTCGTCGAGGCCCGCGGCGACCAGGGCGAAGGTGGTGCCGATGGCGATCGCGGCGCCGCCGGCGGCGATCCCGATCGTGCCGAGCGTCTCGCCGAGCGGCGTGCCGGGCGGCTTGATCGGGGGGCCCTCGTCGTCGGGGTCGGGGGTCTTGTCCTCGATCACGACCGTCGGCTCGACGACGCTGACCTCGGGCTCGACGGGCTCGGGCTCGGCGACGATCGGTGGTTGGGTCGGGTCGCCGCCCGCGAGGCCGGGCAGCTGGCCCAACACGCGCGGTCCGGGGCGCTCGCGCACGGCGGTCTGCGCGAGCGCGCCCGTGCGCAGGTCGACCACGAGCTCGAGCGCCGTGCCGGCGCGCACGGTGAAGGTGATCTCGCGCGTCGCGTCGGTGGCCGAAAGGAAGAGGCGCGCCGTGTGCGAGCCCGGCTCGAAGTACGCGATGAGCGGGGTCTTCGGGGTCTTCTCGAGGAGCACCGCGCCGCCGCCGAGGATCGTCACGTCGGCCCCCTCGGGCGTCGATGTGATCGAGACGCGCGCCTTCTTCTGGAGGAGCTCGCCGTCCATACGGGCGAGGTCGGCCCGCGCCTGGTCCCGCGCGACGACCCACTGCGCCGAGAGCGGGCGTGGGCGCGCATCGGCGGCGACGAGGAAGCGATTGAGCGAGAGCGCGGCGCGCTCGCTGTCGCCGACGAGCTGGTCGGCCGCGGCGATGTCGAGCCAGAGCTGCCAGCGCTCCTCCTCGGCGGCGTCGAGCGCCTGCTGGCAATCCTCGGGCTTCATGCCGCGCTCGATCTGCCGCGCGCCGAGCTGCTCGCGCGCGCGCTTGCAGACGTCCTGGGGTTCGGCGGCGTGGGCGGCGTCGACGGCCAGGAGGGCGAGCACCGTGGCGAGCGTTGTCAGGGGCGGGCGCGATGACGGGGCGATCGTGCGCATGGCAGCACGCTACTCGCGCCTCCGGGCGAGCGCAAGTTGGCCGCCTTCGGTGGCGGAAGGCGTTGGCGCCGTTCGTGGGTGCAGATATAGTCCGCGCGTGTCTCGCCCCGTGCTCACACTCCTCGTCGCCATCGGCCTGGCAGAAGGCTGCGCCTCCACCGAAGAGGTCGAGCGCTCGCGCGCCGACTACGAGATGGCGGATCGCTGCCTCGAGCTCGGCGCGGACAAGGCGCCCGAGCTCTGTCGCGAGACCTGCTCGCGCGGGATCGCCGCGGGCTGCTGGGCGCTCGGGCGGGCGTTCATGACCATCGGTCAGCCCAACCTCAAGGCGGCACTCGGCGAGTTCGACAGCGCCTGTGCGCTCGGCGACGCGACGAGCTGCGTGCAGGCCGGCGTGCTGCTCGAGCAGGGCGCCGACGGGCCGACCGATCCGACGCGCGCGATGCGCTACTATCGCCTCGCCTGCGACATGAACCACCCGACGGGTTGCTCGAACCTGGGGCTGGCCTATCAGCTCGGCGAGGTCGTGCCCAAGGACGAGCTGCGCGCTTCGCAGCTCTACCAGCGCGGATGCGCCGGCGGTGATCCGGCGGGGTGCGCGAACCTCGCCTTCCTCCTGCACTACGGGATCGGCGTCTCGAAGAACGACAAGCGCGCGCGCGAGCTGTACGAAGAGGCGTGCAAGCAGAAGCACGAGCGCGCGTGCGGCAACCTCGCTGCGATGCTCCTGGCCGGTCGCGGCGGGGACAAGGACGAGGCGCGCGCGCTGGAGATCTATCGGGCCTCGTGCGACGCCGGGCTCGTCGAGGGCTGCGGCAACCTCGCGGTGATGTTGGAGTCGGGCACCGGGATCGAGCGCTCGCCGGAGACGCTGGTCGAGGCGCGGCGACTGTACACGCGCACCTGCGACGCGGGCATCGTCGACGCGTGTCTCGGGCTCGGGCGCATGTACGAGACCGGCGGCGGCGGACCGGTGGATCTCGAGCAGGCGGGGCGCCTCTATCGGCGCGTCTGCGGGGCCACGCAGGAGCGCGAGGCGTGTGAGCGTTGGGATCGGGTCAAGCGCGCGCTCGAGGCGGGCCGGAGCGAACGATGAAGGACGGGGGGAGCGGCATGAGGGGTGCGAAGTACATCGTGTGTCTGGGCGCGTGGCTCGCGACGTCGAGCTGTGTGGTGTGGGAGTCGGACTACGACAAGCTCAAGAAGGACTTCGACGACTACAAGACGCTGTCGGAGGCGCGCGAAGCGAAGAACCAGGTCACCATCCAGAAGCTCGAGGACGCGCTCAGGCTCGAGACCGAGCGCGCGGCGGCGTTGGAAAAGCAGATCGAGGCGCTCAACGCGGAGAAGGTCGCGCTCAGCGTGGACAAGTCGCGGCTGCAGGCGACCGAGGCCGAGCTGATGAAGGCGCTGCGCGAGGTGCAGGAGCGCAAGATGGCGGCTGAGAAGCGCATCGCCGAGTATCGCGACCTGCTCTCGCGCTTCAAGTCGCTCATCGACTCGGGCAAGCTGCGCGTGCGCATCGTCGACGGCCAGATGGTCGTCGAGCTGGCGACCGACGTGCTCTTCCCGTCGGGCTCGGCGGTGCTCTCGCCGAGCGGCAAGGCGGCGGTCGTCGAGGTGGCGCAGGTGCTGGCGTCGATCCCCGAGCGCCGCTTCCAGATCGCCGGCCACACCGACGACGTGCCGATCCGCACCGCGCGCTATCGATCGAACTGGGACCTCGCGTTCGATCGCGCGCACTCGGTCTTGCAGGCGATGCTCGAGACCGGCATGCCATCGACCCGGATCTCGGCGTCGAGCTACGGCGAGTTCCGCCCGACCGCCGACAACGCCAGTGACGAGGGCAAGGCGAAGAACCGGCGCATCGAGATCATCGTGGTGCCGGACCTGTCGGAGCTGCCCGGCGCCGAGGAGCTCGAGGCCCTCGACAAGGCGCCGGATCAGGGCTGAAACGACCGCGTCGTCTACTTCGGCAGCGGCGGCGGCAAGGGCGGCGGCTCGATCGCCTCGGGTGGCAGAGGCGGCGGTCCGACCGGCTCGATCTCGGCGAGCAGCGCGGCGACGTCGACCTCGGGCGGCGGCGTGCCGTTGGCCCAGAGCTCGGTCGTGTCGAAGCCAGCTTCGAACTCGGGATCGTCGCCGAGCGGCAGGATCATCCGGGGCGGAGCGCGGCGACCGCTGCGTTTGCGTTGTGTCGGCGTGAGGTCGGCATCGGGCTCGGCGTCCTCGTCCTGCGGCGGCGCGACCTCGTTGACCAGGTGGGCGAGCTCGGGGCCGACCTCGTGCGGATTGCCGGGGAAGAAGGCCTCGAGCGCGCGCAACATCTCGTGCGCGCTGGCGAAACGTTCGTCGGGCTGGCGGCGCAGGGCGCGCCGGATGAGCTCGCGCAGCGGCATCGGCAGGTCGCCGGCGTGGCGGCTGATGCGGTCGTCGACCTGCGCGAGCGCGACGGCCTTGAGGGTCTCGGCCCCATCGCGGCCGCCGAAGAGGCGGCGGAAGGTGATGAGCTCGTAGAGCAGGATGCCGACCGCGAACACGTCCGAGCGCGGGCTCAAGACGCCGCGCGTGACCAGCTCGGGCGACATGTAGCCGGGCTTGCCGTGCAGGCGACCGAGGCGCGCGAGCGGCTCGGGCTGGGGCGTGGGCGCGTCAGGCTCCGCGGGGGATGCGGCCGCGGGCGCCTGGGCGGCCTGCAACGGGATCCCGAAGTCGCGGAGCAGCACGCGGCCGCTGGTGTCGATGAGGATGTTGGAGGGGGAGAGGTCGCCGTGCGCGATCCCGGCGATCCCGAGCGAGGGGTCGCCGCGACCGTGCGCATGCACGAGCGCGTTGAGCACCGACCAGGCGATCCCGAGCGCCAGCCGCGGGGCCAGACGGCGGCGCGCGACGGTCATGCGCTCGAGCAGGGTCAGGAGCTCGACCACGGCGAGGTCCTCGAGCACCGTGACGGCCTGCCCGTCGACGAGGCAGTAGTCGAAGACGGTGAGCACGTTCGGGTGCGCCAGGCGCGCGGTCAGGAGGGCCTCGGCGCGCTCGCGCTCGACCAGGCGCGGCTCGGCGGCGAAGTCCGGGGCCAGGCGCTTGACGAGCACGGGGCGCGAGAAGCCGCCCGCGCCGACGAGACGACCGCGCCAGAACTCCGAGCTGCCGCTGCGGAAGGCGCGTCGTGTGAGGGTGATGCGCGAAGAGTCCACCGAGCTCTGGTTTAGCGCCCTCCGGTGCGCGCGTCCATGGTGGGTTTCTTCATGGTCGGTGACCGGGTGGGGTCATTGCGGATCGGCGCAGCAGCGAAAACCGGTCGAGTAGTCCCAGTGGTGAACGTCGTGTGCGGTCGTGCGGTAGAGGCAGCCTTCGCCGTTGATCACCGTGTCGTCGAAGAAGCCGCCGCGGAAGGTGCCGTCGAGATCGGCGACCCACTCGTGCAGGTTGCCCATGAGGTCGTGCACGCCGGTCGGGGTGGTGCAGCCATCGTTTTCGCCGGCGAGATCGAGGCTCGCCGGGAGCTGCGCGAGGCAGGCGTTGTCGATCTCGGAGTAGATCCAGCTCGCGGTGGTGCCGAAGTATTCGACCGCGACGTGCTGGCGCCGATCGTCGTTGCAGCGTCCGGGCTCACGCGCAGGGCCGTAGGGGTAGGTCCAGCCGGCGTCGCCACGGCAGGCCAGGAGCCACTCGTCGGTGGTGCACAGGCGCTTGCCCGCGGCCTGGCAGGCGCTCTCGGCGCGCACCTGGTCGATGTAGCCCTGCGGCACCGCCCAGCGCACCGACACCGCGCGCGCCGCCGCCGCGCCCGGGTTGTGATAGGGCGAGAGACCCACGCTCGAATCGGCGGCGGACACCAGCGCGGCCTCGAAGCGATCGATGCACAGGCTGGCGCTCACGCGCGCCATGCCGTCGGGACAACCCGGATCGCCGGCCTCTTCGACGAGGCCGTCGTTGACGGCCGGGCGCTGCACCGGGTCGCAGGCGGGCGCGGGCGCGCTCGCGGTGCAGCAGCGGATCGCGGCGGGCCCGGGGCACAGGCCGCTCGTCGTCTTCCACGCCGGCGCCGGGCACTCGGCGGCGTCCATGCAGACGCCCGGGTTGCGCTCGGCGCTGCAGCGCTCCCACGCCGCCGGCCGCGCGAGGCAGCAGCGGATCTGCCGCCCGCCCGCGCAGAAGCCTTCGGCCGCGACGACCTCACCATGACAGTCCTCGATGTGCAGGCAGGTGCCGCTGAGCGCGCCGACCTGGCACGGCTCACCGGGCTCGCCGATCTCGGGTGCGATGTCGGCGCTCGTATCGACGATCGTCTCCGGGGTCGTGTCGGCGATCGTCTCCGCGGTCGTGTCGATGATCGTCTCCGAGGTCGTATCGACGATCGTCTCCGAGGTCGTATCGACGATCGTCTCCGGCGTCGTGTCGATGATCGTCTCCGGCGTCGTGTCGATGATCGTCTCCGGCGTCGTGTCGATGATCGTCTCCGGCGTCGTGTCGCCGACCTCGGGCGGGCCATTGGGATCATCGAGAGCATCGATGGTCGGAGCGGAGGAATCATCGATCTCGGCGATGGCGTCGCCGACCTCGTGCACCGGCGCGTGCTCGCGTTCGACCGTGGTCGACGCGCGCTCGGTGGCGCCGTCGCACGCGAAGAAGAGGCAGAGCCACGGCGCGGCGCGACGCACGCTCACAAGCTCCAGTAGAGCACGCCGCCGTCGGCGAATTCGGCCGGGTCGAGCACGCGCTTGACGTCGACGAGCACGCCGCCGGGCTTGAGCAGCTCGCGCAGCGCGGCCCCGCGCGCGACGAAGGCCTGGTGCCGCACCGCGAGCACCAGCGCGTCGAGCTCACCCGGGAGCTCGGACCAGGGCGTCAGCGCGCGCCCGACGACCAGGGCGGCGCGGCCCTGGTCGACGACCGGGTCGGTCGCCAGCACCTCGACGCCGAAGGACTCGAGCTCGTCCATCAGCGGGCCGACCAGGCTCTGGCGCACGTCGGGGAAGTTCTCCTTGAAGGCGACGCCGAGCACGCCGACCCGGGCGCCGAGCGCGGAGCGGCCCGCCTCCGCCAGGAGCTTGACCGTCTTGTGCGCGATGAAGCGCGCCATGTTGTCGTTGATGCGCCGGCCGGCGAGGATCACCTCGGGGTGCAGGCCCGCCGCCTGCGCGCGCGCGGTCAGGAAGTAGGGGTCGACGCTGATGCAATGCCCGCCGACGAGGCCCGGCTCGAAGTCGAGGAAGTTCCACTTGGTGCGCGCCACCGCCAGCACGTCGCGCGTCGCGATCCCCAGGCGATCGGCGACGACGGCGAGCTCGTTCATCAGCGCCACGTTGAGATCGCGCTGGGTGTTCTCGACGAGCTTGGAGAGCTCGGCCGCGCGGATCGACGGCGCGCGCACGACCCCCGCGTGCACGGCGCGACCGTAGACCGCCTCGAGCCGATCGAGGGTCGCGGCGTCGGCGGCGGCGATCACCTTGGGCACACGCTCGAAAGCGTGCTCGCGATCGCCGGGGTTGATGCGCTCGGGCGAGTAGGCGACGTGGAAGTCGATCCCCGGCTCGAGCCCGGAGGCGCGCGCGAGGATCGGCTGCACGACGCCCTCGGTGACGCCCGGCCACACCGTCGACTCGAGCACGACGATCGCACCCTCGGAGAGCACGCGCCCGACGGCGTGGGCCGCGCTCTCGACCGCCGAGATGTCGGGTGAGCGCCCCGGGCCGAGCGGGGTCGGGACGGCGATGATGAAGAAGGAGGCGTTGGCGAGGAGGTCGGGGTCGCTCGTGAGCTCGAGCGCGGCGGCGGCGAGGTCCTCGGCCGAGGCTTCGCCGTTGTGGTCGACGCCGCTGGCGAGCTCGGCGATGCGCGCGGGGTCGATGTCGAAGCCGAGGGTGCCGGGGAAGGCGCGGCCGAGCGCGACCGCGACCGGCAACCCCACGTAACCGAGGCCGAGCACGGCGATCGCCTCGATCTCCGGGCGCGTGTCCGATTCATCCATTGCTGGCGCGCCTCCAATTGCGCATGATCACCCAGCGGCGACGATGCACGCCGCAGCGACGAGCATGGATACCACGGAAGAGCACGAGCGCGCGACGCGGCCAGGGTCGGCGCGCACACCGAAACCGCGCCGCGTACCGCCGGGGTGGACCGCGCCGGGGCCGCCGGGCGCGACGATCGAGGTCGCGCTCGGCCCCGATGAGGAGCTCTCGTGGCTGACGGGCGACTGGCGCATCGTACAGAGGCGCGACGGCCATCGCTGGTCGCTCGACGATCTGGTGACGGCGTGGGTCGCGCGCGCGGCCGGCGAGGCGCTGCGCCGGGAGCGCGCAGAAAGCGGAGGTGAGGAGCCCCTGTCGATCCTCGACCTCGGCAGCGGCATCGGCTCGGTCGCGCTGATGATGGCGTGGTGCTTTCCGCAATCGCGCGTCACCGGGGTCGAGGCGCAGGCGCTCTCGCACGCGCTGGCGGACAAGAGCGCGCGCGCCAACGCGGTCGAGGGGCGCGTCTCCTTCGTCCGCGGCGACCTGCGCGAGGTCGCGCTCGCGCCGGCGTACGACCTCGTGACGGGCACCCCACCCTACTTCGACGATCCGGCGATGACGCGCTCGACCGGCGTGCAGAAGGGGCCGTGCCGCTTCGAGGAGCGCGGCGGGATCGGCGACTATCTCGCGGCGATGGAGCGCGCGCTCGGCCCTGGTGGTCGCGCGGTGATCTGCCACGCCTCGCGCCAGCGCGCGCGCGTGCTGGCGGCGATCGAGGCGAGTCGGCTCCTGCCGCGGCGGGCGCTGGCGGTGATCCCCAAGGTCGGGCGCGAGGCGTTGGTCGACGTCTTCGAGCTCGGTTGGGAGGCGCCGCGGCGCGCGCTCGCCTGGGAGACGCACACGGTGCGCGACGAGGCCGATCAGTGGACGCCCGCGCACGCGGCCTTGAGGCTGGAGATGGGCCTGCCGCCGCGGCCGCCGCGAGCGGACAGGGGAGGTGCATGATGTCGGACAAGCGACCCTTGCGATCGGTCGGGCTCTGGGGCGCGACGCTGGTGCTGACGCCGTCGATGGGCTTCGTCGCGGGCGCCTCGGCGCTGGCCGGGGATCGGCGCGGACGCGTCTGGTGGGGCGCGTCGCGGACCTGGGCGACGGGGATCCTCAAGAGCGCCGGCGTCACCGATCTCATCGTCAAGGGGGTCGAGCGCATCTACGACGGCCAGCCCTACATCCTGATGTCGAACCACGAGAGCCACCTCGATCCGCCGAGCATCATCCGCTCGTCGGAGCGGCCGATCGGCTTCCTCACCAAACAGGAGCTCAAGCGCATCCCGGTCTTCGGCTGGGCGCTCGAGCGCACCGGCCACGTCTTCATCGACCGCAAGGACAAGAACAAGTCGCACGCCAGCATCGACAAGGCCGCCGCGCGCGTGAACGAGGGGCGCTGCGTGCTGGTCTTCCCCGAGGGCACGCGGACGCGCACCGACGAGCTCCTGCCCTTCAAGAAGGGCGGCTTCGTGCTCGCGGTGAAGGCCAGGGTGCCGATCGTGCCGGTCGGCATCGCGGGCACGCGCGCGATCTTTCCGTCGCAGAGCAACTTCGTCGTCGGCCGCGGCCCGGTCGCGTTGGTCTACGGCGAGCCGATCGCCACCGATGGCTACACCCTCGAGACCAAGGACGGGCTGATGCAGGACGTGTGTCACGCGATCGGCGGCCTGCGCGACGAGGCGCGTGCGCTCGTCGCCGAGCACGGCGAGCGATAGGCCGCGATGGGCGCCGCGAGCGCGATCGAGGACCGCGCCGGGAGCTGCCGCATCCTCCTGCACGTCGTGCCGCGCGCGAGCCGCACGCAGGTCGTGGGCTTGCACGATGGTCGCCTCAAGCTGCAGGTCGCGGCGCCGCCCGTCGACGGCGAAGCCAACGAGGCGATCGTGCGCTGGCTCGCCAGGAGCCTGGGCGTGGCGCGCGACGCGGTGACGTTGGTGAGCGGCGCCAGCGGCAAGAAGAAGGTGGTCGAGGTCAGTGGGGTCTCGGCCGACGGAGCGCGCGCGCTGCTGGGTATCGACTCAACCGGGTGAGGACGGCGTGCCGTTGAGCACGAGCTCGGCGACCGAGAGGCTCGGCAGGATCGGCACCCAGAACTTGTCGAGGCGGCACAGGCGCGACCAGGCGGCGAGCGCCGGGCCGAAGACCTCGGGGCGCGGATCGACATAGGCGCAGGCGATCACGCCGCCGAGCACGATCAGCGTGTGCGCCATCGGCGGCACCGTGTCGTCACCCAGACGCAGAAAGAGGTGCCGCTGCAGGACGTCGAGCGCGTGTGCGTCGGCGCTGGGCGGCAGGGGGCGCCACGGCGGCGGGGCGCTCGCGTCGAAGCGCGCGAGGAAGCTCGCGATCGGCTCGAGCGTCGTGCAGATGAGCGGGCCGTTGTCCTGGTCGACGAGGTAGGGGTTGGCCTGGCGCGTGCGCTCGAGCAGGCGCGCGACGAAGGCCGGTGGCGGCGCCGGCAGGTGGGCGTGATCGCCGGTGAGGATGGCGATGAGGAGCGGTACCGTCATGTCGGGCTGGCGCGAGAGCGTGAGCAGCGCACCCTCGGAGGCGAGGAGCTCGGGCGGCAGCGGGTGCGTGCGCGCGATCCCCGCCGTCCAGCTCGGGAGCTCGGGCCCGTCGGCGAAGGTGCGCCAGGTGCTCGAGCAGCCGGGATCGGCGGCGATGCGCAGGCCGTCCTCGGCCTGGCGGGTCCTGCGCGGGAAGTGCTGGCACACACTGGGCTTTTCGGCGGCGCCGAAGCGCGCGTGGATCGCGCAGAGGAGGTCCTCGCGCAGGAAGACACAGCGCCCCCCTTCGCGGCGGATGTTGCCCTCGACGATCGGCTCGGGGATCGCCAGCGCCTCGGCCTGCGCGATGACGCGCTTGCGTTCGTCGAGCGTCGGCAGCGGCACGCTCCAGCCGGTGCAGCACGAGCCGCACGAATGACAGGCGTGGCGGATCGGGCCGAGACGCACGACGGTGACGGTCTCGTCATCGTCCGGGGTCGGCTCGGGCGCTGCGGGCTCGCTCATCACGACGCTCCGGGTTCGAGGAAGAGGGCGGCCAGGTTCGCGACGGTGAAGACCACGTCGCCGACGAAGATCTGCATGAACATCGGTCCGCGCGCGAGATCGAGGCGGCGCACGCGCGCGTCGACCAGCGCCTGGCTCAGGTTGGCGGCGGCGAGCACGACGAAGGCCAGCGTCCGTCCCGCGGGAAACGCGCTGGCGGCGAGCACGGCGAGCACGATGAAGGCCGCGTTCATCGCGCCGAGGAAGCGGAAGAGCTCGACGGCGATCGGCGAGATCGGGCGCTCGCGCGTGGTGCGGCCGAGGGTGCGCGCAGGCGTGACGAGGAAGTGCCGGTCGCCAGCGCGTGCCAGACGGCGGTGGTGAGGAGCACGACGGTGCCGAAGATCATGCCGCATCCGAACACGGCGCGGCGCGGTGTTCAAGGCGCGGCGGGCAGGTCCTCGGGCGGGGCGGCGGGCGCCGGGGCGTGCTCGTCCTCGTCGGCGGCGGGGCGGTGCGCGCGCGACATGAGCGAGTAGAGCGCGGGCACGAGGTAGAGCGTGAGGAAGGTGCCGGCGATCATGCCGCCGACGACCGCGATGCCGAGCGACTGGCGGCTGCCGCTGGCGGCGCCGAGCGAGAGCGCGATCGGCAGCACGCCGAGGATGGTCGCGAGCGCGGTCATCAGCACCGGCCGGAAGCGGGAGGCGGCGCCGGCGACGGCGGCCTCGTGCACGCCGAGCCCCTGCTCCTTGCGCTGGTTGGCGAACTCGACGATGAGGATGCCGTTCTTGGTGACGAGGCCGATCAGCATGATGAGGCCGATCTGGCTGAACACGTTGAGCGTCGAGCCGGTGAGCTCGAGCGCGAAGAGACCGCCGGCGAGCGCCGTCGGCACCGAGACCAGCACGATGATCGGGTCGATGAAGCTCTCGAACTGGGCGGCGAGCACGAGGTAGGCGAGGAGCAGCGCCAGGCCGAAGGCGAAGAGCAGGCTCGAGCCCGACTCTTCGAAGTCGCGCGCCTCGCCAGCGAGCGCGGTGCCGTAACCCTCCGGCAGGACCTCGTCGGCGACCTCGCGCAGCGCGGTGATGCCGTCGGCGAGGGTGTAGCCGGCGGCGGGCGCGGCGGAGATCGTCGTGGCGACGGCGCGGTCGTAGCGCGGGATGGTCGAGGGCGCGACGCCCTCCTCGATCGAGACGAGGCTCGCCAGCGGGATCGCCTCGCCGTCGCGTCCGCGCACGTGCAGGCGGCCGATGTCGTCGGGGGTCGTGCGCTCGGGTCGATCGAGCTGGCCCATCACCTGGTACTGACGTCCGTTCATGCGGAAGTAGCCCAGGCGCGTGTCGCCGAAGGAGAGCTGGATGGCGCGCACGATGTCGAGGATCGAGACGCCGAGATCGGCGGCGCGGATGCGATCGATGCGGATCGTGCCCTCGGGCCGCGTCACCTTGACGTCGCTGTCGGCGAAGCGCAGCTCCTTGCGTTGGTTGGCCTTCTCGAGGAAGGGCGGGATCACCGCGAGCAGCTTCTCGATGGTGGCGGCCTGGATCACGAACTGCAGCGGCGGACCGCCCCAGCGTGCGCCGATGGTCGGCGGTTGGGAGGGGATGGCGCGCAGCTCGTCGGAGGCGAGCGCGACCTTCGAGAGGGCTTCGTAGATCTGCGGCTGCGTGCGCGTGCGCTCGTCCGGTTCGGTGAGGTAGATGTTCTGCACGCCGGTGTTGGGGGCGCCGCCCCACATGCCGACGATCGAGAAGGTGCGCGAGAGCTCGGGCACGGCGTCGGCGACGTCGAGCGCGAAGCGGTCGAGCGCGGCGGAGGTGTAGTCGTAGGTCGCGCCTTCGGGCGCGAGCACCGAGACGCGGATGTTCGAGCGATCCTCGAGCGGCGCGAGCTCCTGCTTGAGGCCGCCGAAGAGGTGCACGACGGCGAAGCCGAGGCCGACCACCAGCGGCGGCGCGAGCCAGCGCACCTTCATGAAGCCGCCGAGGGTACGGGCGTAGAGCGCGGTGAGGCCGCGGAAGAAGGGCTCGGTCACGCGGTAGAGCCAACCGGGCCGATCCTTCTTGCGCAGGAGCTGCCGGCACATCATCGGCGAGAGCGTGAGCGCCACGAAGGCGGAGACCAGGACCGAGCCGGCGACGACGATGCCGAACTCGCGGAAGAGGCGCCCGGTGAGGCCTTCGAGGAAGATCACCGGCACGAAGACGGCGGCGAGGACGACCGTGGTCGAGATGATCGCGAAGTAGACCTCGCGCGAGCCCTCGATCGCCGCGCGGAAGGGGGTCATGCCCTGCTCGATCTTGGTGTAGATGTTCTCGAGCACGACGATGGCGTCGTCGCAGACGAGGCCGATCGCCAGGACCAACCCGACCAGCGTGAGGATGTTGATCGAGAAACCGGCGACGAACATGATGAAGAAGGTCGCGACGATCGAGACGGGGATGGCGATGGTCGGGATGATCGTCGCGCGCCAGTCGCGCAGGAAGGCCATGATGATGAAGGCGACCAGTGCGAAGGCGATGAAGAGGGTCTCCTCGACCTCCATGAGCGAGCGCCGGACGAAGGTGGTGAAGTCGTAGCCGATCTCGACGGAGCAGTCCTCGGGGATCACCTGCTTGATCGACTCGAGGCGGCGGTAGAACTCGTCGGCGATGGCGACGGCGTTGGAGTTGGGCTGCGGCACGACGGCGATCCCGACCAGCGGGCGGCCGAGCTCCTTCAGGCCTGACTTCTGGATCTCGGAGCCGAGGAGGACGCGGCCGACGTCCTCGAAGCGCACGGCGCGCCCGTCCGGGGTGCGGATGACCATGCGCTCGAACTCCTCGGGTGTGCGCATGCTGGCGTCGGCGCGCAGCCCGATCTCGGTCTGCACGCCCTCGGCGGAGCCGGCGGGCAGCTCGACGTTGTCGCGCTCGAGCGCGGCGTGGATGTCGCTCGGCGTGACGGCGTGCTGGGTCATGCGCTCGGGATCGAGCAGGAGGCGCATGGCGTAGCGCCGTTCGCCGAAGATGCGCACGCTGGCGACGCCGGGGATCGTCTGCACGCGGTCGCGGATCATGCGATCGGCGATGTCGGAGAGCTCCTGCGTGTCGCGCGAGTCGCTCTTGAGGGTCATGAAGATGATCGGGCTCGAGTCGGCGTCGGCCTTGTCGACGACAGGCGGATCGGCGTCGGCCGGCAGGAGGCGCAGCGCGGAGAAGACCTTGTCGCGCACGTCGTTGGCGGCCTCGGCGACGTCGGAGCCGAGCGCGAACTCGACGCGGATCGAGCTCTGCCCGGTGCGCGAGCTGCTGGAGAGCACGCGGATCCCGGCGACGCCGTTGATGGCGCGCTCGAGCGGCTCGGTGATGACCGAGTCGACGACGTCGGGGCTCGCGCCGGCATAGGTCGTCGTCACCGTGACGATCGGCGGGTCGACGGCGGGATATTCGCGCACGCCGAGCGCGAAGATGCCGACCAGCCCGAAGACCACCGGCACGATCGACAGCACCGTGGCCAGCACCGGCCGACGGATCGAGGTCTCCGACAGGCTCATCCTAGTGCTTCGCCGCAGCAATTTTGCTCCCCCTCCTGATGAGCCCAAACGACTTCCGAGCGTCGGCCCAGGTGTACTTCCACTTGATGGGGACGCGGTCTCGATCTCGAACGTCGTTCCATGCCTC
>WYBB01000186.1 GCA_011526585.1 Deltaproteobacteria bacterium
AGCCGGCGCCGCCGTCGCACGTGTCGGGGCAGGGGTCGAGCGGGCGCTGCTGGTAGACCTTGCCGAAGCGCTCGGAGACCTCGCGGTCCTCCTGGAAGACGTGGCTGTAGGCGGCCTTGAGGCGGACGGGTCCGACGCGGCCGGCGATCCCGACCGAGAGGCCGACGCGATCGAAGGAGAGGAAGTCGAGGTGCTCGTAGTTCTCGGGCACGGCGCCGCGTTCCCAGTAGCCGCCGAGCGAGAGCTGGAGCGCGCCGGCGCTGTCCCCCCAGAGGCCGCCGGGGGCTTCGGGCCCGATGAGGTTCCAGGTGCCGCCCAGGCGTACCGAGACGGTGTCGCGCCAGCGCTTCTCGATGACGGTGTCGGGGGCCTCGGCGCCGACGAAGAGGTTGATGGTGCCGTCGAGCTCGACCTCGTAGGCGTCGAGCACTGACCAGGCCTCGTAGACGACGTCGAGCTCGACGTCGAAGATCTCGCGCTCGCCGTCGAGGTGGCGATAGCGCACGCCGGCGCGGAGGCTGGGCGGCAGGGTGAGATCGAGGCGCGCGGCCGAGCCGGGAACGGTGAGCTGCTGCTCGGAGAACTGGGTCTGGCCCGGCACGTTGGAGAGCGTGAACTCGCCGTCGAGCGAGAGCGCGGTCGGCACGACCTGGCCGGAGATCCCGAGCTCGAGGGCGGGGAGCGGGCGCCACCACGCGCCGACGATCGCCGAGAACGCGGCCATGTCGCTGAGCGAGATCGTCGCGAGCACGTCGTTGCCGCTGTAGTAGGCGTGCAGCTCGCCGGCCTGGGAGCCGTCGACGACGAGCTCCATCTCGAGGCTCGGCGTCATGACGAGCTGGAGGGTGAGCCCGATGCCGAAGGTGTCGCGGTCGCCCCAGGCGACGGCGAGGCTCGGCTTGACGAGGATCGCTTCGAGCGCGGTCAGCATGTAGCGCTGGCCGCCTTCGATCGGGTAGCGCTTCTGGCCGTGCGCGCTCGGGCCGTAGACGCCGGCGGCGAAGGTGAAGTCGTCGAGGCCGAAGTCGGTGGTCGCGATGAACATGCCGCCGAGCGCGAAGAGGTCGTCCTGGTTTTCGACCGGCGCGAGCGGGTCGAAGCCGTAGTCGGTGCCGGGAGGCAGATCGCTCTCGGCGCGGGTGAAGCGCGAGTGCTCGAAGACGAAGACGTGATCGAGCAGAAGATGTGTGCCGCGCAGGCGCAAGAGCGCGCCGGGGTTCAGGACGAGCGCGGTCGGATCGTCGGCGCGCACGATCGAGGCACCGCCGCGGCCGAGGTTGAAGGTGCCGCTGTCGGGGATCTCGAAGCCGCCGGCGTGCGCGGGTGGCGACGCGGCGAGGGTCGAGGCGAGGCAAGCGAGCAGGGCGGGGCGCAATCGGCGATGGGCGACGGTCATGGCCTCTCCCTTTTCGGCCAGACCCGGCCTGGACGCAATGCCACACCCGCGCGTGGTGCATGCAACCGGTCGCGCGCGAGATCGACCCGAGCGTGCGGCCCCTTGAAGGTGCGATGCGGCGTTATCATGATCGCTCCGGCCGCCACCGGAGGTGAGGCCATGGTGCCGCGTCGCAGCTTTTCGCATGTGCTGGTGTGGGCCCTCTCGCCCGTCGCGCTGAGCGCGTGCGGAGGGGACGGGGGCGAGCCGGCGACCGACACGGCCCAGGACGAGGCCGACGCGACGCCCGAGACCCCGGCCGAGCGGCTGGCCCGGGACTCGCAGGTGACGCCGGAGATCCACCTCGTGCGCGGCACCTTGCGGAGCGCGCGCGGGGCCTTCGCCGTGAGCGCCGGGGCTTCTCCCGAAGAGGCCGCCCGAGCGCTCGTCGCGCGCCACCCGGCGCTCTTCGGGGGCGCCGACGCCGCGCGCGACCTGCCGCTGCGCGACGTGCGCGGTGAGTCGGGTGACACGACGCTCGTGGTGCTCGACCGCACGCACGCGGGCCGACCGGTCTTCGGCTCCGAGGTGCGCGTCGCCGTCACGCCGTCCGGGATCATCACGTCGATCGGCGCGAACGTGCCCGGCGCGATCGGCGTCGCCGCCGACGCGACCCTGGGCGCCGCCGACGCCGCCGCGCGCGCGGTCGAGGCCTTCGGCGCGGAAGGTCTCGCGACCACGGCGGCTGGCGAGCCGGTGCTGGGCGTCTTCGATCCGGGCGTGCTGCTCGATCGCGACGGCGCGTCGGCGCTCGCCTGGTCGGTGCGCCTCGCCGACGGCACCGGGGACCGCGCCTTCGAGGTCCTGGTCGACGCGTCCGACGGGCGGGTCCATCACGTCTACCCGCTCAGCGTCGCGGCGCGCGACCGGCTCGTCGCGGTGTGCAACCCGAGCCATATCGGCATGCAGACCTGCGCCGAGACCGAGCACCGCGTGCTTTATAACGAGGCGGGCCTGGCGGTCTTCGTGCCCGACATCGACCCGGAGCTCGCGGCGCTGCTCGAACGCGCGGGCCGCATGCACGACTGGCTCGGCCGCGCGCACCAGTACCTGCAGACGACCTTCGCGCGCGACAGCTGGGATGGCGCGGGCGGGCAGCTCCGGGCCTTTCTCGGGATCTACGAGTCCAACGCGTTCTGGCAGCCCGGTCCCGACGCGCTCTTCTTCCACCCCACCTACGAGAGCTTCGACATCGTGATGCACGAGCTCGGACACGCCATCGCGATCCACGACGCCCGGCTCGCGACCTGGGGCCAGCCGGGCGCTCTGAACGAGGCGCTGGGTGACGTGATGGCGGCCTTCGTCGAAGACGACTGGCAGATCCGCCGCGCCGACGGCAGCGTGCTGCGCGATCTCTCCCAGAGCGCCGCCTATCGCACCGCGACCCACTACCCCGAGGACCTCCTCGGGCCGGCCGCAGGCACCTGCGAGCCGGGCTTCTTTCGCGACTGCCTCGAGCGCTCGCACGACGCCGGCTGGGTCCACTACAACAGCGCGCTGCCGAGCCTGGCGGTCTACCTCATGGTGCACGGTGGACAGAACCCCGGCCGGCCCGGGCACCACCCGGTCCAGGCGCTGGGCAAGACGAAGACCGAGCAGATCGTCTACTTCGCGCTGCGCTTCTACCTGCGCGCCACGTCGAGCTTCGACGACTTCCGCTTCCAGATGTTGTCGGCGTGTACGCACCTGCAGCGACGTGGGCGCGACGGCATCACGCTCGAGGACTGCGGCGCCATGCTCAACGCCTTCGCGGCGGTGGGGATCGGCGCCTTCGACCGCGACCACGACACCTGGGGCGACAGCTGTGAGCACGTGTCCGTCGAGTGCGTGGCGATCGACAACTGCCCGGAGCTGTCCAATGAAGATCAGCGTGACGGCGACGGGGACGGTCTCGGCGACGCGTGCGACCACGACGAGCCCGAGCCGGGCCCGGAGGCGGTCGAGCCCGAGGAGACGGTCGACTCCGATGATGCGGACGAGCCCGACGGGGTCGTCACCGGCTTCTGTCCCGCGGTCTTTCCGACCGGCGCGGGCGCGCTGCCGCTGACGAGCGAGCTCGGGCCCGGGCCGTTGCCGCTCGCGGCCGATCAGGGGAGCCGCGTCTCGTGTCTCTATGGCGACGCGCGCTTCGAGCTCGACTGGGTGCACAGCGCCGGACCGTTCGAGTCGCCTGCGTGCTGGGCGACCCGGCTTCAGGGTGCGACCGGTGCCTGCAGCGTGGGCCGTCAGGCGCAGGTGTGGATCAGCAAGCCCGGCGCGGATCCCGCGGCGGCCGAGAGCTTCGCGGCGTCGCTCTTGTCGACGATCGAGGAGCTTGCGCTCGCGTGTCCGACCCACCCGCCGGACAGCTCGGCGTGCGCGACGGCGGCGCGGATCGCCTGCCCACCCTTCGAGGCCGACGCCGACGGCGGCGCGCGCCCGCTGGCGCCCAACAGCAAGACCTGCCCCGACTCGCCGCGACCCGGCGTGTTCAACAATGCGCGCTGCGACTACGTGTGGGTCGATTGTCCGGGCCCGGTGCTCAGGGCGCCGACCGGTCCCCCGGCGACGAGCGCGGCGCAGGGCTCCTACACCGTCGCGTGGGAGACCGCGGCCGCGACGCCGTCGCCGTCGGGTCACGAGTGCACGGGCGATTCCCGCTACACGAGCTTCGGGTTCCTCTTCTGGGCGAGCGCGTCGCACTTCGCCTCGGTCGGCCACCTGCCGCGCGCGGGCGAGACGCCGGCCGCGGTGGACGCCGTGGAGGTGCACGCGCTCGATCTCTTGGAGTCGGCGGAGGCGCTGGCCGCGCCGTGCCCGTGAGCGAGGTCAGGGCACGCACGCGCCGTCGACGCAGCGGCGCTCGGGGCCGCAGGAGAAGTCCTCGGCGCAGCGCCCGATCGTCAAGGGCGCGCCCGAGTTGTTGCAGGTCGCCTCGCGCGAGTGGATCTCGGGGTAGTTGTAGTCGAAGCAGCGGCCGGACTCGCAGAGCCCGGTCATGGGGCCGCTCAGCGGGCGACAGTCGTCGTGGCGCTCGCAGCTCGCCGGGGTGGTGAGCATGATGCGTTGCACGTTGCCGCGGTCGTGCATGCAGTGGGCGCGCTGGCTCGGGCGGTAGTCCTCGAGCGGTGGATCGAAGACGACGAAGAGCAGGCCGTCGGGTGAGACCAGGAACTCGTCGCCGTTGGCGGCGAAGGTGACGAAGCCCTCGCCGAAGTCGTAGCCGCCGG
Source organism: Deltaproteobacteria bacterium (assembly GCA_011526585.1). Classification (GTDB taxonomy): domain Bacteria; phylum Myxococcota_A; class UBA9042; order PHBI01; family PHBI01; genus WYBB01. The sequence goes on from WYBB01000186.1 coordinate 4,645, forward strand.
TGACGATCCTCGGATCTTCGGGCTCGCCCGGAAACCAGAACGGGCCGCCGGCCGGCCAGTCGGCGAGGACCTCGAAGACGAGCGTGCCGTCGGGCGCGTAGACCTTGAGCGGCGCGCCGACGACCGCCTCGTCGGCCAGGCCCATCTGGAGGTGCGCGCTGACCAGGGCCTCGGAGGGAGGCGGGTGGCTGTCCGGTCCGAGCCCGAATTCGGCGGTCCAGAGGTAGCGATCGTCGGACATGATCGCGACCCAGCTCGCGGCCTGGGCGTCGTTGCCCGGCGCGTAGAGGAAGAGCTCGAGGTGGCGGCGCGGGCGTGGCTCGCCGGCGTTGGTGACGAAGGGCTGGAAGGGCACGTTGAAGGCGGTGTCGACGCCGACCTCGACCTGCGCGGGCGCGTCGGGGATCGCCGCGGCGGGCCACGGGGTCCACCAGTCGAAGAGGAGGAGCGAGCGCTGGCTCACGTTCGTGCCGGTCGGCGGGGCGTGGGCGCGGATGACCAGGTGGCCGCGGTCGGCGCGCAGGAAGACCTGGCCGAGGTCGTGGCGCTCGAGGAAGAAGTCGATGCGGATCGGGGCCGAGGAGAAGCCGACGCCGAGCGCGTTGGTGCCGGCGAGCGTGACCGTGACCGCCTCACCGATCGGGGCGACGTCGGGGATCGTCACGGCGACGCGATCGTCGGAGACCGAGGCGGTATGAACGCTGGTCATACCGTCGTGCACGACCGTGACCTCGACCTCCATCGCGCCGATGGGGCTGCCCTGGTAGTACGAGAAGCGCAGGCTGCCGAGCGGCCTTGCGGCGGTGCTCGTCGCGGAGAAGGTGACCGCGCTGGCGGCGGAATCGGGGAAGCGCTCGGGGTCGAGGCCGGCGGCGGTCACCGCGACCGCGCCTTCGGTGGCGGGCAGGGTCAGGCGAACCGCGGCGCGCGAGCCGACGGTCGCCTTGTCGACGAAGGTGGTCTCGGCGCCGTCGAGGCGCGGGCGCTGGCCGGGCGGCAGGCCGAGATCGGCGGTGGAGAAGCGGATGAGCGTGCCGTCGGGCACGGGTGGGCTCGCTTCGACCGTGAGCTGGACCGGCAGCTCGCTTCCCGGTGGTCCGTGCTGCCCGTCGCCGAGGAGCTTGCGCAGGATCGTACCGGTCACCGACTCGACGACGAAGGTGAGCGTGTTCGGATCGCACACGTTGCAGGGCACGTCTTCGTCCTCGGTCGGGCAGGCGCGCACGTAGACCTTCGCGGGGTGGCCCGCGACGGTCGTCACGGGGAAGCGCGCGTAGCCGTCCGGGTCGCTGACGCTCCAGTCGCCCTCGGACGGCGAGAGGCAGGTCTCGAAGGTGAGGTCCATGAACTGCGCGAAGCGGATCACCTGCCCTTGCGCGGGTCTCAGCGCGGCGTCGAGGTAGCGCACCTCGAGGGTGACGGTCTCGCCCGGCGCGACGGGCGGCGGGTGGAGGCCGCCGGGGGAGGTCGCCTCCAGGCGGGGTCGGGCGGCCCCGGGATCGGGCACGCCGATGGTGGCGAGGTCTTCGGTCTTGCACCAGGCGAGCGCGGCCTCGTCGGCGTCGCGGTAGGCGCTCTGGCAGTGCTCGAGCCCGCCGGCGTAGACGAGCGGCGCGCCGCCCGTCGGATCGTGGGCGCGGCACAGCGCGTCGACGCGCTGGTCTTCGGCGAGATCCTGCCAGCTCGGCTCGTCGCAGGCGTTGCGCACGTGACGGCGCGCGAGCTCGACGCAGAGATCGCAGCGCTCTTCGTCGCGCACACATCTGTCGCGCAGGAGGTCGAGGTCCTCGCGCGTGGTGGCGTCGCACCAGTAGACGGTGTGCGCGCGGTTGAAGACGCGCAGGGTCGCCGCCTCGGGCGACTCGCAGCGCGCGGCGGCGCGGTTGCAGACGAGCGGCGCGGCGCAGTCGGCGTCCTCGGCGCAGGCGCCGGAGGCTTCGACCGACCAGCGCGACAGCGGCGCGGCGTCGGCCTGGTCCGGCACCGCCTCGGCGAGGTAGTCGCTGTTCTTGCCGAAGGAGAAGACGGTGGCGAGCTCCGGGCCGAGCGCGAGGTCGGCGTTCTCGCCGCCGCCGGGATTCTGCAGCTGGTTCAAGTAGAAGGCGGCGTTGAGCGAGACGAGGGCGTTGCGCCAGCGGCGCACCGACGGCACGTTGAGCACGACCTGGCCGACGACGCCGGTCACGCGCGTGACGGTGAGCTCGAGGAGCGCGAGGTGGGACGGAGCGACGGCGAAGGAGCCGAAGCCCAGCGCGCGGTACATCGCGGCGTTGCTCGCGCGGCGCGAGAAGCACGCGTCCGAGTGGTGCAGATCGGGCGCGACGCCGGCGAGGTAGGCGGGGGTCGTCGGCTCGCCCGCGAGCATGGGCCCGGCGCGGTAGACCTCGAGCAGCGCCGTGGCGACGCAGCGCTGTTGCGCGCGAAACTGCTCCTCGAACTCGGCGACGTTGCCGGCGCTCTGCGTGAGGTAGAGCGAAGACAGCGTCGGGTCCTGGTAGAGCTGGATGCAGGGCAGCACGTAGTCGTCGCCGACCCCGTTGTAGAGGGCGCCTTCGAAGCGGTATTGGCCGGAGAGCTCGTCGACCGGGGCCGAGAGCGGATCCTGCGAGACGGTGCCGAGCACGACGCCGCCCGTGACCGCGCCCTGGTCGACGAGGACCGGCTCGACCAGGGTGCGCCAGCCGTGGATGACGCCCGAGAGCATCGCGACCGCCTTGGCGTCGGGGAGGCTGTCGGCGGAAGGCACGCGCGGGGTGCCCCAGCGCTCCCACATGTGGCCGGTCGAGAACGCGTCCTGCAGGTGGTGCTGCCCGATGGCGGCGAGCGACAGGGCGTGCCGCTCGCACTCGGCGAGCACCTCGTCGACGAGGGTGCGGCTGCGCTCGGCGTGCGGCCAGGACGCGGCGGTCTCGGACAGCGCCTTGCACTCGCTGATCAGCTCCAGCGCCAGCGCGTGGTAGTGCTCGAAGACCGCGCGCGCCTGCGGCACGAAGTGGTTGGAGTTGACCGGGCCGAGCACCTCGGTGAACTCGTGGCAGGTCTGGACCTCTTCGCGCGTGCGGCGCGCGACGTTGGCGATGGCGCAGTGCTCGTAGCCCGAGGCCCAGTCGGCGAGCGAGCTGCCGAAGTCGGGCAGCTCGGAGAAGCCGGTGACGGTGTAGGGACGCTCGTGGCGGCGGAGCGGGCCGTCGTGCGTGAAGGCCGCCGGCGTGAGCGTGCTGTGGGTGCGCCCGGCGTGGGTGAAGGTCTCGTCGGGCGCCCAGATGGCGACCTTGTGCTCGTGCGTCTCGCCGTAGGCGTCGAGGCCGAGGTCAGCGAGCGCGCGCGCGGTGATGAAGGCGTGCTCGCCGCCGTAGATCCCTTGCGCGGCGACGTAGCCGCCGGCGTTGCAGAAGCTGAAGGTGCTCTCGCTCGGGCCGCGCGGGTCGCGCGCGTAGATCGGCACGCAGAAGGGTGTCGTCGCCTCGCTCGAGAAGTCGACCCGGCCCTCGGCCTCGACGCAGACCGAGTCCCACGCGGTCGAAGGCGCGGGGGCGAGCACGAGCGCGAGCGCGAGCGCGAGGCGGGTGGGCCGGCGCGTCATGGCTCACCCCCTTCGAGGAAGGCGGCGAGGCCGGGGTAGCAGCCGCGGCCGTCGGCGAGGTGGGCGCGGAAGGCGGCGGCGACGTCGGTCGGCGCGGCGGCGGCGAAGGCCTCCTGGCAGGCGGCGGGGCAGCAGCGCTCGGCTTCCTCCCAGGGGCGATCGCTCGCGCAGGTCGGGGCGTCCGAGACGCAGCGGGCGATGATCGCGTCGCCCTTTTCGGGCTGGCGCTCGATGCAGGCGATCACCTCGTGCAGGCAGCCGCCCTTGGCGGTGAGCGGGTCGCGCAGGGCCTCGTCGACGCGCACGCGGAAGCGGTCGCCGCCGCTCTCGGTGTCGATGACGATCCTCTTGCCCTCGTCGTCGACCGGCAGGCCGGCGAACGGATCGGGGGCGAAGAAGATCGTGCTCGTCGTCGCGGGCGTGTCGGACGAGCAGGCGCCGAGCGCGGCGAGCGCGAGCCACGAGAGCACGGAGGATGTGTGCATGGCCGTGAGCGTAGCACCGATTGGCACGCGACGCTTGCGGCGAGGGTGGAAATCTCGCGCGCCGCGCGGCGGCTCAGCGTGCGCGCGGCTTGCCGTCGTGGGGGCCGAGGGTGCGCGCGGGCGCGTCGTCCCACCAGTTGCTCCAGGGGCGCTGCACAAGCGCTGGTGTCGGATGGCGAGCTCGGGCATGCTCGCGCCCATGAACGGTGAGCACAGCGCGGTCGTCGTGGCCATGGGTGTGGTGGTCGGGGCCTGGTCGATGCTTGCGAGCGGCTGCTCGAACGAGACCGACGCCTCGGAGAACAAGCTGCCGTATCTGTCCGAGCGCGAGGTGGTCGAGACCGTCGGCGGCGGGGAGGAGGTCTCGGCGAGCGGCTGCGAGTGCCTGACGGCGGGGCGTTGGTATCGCTTCGACAGGCTGGCGCTGACGTCGATCGACGGCGAGGACCACCCGGTGATCTCGACCCTGAACAACCTCTGGCAGGCGGACATCGACGGGCGCGAGCTGTCGATCATGCTCGAGATCAGCGAGGTCGGCGCCAGCGAGGTGAAGGCCAGGGTGATGAACGGCGCGCGCGTCGACGAGACCGAGACGGTGTGCCGCCTCGATCACACCGTGGTCGAGGTCGTCTTCCCGCGCAGCGGCTGCCGCCTCGAGGCGTCGAATGAATCAGCGTTCAACGTGTACGCCGGCACCGAGACCTATCCGAAGAACTGCTCGACGACCTTGCCGGTGCGCCACGCGATCCCGGTGAGCAGGGCGCGCATCGAGGGCAACGTCGCCGACGATTGCGGCGGGATCATCGGCGGCAAGGTGCCGGCCGGCGGGCTCGGCCAGGCCGAGCTCGACAAGATCTGCACCTGTCTCCTCCTGCCGGGCGCGCCGGCCGAGGACTGCGGCGCGCTCGACGCGAGCTTCGACGCTACGGCGTGCCTCGGCTGCAACGCCAAGTACCAGCCGCTCGGCCAGCTGCTCGCCGCCTTCGGCGAGCCCGAGTGGCTGTGCACCACCGAGGACGGCGCGCCGGCGGCGTGCATCACCGCCGACTTCACCGCGGTCGCGATGGAGGCGGCGCCGTCGTCCTGCGCTCAGTGAGTGGGAGAGCTCGCGGCGAGTGCCGCCAGGACGCGCCAGGAGCTGCCCCACGGTAGGAGCGTGTCGAGCGGCTGGCCGTTGGCGCCGAAGAGCTCCTCGGGGTTGGGCACGTGCACGAAGAAGCGATCGGTGTGGCGCACCGCGGTGGTGACGTCGTGGCCGCGCGCGCGCTCGAGGCGGATCCGCACGTAGAGTCCGAAGAGCATCGCCAGCAGGAAGCGCTGGTCGCGGTGGTGCACGTAGAAGACCGGGGCGAAGGCGCGGTGCAGGAGGTAGCGTAGGACGAAGGCGCCTTCGTCGAAGGGGTCGGGGCGGTTGAAGGTGTAGTCCTGCGGGCTGACCGGCTCCCACCAGGCGGCGAGGTCGAAGGCGCTCTCGCCGGCGGCCCTGGCGAGCTGGAAGGTCGCGCCCGGGTGCCAGAAGTCGGCGCTCCAGAGGTCGGCGGGCAGGTGCGCGGGCGGCGGGGCGCGCTCACCGGTCTCGGCCTCCGCAAAGGCGATGAGGCGCGCGAGCGGGTCGGGCTCGGGGTGGGCGGCGAGGCGCTCGAAGAGGCGCCAGTGGCCGCGCCAGAACTCGGCGGGCGAGACGATGCGACCGGCGAGATCGACGTAGGCGTGCGCGTGGTCGGCGAGGTGGCTCACCGCGTCGGTCGGCGGCTCGCCATCGGGCTCGATGAGGGTCTCGAAGCGCGGCGCGTGCGCGAGCAGCTCGAGCGCGGTCGGGCATTGGAAGGAGAGGCTCGCGACGAGGCGGTCGTCGGTCATGAGCAGGAGGTGCGGGAACTGGCGGCAGGCGCCGGGAATGGTGGCGGCGCCGAAGCGCGAATGCAGCGAGCACAGGTTGTGCTCGAGGAAGACGCAGGCGCCGTCCTTGCGCGGGAGCTGTTGCCAGCCATGGACCACCTCGAGCATGCCCTCGCGCATGAGCGCCGCGCGATCGTCGTGCGCGGCCGCGAGGTGGCGGGTGATGCGACGGCGCTCGACCTCGCTCACCGGGATCTTGTGCACGCGACAGCACATGCCGCGCTTGCGGCACTGCCACGCGCGGACGAGCGGCGTGAGGTGGAGCGGCATCGCGTCCTGCACGCCGCCATGGTAGCCGCGGTGCTCGCTGGCGTCGATGCCCGAGTGTCGGGGTCGACCCGGCGCGGTTGACGTCGTCGCGTCGCGGGCGCATGAGACGGCGCATGGGCTTTCAGCGCTTCGTCCGCTTCCTGATCCCGCGCGCCGACCACTTCTACGAGTTCCTGGAGCGCCAGGCCAACGTCGCCCACCAGGGCGCGCTCGTGCTGGCGCGCTTCGGCGGTCCCGAGCTCGGCTCGGCCCAGGAGGTCTGCGACGCCGTGCAGGCCCTCGAGCACGAGGGCGATCGCATCGTGCACGAGATGGAGGAGGCGCTGGCCAAGACCTTCGTCACGCCGCTCGATCGCGAGGATCTGCAGCGCCTCTCGATGGAGCTCGACGACGTGCTCGACCTGACCAACGCGACGGCGCGCGTGGCCCTGCTCTATGGGGTCGAGAGCCCGTCGCAGGCGTCACGGCAGCTGACCGCGATCCTGGTCGAGGCGACGGCGCTGCTCGCGACGGTGCTGCCGGCCTTGCGCAAGAACCGCTACAAGGAGCTCATCGACGTGGCGCGGCAGGTGCGGCGCCTCGAAAAGGACGGCGACGTGATCTTCCGGCAGGAGACCTCGCGCCTCTTCCACGACACCAGCATCGAGCCGCGCGAGCTCATCCGCCAGAAGACGCTGCTCGACGATCTCGAGGGCGCGATCGATCGCTGCGAGCACGTCGCCAGCACGCTCACCAACCTTGCGGTAAAACATGGTTAGCCTGCTCATCGCGGTCATCGTCGCCGCGCTGATCTTCGACTACATCAACGGCTTCCACGACGCCGCCAACGCCATCGCGACCTCGGTCTCGACCGGGGTCCTGCCGATCCGCACCGCGGTGATCCTGGCGGCGATCTTCAACTTCGTCGGCGCCATGACCGGGGTGAAGGTCGCGCAGACGATCGCCAAGGACTTCGCCGACCCGGCGATCGTCACGCAGACGGTCGTGCTCGCGGCGCTCATCGGGGCGTCGGCGTGGAACCTCATCACCTGGTGGCGCGGGATCCCGTCGTCGTCGTCGCACGCGCTGATCGGCGGGCTCGCGGGCGCGGTGGTCGCCCAGGCGGGCTTGTCGGGCTTCGAGTGGGGCGCGCTGGTCGGCAAGGTGCTGGTGCCGCTCATCCTGTCGCCGCTCATGGGCTTCGTCATCGCCTTCTTCTTGATGATCGGGCTCCTGTGGCTCGTGCGCGACAGCCGCCCGGCCGCGGTGCATCGGCGCTCGCGCGTGATGCAGCTGGTGTCGGCGAGCGCGATGGCGTTCTCGCACGGCAGCAACGACGCGCAGAAGGTCATGGGCATCATCACGCTGGCGCTCGTGTCCTTCACGGCGGCCGGGCACAGCGGGTTGCCGGAGTGGATGCTGCCGGTCGACGCCGACCACATCCCGACCTGGGTGATCGTCGCGTGCGCGACGGCGATCGCGCTCGGCACCGCCGCGGGCGGCAAGCGCATCATCAAGACGATGGGCTCGAAGATCATCCGCATCACGCCGCTGCAGGGGTTCGCGGCCGAGACCGCGGGCACGGCCACCATCCTGAGCGCGAGCGCGCTGGGTGTGCCGGTCTCGACGACCCACTGCATCAACGCGGCGATCATGGGGGTCGGCGCCTCGAAGCGCCTGTCGGCGGTGCGCTGGGGCGTCGCCGGCAACATGGTGATCGCGTGGGTCCTGACGATCCCCCTGGCGGCGGCGATCGCGTTCGTGGCGCTCTTGATCCTGCGCCCCATCTTCGGTTGAGGCCGCGGTCGATCAGGGCGCCGGTCCCGAGCTCGACGAAGGACCAGTGCAGGTCGGCCTCGAGCGCGCTCTCGCTGACGGTGAGCGAGCGCACCTCGACCTGGTCGAGCCAGCGCAGGTCGTCGACGATGGTGGAGCTGGGGGTGATGTCGCCGCCGACGATGCGGTTCCAGTCGCGGATGGCCTCGATCTGGATCACCAGCCTGCCGAAGCTCGGGATCGAGGACCAGACGATCGGGTCGAGCTCGATGCGCGCCGTCGTCGGGGCGGTGGGCTCGGCGTGCACGTTGAGCTCCTTGGTGCTGGTGCCCACGGTCACGCGCAGCGTGGACCTGCCGGGGAAGAGGCGGTCGAGCTCGAAGTAGCCCTGCGCATCGGTCGTCGCGGGGGTGAGCGGGGCCAGATATTCGCGGCACTGGCTCAGCGACTTGCAGACCGCCTGCACGGAGGCGCCGGCGAGCCCCTGGCCCTGCGCGTCCACGAGGCGCCCCCTGGCGTGGTAGGACCAGCCGGTGCGCTCGAGCAGCGCGGGCAGGGCGTCGTTGGGCTGGCCGACGCCGAGGTAGAGGTCGGCGGCCTCGCGCAGCGCGTCGACGGTGAGCGGCTTGTACTGGGCGATCATGTCGAAGACGTCGGCGGCCGTGAGCGACAGCGCCGGGATGAGCGACTCGAGTGTGTTGTGGAGCTGCGCGTCGTAGATCTGCAGCTGCAGCACCGACGGCGAGGTCAGCGCCTGCGTGAGCGAGGCGCAGTGCACGGGCGCCGAGGCGGTCTGCAGCCCGAGGCGAAGGCGCTCGGTCGGCGTCGCGCCGGCCGGGAGCGGGACGATCCACGCGTCGTCGGTGGGGGTGGGCGCGATCGGCAACCAGGCGCCGACCTCGGGGAGCGGCTCGTAGGTGCTGTAGGTCGGCTCGCCGGCGAGGTGGAATGAGGTCAGGGCGTCGGGCGTGCGCGGGAGGTGGAGCTCGAGCGGCTCGGCGCCGGTCCAGGTGACAGCGAAGCTTGTCGCGCCCGCGAGGAGCGTGAGCGGGCCGGAGAGGATCGGGGCGACGGTGAGCGTGCCGCGCCCGCCGCTGGGGAGGTGGAAGGTGCCGCCGGTGATCGGATCGGGGATCGCGTGCGGACCGGAGGCGTCGACGGGGTAGTCGACGGCCGGTCCGTAGCGCCAGGCGGCGTCGCCCGGGTCGTCACCGCAGGCGCTCAGCGCCGCATACAGCGCCGCGACGCCGAGAGAGAGGCGAGATGCGTTGCGCGGGACCATGAAGACCTCCGGAGCCCGAGGCGGGCGTTCCACCGGTGTGTCCACGCAAGCGCCGTGCCGCGCGGTCGCGACACACGAGGGCGGGAGGCGAGGTCAGGCGGGTGTGTCAAAGGTCACAGAGTGTGCGGATGAGCTACAGCGCGACGCTGATGCCGCGCTCGGCGACCTCGGCCTTCCAGCCGAGGGTCTCGCGCATCGCCTTGGCGAGCGCGGCCGAGGCCGGGGGCTCGCCGTGCACGATCCAGGACTTCTTCGGCGGGTGCTGGAAGCCGCCGAGCCAGCGCATGAGCTCGTTGCGATCGGCGTGCGCCGAGAAGCCGTCGAGGGTGATGACCTGGGCCTTGACCGGGATCTCCTGGCCGAAGATGCGCAGGGTGTCGACGCCATCGGCGAGCGCGCGCCCGCGCGTGCCCGCCGCCTGGTAGCCGGGCAGGAGCACGGTCGTGCGCGAGTTGGAGAGGCGCTCTTGCATGTGGTGGAGGATACGGCCGCCGGTGGCCATGCCGCTGCCGGCGATCACGACGAAGGCGCCATCGTGGGTGTTGAGGCGCCTGGAGTCGTCGGGTGTGGGCAGCGAGGTGTAGTCGACGCCGTCGATCGCCATCGGCTCGTGGTAGCGGTCGGGGGCGTGGGCTTCGTAGACGTCGGTGACGGCGATCGCCATCGGGCTGTCGAGGTAGACGGGGATCGGCGGGGCGCGTCCCTCGCGCTTGAGCCTGGCGATCGTCCAGAGGAGCTCCTGCGTGCGCCCGATGGCGAAGGCGGGCACGAGCACCGCGCCGCGCTTGGAGGCGGCGTCGCGCAGGATCGCGGCGAGGCGCTCCTCGCTGTCGGTGCCGTGCTCGCGGTCGCCGTAGGTCGACTCGACGAGCAGCACGTCGGCGCGGGTGACGAGCTCGGGGTCGGGGATGATCGGGCGATCCCAGCGCCCGAGGTCGCCCGAGAAGACGAGGTGCAGCGGGTGGTGGAGGCCGAGGGTGAGATCGACGATGGCGCTGCCGAGGATGTGGCCGGCGCGGAAGAAGCGCGCGCTGACCTCGTGCGCGACGTCGAAGGGCTCGTGCCAGACGTGCGGGCGCACGAGGCGCATGGTGCGCTCGACGTCGTCCTGGGTGTAGAGGGGCAGGGCGGGGCGGTGCTTGGAGTAGCCGTAGCGGTTGGCGCGGGCGGCGTCCTCCTCCATGAGGTGGGCGGAGTCGGTGAGCACGATGCGCATGAGGTCGGCGGTCGACGCGGTGCAGTGGATCGCGCCGCTGAAGCCGCGCTTGACGAAGAGTGGCAGGGCGCCGGTGTGGTCGAGGTGGCCGTGCGAGACCACGATGGCGTCGAGCGAGCTCGGCTGGACCGGGGGCGCCGCCCAGTTGAGCAGGCGCAGGTCCTTCTGACCCTGGAAGAGGCCGCAGTCGAGGAGCACGCGGGCGCGGTCGTGGGTGACGAGGTACTTCGAGCCGGTGACGGTGCCGGCCCCGCCGTGGAAGGTGAGGGTGCGGGTATGAGCCATGGAGGCACCATGCCACGGGTGCGCGCGTGGGGATATGGCGCGCCGGCGATCGGGTGCGGTGCTCAGGTCATCAGGAGGGCGAGCGCCATCATCGCGATGAATCCCACGACGACCGCGAAGGTGGCGCTGCGCTCAGCACCCTCGACGTGGGTCTCGGGCAGCACCTCGCCGGAGATCACGAAGAGCATGGCGCCCGCGGCGAAGGCCAGGCCCCAGGGCAGGAGCGCGGCGCTCAGGCTGACGGTGGCCGCGCCGATGAGGCCGCCGATCGGCTCGACGAAGCCGGTGCCGAGCGCGATGAGGAAGGCGCGCCGGCGCGAGGCGCCGCCGGCGATGAGGGCGGCGGCGACGGCGAGGCCCTCCGGCATGTTCTGGGTGGCGATCCCGAGCATGACCGCGTGGCCGGTGGCGGGTTCGGTGGCGCCGTAGGCGATGCCGACGCTGAGCCCCTCGGGCAGGTTGTGCAGCGCGATGGCGAGCACGAACATCCAGTTGCGGCCGAGGTCGAGGGTCGGGCGGCCTTCGCGGCCTTTGGTGAAGTGCTCGTGTGGTACGAGCCCGTGCAGGCCCCAGAGCGCGAGCGCACCGAGCGCAAGCCCGAGGCCGACCGTGACGACGGCGGCGAGGTCGTCGCCGCCGCGGGCGTGCACGAGCGCGAGCGCGGGTTGGATCAACGAGAAGAAGGTCGCGCCGAGCATCATGCCGGCGGCGATGGCGAGCATCATGCGCTGGGCGTTGGGGCTCCAGCCGCTGCGCAGGAAGATCGGCAGCGCGCCGAGCCCGGTGCCGAGCCCGGCGACGAGACTTCCGAGGAAGCCGGCGAGGATGACCGATCCCTGCAAGCGAGTCCCTGCTGAAGTTGAGCGAGCGCGCCGCGCCACCCTGGGTTATCATCGCATCATGAAACGCGGCAACGAGATCCAACGTGTGGCCATCGTCTTCGCGGGCGGACCCGCGCCCGCAGCCAACGCGGTGATCGGCGCGGCGGCGACCTCGTTCCTGGAGGACCGGCGCGAGGTGATCGGCTTCTTCCACGGCTACTCGAACCTGCAGGACTACCACCCGATCACGCATCGGCTCCTGCCCGACAAGCACTACCGGGTCTTCGTCGAGAAGGACCTGAGGGGCCTGCGCAACTCACGCGGGATCCTGATCGGCACGTCGCGCGCCAACCCCGGCAAGGGCATCGAGTCGGAGGCCGATCTCGCCGACCCGAACAAGACGGCACGGCTGCGCAACGTCTACGACGCCCTGGTCGACCTGCAGATCGACGCGCTCGTGTCGATCGGCGGCGACGACACCCTCAAGACCGCGAACCTGATCCACCGCTATCAGGCGCGGCTGCCGGCCGGGGCGCGGCGCGTGCGCGTGGTGCACCTGCCCAAGACGATCGACAACGACTACCGCGGCATCGACTTCACCTTCGGCTTCTTCACCGCGGTCGACGTGATGGCCAAGGAGATGTTGAACCTGCGCGCCGACGCCATCGCCACGAGCTCGTACTACATCGTCGAGACGATGGGGCGCAAAGCCGGCTGGCTCAGCTATGGCGTGGCGATCGCCGGCGAGGCCAACCTGGTCATCGCGACCGAGGACGTCAACGAGAGCCTCTCGGTCGACGGCAAGCTCGATCTGACCAAGCTCGCCGATCGCATCATCGATCTGATCGTCGCGCGCGAGACCCGCTGGGACAAACACTACGGCACGGTGGTGCTCGCCGAGGGGCTGGCCGAGCTCCTGCCCGACGACGCGCTCGCCACGACGACACGCGACGATCACGGCCACATCTCGCTCGGGCGCGTCGACCTCGGCAAGCTCGTCGCGCACATCGTCGCCGAGCGCTACGAGGCACGGCACGGGCGCGCGCGCAAGGTCACGGGGATCCAGCTCGGCTACGAGTCGCGTTGCGCCGCGCCGCATGCCTTCGACGTGATGCTCGGCTCCCAGCTCGGGATCGGCGCCTACCGCGCGCTGGTCGAGGAGGGCCTCGACGGCCACATGGTGAGCTGCGGCGGGCAGCTCGACCTGCACTACGTGCCGTTCTCCGAGCTGGTCAACGCCGACACCCTCAAGACCGAGGTCCGGTTCATCGAGCCAGGCAGCGACTTCCATCGGCTGGCGCGCTTCCTCGAGACGCGCGTCGATCCGCTGCCCGAGTGGAGCCCGGGACGCCGCAAGGAGGAGCGACGCTGAGATGACGACCACCTACCCACCCGACAAGGAGACCGCGACGCCGCTCCTGGGCGATCGTTTCACCGCCGCCTTCGAGCTCGCCGCGAGCCTCCACCGCCATCAGATCCGCAAGGGCTCCGAGGTGCCCTACCTCGCGCACCTCATGGCCGTCGCCAGCATGGTGCTCGAGCACGGCGCCGACGAGGACGTCGCCATCGCGGCGCTCTTGCACGACGCCGTCGAGGATCAGGGCGGCCTCCCGGTGCTCGATGGGATCCGCGTGCGCTTCGGTGAGCGCGTCGCCGCGATCGTGTTGGCATGCAGCGACTCGACCGAGCCCAAGGGCACGCACAAGCCGCCGTGGCGCGAGCGCAAGGAGCGCTATCTCGCCCATCTGGCGCACACTACGCCCGAGGCGCGCATGGTCTCGCTCGCCGACAAGCTGCACAACTGCCGCGCGACGGTCGCCGACCTGCGCCACCTGGGCCTCGCGACCTTCGATCGGTTCAACGCCGGCGCCGACGACATCGTCTGGTTCTATCGCGCCTTCTGTGAGGCCGCGCGCGAGCACGGCGACTCGCCGTTCGTGCGCGAGCTCGACCTCGTCGTCAGCGAGCTCGAGCGGCTCGCCAGAGGGTGAAGCAGAGGGTCATCGGCAGCTCGCGAGCGGCCAACACTGGTTGACAGGTCGGCCGTTCCGGGGATCCTGCCGCGCATGTGCTACCGAATCATCAGCCTGTCGGCCTTCATCGTATCGCTCGTCGCGTGCGCGAGCACCCCGGTCCCACCCCAGCGCCTCTGTCCGGACGAGGCCGCCTGCCGCGCCGATTGCGAAGCGGGTGACGCGGCCGCCTGCGCGCGCGCCGAGGTGATGGCCCCGCGCCCCGACGAGTCGCCCGAGGCGCGCACCGTGCGCTTGTGCGAGGCCGGCGGCGCGACCGCTTGCCACGAGGCCGGCACGATCTTCGCCGAGGGACGCGGCGTCGCCGCCGACCCGGCGCGCGCTCTAGCCTCCTATGAGAAGGCCTGCGGGCTGGGTCATGGCGACGGCTGCGCGGCGGCCGGGGTCATGGTGCGTGACGGGCGCGGGCGCGCGGCGGACGCAACCGCCGCCGCGGCGCTCTTCGAGAAGGGCTGCGGGGCAGGCAGCGCCGAGAGCTGCGCCGAGCTCGCCGCCCAGCTCGAGAGCGGGCTCGGTGTGCCCCAGGATCGCGCGCGCGCGTTCTCGCTCAACCGCGACGCGTGCGCCAAGCGCCAGCCGCGCGCCTGCCATGCGCTCGGCAGCGCGCACGAGCACGGCCACGGCACCGCCGTCGATCTCGACGCCGCGTCGACCGCCTACCGCACCGCGTGCGGGCTCGGGTGGGCGGCGGCGTGCCTGCGCGCCGGCCAGCTCGCCGAGCAGGGCAAGGGCGCGCCGGCGAACACGGCGGAGATCTTCGAGATGTACGTCGCCGGCTGGAATGGCGGCGATCGCGACGCGACCCTGGCGGCCGCGCGCCTGCGCCTGAAGGGCGGGGTCGCCTTCGCCAAGGACCCGGCCGAGTGGGATCGCAAGCTCTTCGATGACGCCTGCAAGCTCGACTACCACGAGGCCTGCGTCGAGCGGGGCTACGCGCTGCGTCTTGGTGACTCGGCCGACGTCTTCCACGCGCAGAAGCTCGGCGAGAACGCCTGCGCGCACGACGTCGCCACGGGCTGCAACCTCGCGGGTCTCATCGCGTACGGCGTCGCCGGCGACCTCAAGCAGGCCGAGTCGTTCTACGCGCGGGGCTGCGCGATGGGCAATCTGGAGGCGTGCGCCAACCAGGGCGCGCTGCTCGTGCAGTGCACGCGCGGCGGGCCGTGCGACATGAAGCGCGGCAAGGAGCTCCTGCAGACCGCCTGCGCGCAGAAGGTCGACTTCGCCTGTCGCGAGCTGGCGTCGATCCTGCGTCGCGGCAACGCCGCCGACAAGGCGGCCGCGGCGGCGCTGGTCGAACGGTCCTGCGAGCTCGGCAACGCCGAGGCGTGCTACGAGGCGGCGCTCGGGGCCAGGGCGCGGCCCGACGCGCGCCGCCTCTTTGAGCGCGCCTGCTCGCTCGGTGACCAGGTCGCCTGCTTCCAGTTCGCGGCGATGTTGGAGTCGGGTGACGGCGGCCCCGTCGACGTGCCCGCGGCGGGCCGCGTCATGCAGGCGCAGTGCGCCGACGTGCCCAAGGGCCAGCGCGGCGACGCGTGCAACGGGTGGTGCCAGCGGCATCCCGAGGCCGGCTACTGTCGTTGAACTGGCGGTAGCTCGCAGAGCGAGGCGCGTCGCTGGTTGCAGCGCGTGTCGGCCCAGCCGATCGCGTCGCCGATGACGAGCTCGAGGCAGTCCTCGCCGACGAGGCCGCCGTCGTTGGGCTCGCCCGGTCTCCAGAGCGTGAAGCCGTCCGCGAGCGGGCTGCCGTCGTGCCAGCGGAAGGTTCCTTCGACCTCGCGATCGCTCGCGCCGAGCCAGACGCTCTGGAGGCCTTCGCGCGTGAGCAGGGCGACGACCTGCGCGTGCGCGTCGGCGCTGTCGACTCGCGCGAGCGCGCCGCCACGGTTGGCGCAGAGTGTGGTCGCGTCGGACCAGCTGAAGGTCTGGGCGCAGGTGAAGTATGCGCGGGTGTCGGTCACGTGATGCGTGCACAGGCCGCAGGACGGCCCATCGTCGGCTCGGCCGCTGCAGTCTTGATCGATGCCGTCGTCGCAGCGCTCGGTGGCGCCGACGTTGATCGTCGGGTCGCCCTCGTCGCAGTCGCCGTGACAGGAGAAGCCGTCGCCGTCGGCGTCGGCGTCCGGCGCGGCACTGCAGCCGAGCACCTCGTCGACGTGAGCGACGCGGTCGAGCAGGTAGGCCCAGGCCTGGTAGAGGAGGTTCTCGACGTCGGCGGGCACGGCGTGTGGATCGTTGTCGACGTAGCCCTGGAGGGTCGCGGCGTGGTCGTCGAGCCAGCGGAGGTAGCCGGGAGCCGACACGATCCGGGCGAGGCGCGCGAGGGCCGCGTCGTAAGCGGCGCGACAGGCGGCGTCGGCGAGGCAGCGCGAGAAGACCACACCGTGGGCGCGGGAGTGCAGCGGCACCTCGGCGACGAAGGTCTGATCGGTGCCCCAGGGGAGCCAGCGCGCGACGCGCCGGTCGTCGAAGTGGATGAAGTAGTTGTTGCGGTTGAGCGCGTAGCTGTCGTGGTGACCGATGAAGACCTCGGTCGCGAAGTGGGCGATGGCATTGTCCCAGTCGATCACATCGTCGAGCGCGGCCATGAAGCCCTCGACGGGGGCGTCGGCGACGCGGCGGGCGAGCGTCTCGAGCGCGGCGAGGCCGGGTGCGAGCTCGCCGCCGTCGAAGTCGAAGGTGGTGGCGTGGCCGGGCAGGACGTCGCTGCCGTACTCGCCCTCGAACATGGCCAGGGTGGAGTCGAAGTGGCGGCGCCGGAAGACGCGATCAGGGGTCTCGACGTCGAGGTAGAGGCCGTAGTCGTCGTCGTTGATGCGCAGCCAGACGTGCGCGGTGCGCGGCGCGGGCACGCCCATGCGGGCGAAGAGATCGTAGGCGAGGATCTCGTGCAGGCGCGAGCGATCCTGCACCATGCTGTTGAGCGTCATCTCCTCGAGCCCGGCGAAGTCGGCGCCGGGGTGGGCGCGCTCGAAGTCGAGGCGGAAGGCGGGCTTGTCGTCGAGCGGGCGGAAGGAGCCGAGGCCCCCCTTGAGGCGCACGGAGACCGGCTGCGGTGGGCGGAGCCAGGTCGCGTCGCCGATGAAGCGGAAGCGGAAGACGCCGTCGACCCAGGTGTCCGGGCTCGCGCGCAGGGAGTCGAGCGCCGCCTCGGAGAGCGTGAGCTCGATCAGGCCGACGCCATGGTAGGGGTCGTAGATGAGGTGGCTCAGGTCCTCGGGCTGGGCGGGCACGTCGACCTCGGGTCCGCCGTCGGGGGTGGTGTCGGGGCTCGTCTCGGGCGGGAACGGGGCGTCGTCCGCGTCGGCGTCGTCCGCGGTCTCGTTGGAGTCGGGTGGGTGCGTGGCGTCGAGCTCGGACGTCGCCGTGTCCGGGATGAGCGCGAGGTCGTCGGAGGGCGTGCCGTCGCGCGCGGGTCGCGCCTCGCCGTCACAGGCGAGGAGTGAGATCGCGATCGGGAGGAGCGAGAGGAGGAGCGTGGGTGCGCGCGTGCACATGGGGAGTCGGGGCCGAGAGAGGCCGCGGATCATATCCGCTGGCGCGCGCCTGTCGCGGCAAAAATGAACGCGCGATTCAGATCGTTCCGTCGGCTCGGGCGTCCATGGCTCCGCAAGCGAACACGGCGCCCGGACGAAGCGGGCGTGCGACGCCGAAGGCGCGCCCTGCTCGTGGCGGGGTGGAGGCCGTCGTGCGTCATCGAAGAGCGCGGAGGAATCCATGAAGCACGCACACGGCAAGGTCGTGCGTAGGGTCGAGTCTCGGTCCGGCGCCCGCGGAGGGCGCTTCCCGAGGCTCTCGTCGAT
The DNA here is from genome assembly GCA_011526585.1 of Deltaproteobacteria bacterium. GTDB lineage: Bacteria > Myxococcota_A > UBA9042 > PHBI01 > PHBI01 > WYBB01. The sequence continues at coordinate 22,077 of WYBB01000186.1, forward strand.
CTTCACCTGGGCGGTGATCGGCGCGTCGGGCGTGGGGGCCGGCGCGTGCACGAGCTACACGAGCCACGTCGAGGCGCCGGACAGCTCGTCGCTCGGGCGCGTGGTCGTCTATCGCAACGGGATCGCGTACTACGAGCGGGTCGCCAAGGTCGAGGAGGGCCGGGTGACGCTGACCGTGCCGCACGACAAGGTCGACGACTTCCTGAAGTCGCTGACGATCGAGGACGCGGTGACGCGCAAGCCGCTGCCGGTGGCGTACCCGACCGCGGGCGCCAATCAGGACGGCAAGGTCGACATGAGCATCCAGGTGAGCGAGCCGGGGGTCAAGGAGGTGATCCTCACGTACATCACCGAGTCGCCGGCGTGGAAGCCGTCCTATCGCGTGGTCGTCGACGACGACGACAAGGTCAAGCTGCAGGGGTGGGCGGTCGTCGACAACACCTCGGGCGAGACGTGGAAGAAGGTGAAGGTCGGCGTCGGGTCGAGCTCGGCCTTGTCGTTCCGGTTCGATCTGAGGTCGGTCAAGACGGTGTGGCGCGAGACGCTGAAGACCGACGAGCGCTTCGCGGTGGCGCCGCCGACCGGAGGCTCGACGCACCGCGAGACGCAGCCGACGACGACGGTGCTGGCTGCGATCACCGAGGATCTCCTGCCGACGCCGTCGTTCGATCTCGACGACGACACCGAAGAGCGCGTGGCCCGTGGCGATGGCCCGGTCGCGCGGCCGAAGGCGGGTGCGCCGGCACTGAAGCCGCAGGCGCCGCGGGTGATGGCCGAGAAGAAGAAGGCCGACGACGCGCGCCGGCAGGTCAAGGACCTCGCCGGCAAGGTGGCGGGCAGCGACGGGGACATCGTGCTCGAGGCCTTCGAGCCGGCGAGTCGGCCGGGCGAGGTCGGCGAGAGCAACGTCGACAAGGCGCACTGGCTGAGGAACGAGCTGATCAAGGAGGGCGTGGCGCCCGCGCGAATCAAGGTCGAGCAGCGCGAGGCGCGCGACGGGCAGAGCGGCGTGCGCATCGTGCAGGCGCAGCTTCCGGCGACCCAGGCGCCGGACGAGGGCGAGCCGGTCGGCGAGTCGCACTTCCAGTCGCCGGTGCCGGTGACGGTGGAGAAGGGGACCTCGGCGATGATCGCCGTGCTCGACGGCGGGGCCGAGGGTGAGGTGGTCTACCTCTATGACTCGGAGAGCGAGCGGGGCAACGCGCGCTTCGCGTTCAAGTCGGTTCGCTTCGTCAACCCGACGGCCTACACGCTGGAGTCGGGGCCGATGACGGTCTACGGCGAGGGGCGCTTCATCGGCGAGGGGCTGACCGAGCCGATCCCGCCGCACGCGGTGGCGGTGATCCCGTTCGCGCTGGACCGGCAGGTGGTGGTCGAGCGCGAGGGTGACGAGCGCGACCGGATCTCGCGGCTCATGACGCTCCAGCGCGGCGTGCTCCGGACGGAGGTGCAGCACGAGCGCACGACGCGGCTCAAGGTGACGAGCGTGCTGCGCGCGGACACCAAGGTCTTCTTCCGCCACTCGGTGCGCAAGGGGTGGACCCTGGTGAAGAGCCCCGAGGTGCACGAGCGCATGGGCGAGGCGCACCTCTTCCAGCTCGATCTGAAGGCGGGCGAGACGAAGACGATCGAGATCGTCGAGGCGACCCCGCTGCAGCGCACGCTCGATCTGCGGTCGCCCGACGCGATCGATCTGGTGCGTGTCTACCTCGAGGCCAAGGACGCCGACCAGCGCTTCGCGGAGCAGATGAAGAAGCTCCTGGCGATCCACACCGAGATGGCGGACTTCCGCCAGGCGATCGAGCTCGAGCAGACGAAGATGGAGGAGTTCCGCGTGCGCATGGCCGAGTTGCAGGAGCAGATCCTCACGCTCAAGGGCGTGCCGAACTCGGGGCAGCTGATGGCCCATCTGCAGGCCAAGCTGCGCGAGATGTCCAACGGCGTGCAGAAGGGCACCATCGCGGTCGTGAACCTCGAGCAGAAGCTGATGCTCGCGCGGATCCGCTTCCAGGACGGGATCGCCGAGCTGCGCCTCGACGACAAGGCCCCGCGCACGGCGACGACGGGCGGCGAGTAATCGTCCGACGGAAGTGCCTGAACCGCGATCAGTACCGCTTCGCCTTCGCGAAGCGGTACTGATCGTTGCGGCGTCGGCAACTCTGCTGAGGTCCGACGCTCCGCGCGGAGCTCGCGGTCTCGGTCTCGATGCCTTGGACGATCGAGGCGTTCCTGCCGGGACCGTATCGGCCTCGTGCGCTCATGTCGCTGGCCCGTGGTCGTTGTCCGGAAAACCGGACTGAGGAACTGCCCTCGCTCCGCTTTGAGCGTTCTTCGTTGCCGGTTAGACTCCCTACCGGGGCCCGTGGGGCTTGGTCGATGCCGGCACGCGTCCCGTCTCAGATATACTACCGTCCGGGCCCTCTGTTCTGCTCTTGGTCAACTTGCCCCACGCCGGCTCCATCTGTGTCGACCGGGGGATCGCCGTGCGATACGATCCCAGGGTCTCGAACCTCTCCTCGCCGGAGGTCTCGTGAGCCTACCGATCAACGTGGACGATCTCCTCCACGGCAAGACGGTCGAGTGGGAGCGGCTCGAGCTGAAGGCGGGGTGGAACCCGCTGGCGGTGCTGCATACGCTGTGCGCGTTCGCCAACGACTTCCACAACTTCGGTGGAGGCTACGTGATCCTCGGCGTCGAGGAGCGCGACGGCCGGGCGGTGCTGCCTCCGACTGGGCTCGATCCCGACGCGATCGATCGCATCCAGAAGGAGCTCCTGAATCTCGGGCAGGCGGCGATCCAACCGCCGTATCACCCGGTGGCCGTGCCCTACCTGATCGAAGGGCGGCACGTTCTCGTGATCTGGGCGCCTGGTGGGCAGACGCGGCCGTACAAGGCGCGCACGGCATTCGGCAAGGACGGACGCGAATTTGCGTACTACCTCCGCAAGGGCTCGAGCACAGTCCGGGCGCGCGGCGAGGACGAGCGCGAGCTGCTCTCGCTCGCGGCCACGGTGCCCTTCGATGATCGGGTGAATCAGCGCGCCCGGGTCGAAGACCTGTCGCGCGAGCTGATCCAGGCCTACCTCGAAGAGGTCGAGAGCGATCTCGCTGAGGAGGCGAAGGCGCTCTCGCTCATCGCCCTCGCCCGCCAGATGAACCTCGTCGGGGGCTCGCCGGAGGCGACCTTCCCGCTCAACGTCGGTCTGATGTTCTTCCACTCCGAGCCCTGGCGCTTTTTCCCCGGGATGCAAGTCGACGTGGTCTGGTTCCCAGAGGGGCCGGGCGGCGATCGGTTCACCGAGTCGACTTTTCGGGGGCCGCTCCACCGCATGACCCGCGAGGCGCTCGGCTACATCCAGCGGAACTACCTCAGCCAGACGGTCATCAAACACCGTGGGCGGGCCGAGGCCACGCGCATCTGGAACTGGCCCTTCGCGGCCATCGAGGAGGCGCTGGTCAATGCAGTCTACCACCGCGGCTACGACCAGCGCGAGCCGATCGAGGTGCGTATCGGCCGTGAGGATATCGTCGTGCTCAGCTACCCCGGGCCCGATCGCTCGGTGCGCCTCGAGGCCCTGCAGGCGGGGCGCGCCCATTCCCGCCGGTACCGCAATCGCCGCATCGGCGAGCTCTTGAAGGAACTCGACCTCACCGAAGGTCGCGGCACCGGTGTCCCAAAGATCAAGCGCGCGATGGAGAAGAACGGCTCACCGTCACCGGTCTTCGAGTTCGACGAGGATCACACCTACTTCCAGGTTGTCCTGCCGGCGCACCCGAAGGCGACTTCCCTGGTGCCTGCCGACCAAGTCAGGGCGGCTGCCGACCAAGTCGAAGGTCGCGCCGGAAAAGGCGACGACGCGATCGGCGGACAGCACACCGGGGAAGTCACCGATCAAGTCACCGATCAAGTGACCGACCAAGTCGCAGCGTTGCTCGAGAGTCTCGTGGCGGGGCCGGCATCGGCGACGGAGATCCTGTCGGCGCTGAGCCTGTCCCACCGGCCGTCGCTGCGCGACCTCTATCTGCACCCGGCTCTCGAGGCGGGGCTCGTCGAGATGACGATCCCCGACAAGCCGCGGAGCAGTAAGCAGCGCTACCAGCTCACGGCGCGCGGGCGGGACTGGGTTGCGGCTCGGCGAGCGAGTGCACGAGGTCCACGATGAGCGCCGAGCTCGGGCAGGAGGGATAGATGTTCCGGTTCACGCCGCGTGACCTCATCCGCGACCTGAAGCACCTGCTGAACGACCGCTACCGGCATGATGACAGCGGCGTCGCGGTCATCAAAGAGCTCCTGCAGAACGCCGACGATGCCCGCGCGAAGACCCTGTTCCTGGCGTGGTTCGAAGGGGTCGCGGTCGACAACGATGTCAACCCCTTGCTGGGGCGACCTGGGATCCTGGTCGTGAACGATGCGCCGTTCGAGCAGGTCCACGAGCGGGCCTTCACCAGCTTCTCGACGAGCTCGAAGGACTCCGACGTGGCCCAGATTGGGCGCTTCGGCATCGGGCGCAAGAGCCTGTATCACTGGACCGAGGTCATCTTCTATCTCGGCCGCGACGAGGCGGGAAAGGAACTGAGCGGCCTCCTCGATCCGTGGGCGGAGTCGATGCCCAACGGCACCTGGCGAGATCCGCGCTATCCGGATTGGATCCGCTGGTCGAGCGAAGACGTGGACGCTCTACGGTCTCGCGCCACGGCGCTGTTCGGTGATCGACAGGACCAGGGTTGGTTCGCCGTCTGGTTGCCTGCGCGGAACGAACGCCAAGATCAGCGGCTCATCATGCAGACGATCACGACGGCGAAGACGCTACCGACGACGCCCGAGCGCCTCGAACAGCTCGCGGGAATCATGCCTCAGCTCGCGCACCTCGACGCGCTCGAGATCGTGCGCCTCGACAGCAGGGGCTCGAGCACGCTGGCGAGCATCACGCGGGTCGGGCAGCCGCTCGGCCGCCCGACCCGACACACACCGCGATATCTTCGCGACGGCCATATCGAGATCCGCACGAGTGACCGTGAGTGGCGGCTGACCTACTGGCTCGCCGAAGAGCATAGGGACACGCCCGAGCTCAGGAGGCTGAAGCTGCATCAGGCCTGGCCGGAGGAGCCGCCCGAGGATCTCGGGGATCCGAACGGCAAGCCCATGCCGGCCAAGGCCGAACCCCACGGGGCGGTGACGGTGATCTCGGGTGCATCTCCGAACGGAGGCTCCGGGCAGATCCAGATCACTCCCGCGATCTTCCTGCCGCTGAGCGGACCGCGCCTGGTGACCTCCAAGCCGCTGGCGGTGGCCGAGCGTTGGAGCGTGCTGCTCCACGGCTACCAGTTTCCGGACAGCGGCCGGCAGGATGTCGAAGGACTATCGTCGACGGGCGAAGCGGAGGACGACTCGACAACCTCCGTCCGGCGGGCGTGGAATCGCACGCTGCGTGAACAGGTCACGCTCGGGTTGTTGCCCGATGCGCTCGAGAAGGCGCTGAAGAGTGCGGGCGCGGACGTCGCGCGCGCGATCCTCGACGCGCTCGCCGACACCTCGCTGCTCCAGCGCGAACTCGAGTGGGTCACGCGCACACACCAGCTGGTCTTCGGACCGGCGCACGCGACGCCCTTCCTCGTCTCGGCGGACCGGCGCTGCCTGATGCTCCCGTCGTCGACGCACCCGGAGGTGAGCCAGGTGCTCGCGAGCGCTGCCGGCGAGCTCGGCCACACGTTTGCGATGGGGTGGCATGAGTGCCCTGGGATCGTCTCGCACAACGGGCGATCGGCTTGGCGTCGCAACGACGTGGCGCTCTTCGAAGAGCAACTGGGCCCGTCGCTCGACGGCTCCCCGATGAGTTGGCTGCCCTGGCTGGCCCAGTGGTTCGAGACGCGCGCGTTCGAAGGTGCGAGTCGGCCGTGTGCCGAGCTCGCGCTCCGCGCCTACCGGGCGGCGCTCCGAAGCGAGCGATGGCAGGAGGCGCTGGCCATGAAGCCGTGGTCGACCTTGTGTCGCATCGCTGTGGAGGGCGAAGTGCCGCTCCTCTGGGCGCTACCCACGACCATCGAGGCCTATCGGAAGCTGTCCGAGGGATCAGCGGGCCCGCTCTTCGACCGGTGGGATGTGCTGATCCTGGACGTGAACCTTCGCACCTCGGAGGCGGAGGCCCCGCCGCGACTCGATCCCGATCTCGCGGTCGTCGCGCTCGAGGCTGCCGCGGCGGCGATCGGCGAGAGCCCAGAGCCGGAGCTGACGCGACTCATCGCGCTCGTCCTCGGCGCGACGTCATTGAAAGAGTGCCTCGAGCGTCCCGGGGTGCGAAGCCTTCGCATCCTCGAAGCGTGGTCGAGCAAGGGCAAGGCTCGATCTGGGCTGGTGTCCCTCGAGGCTCTCGTGCGGCAGAGTCAGCGCCGGCTCGTGTTCCAGCACCGCGGCATGTTGCAGCCCGAGAGCGTCGCGAAGTCGCTCTCCGACTCGTTGGCTGGTGGGCCCGAGGTTCTCCTCGTCCGTGAGGATGCCATCGCCGCCGCACTCGAGCTTCCTCTTCTCGGGCATGACGCAATCGCCAAGGCGCTGGCAGAGAATCAGATCGGCAAGGACGAGAATGGACGCTCGATGCTCCTCGATCGCCTGCTGAGTCCACGATCGGGTCAAGTCGTCGATCCGGGCGATGCCTCACCCGAGCTCGTCTTCGCCATGCGACGGCTCATCGCTGGGCAAGGCGTGCCCGCTGAGGCGCAGCACGTCATCTATCGCGTTCCCAAGGCGATGCCGAGACACGTCGTCGAGGCCTTGTTCCCCGTTCCCTGGCAGGTCGTTCCGGAGACCTTGGAGACGTTGCTCGCTCGCAAGGTCACGGACGATTGGCTCACGAAGCTCGGGATCCAGACGGTGGACATCGAGGCCATCGCCAAGGTGCTCCAGCAGGCGGACGATGGCCAGAGACTCGATGAGGTCTACCAGCGACTCGGGGACGATGGGCGGCGTGACCTCGGGCCATTGCTGACCAAACATGCAATCTGGGGGAGGCTGGAGATCCACCGGACCACCCGCGGTCTGTGGGCCTCGCTCGCGCACACCGAGACGTACCTCGATGCGGGGTATGCGGTCCCGGAGGGATTCGAGCCGGAGGTCGTTCTCATCGATGTGCCGGATGACGGGAGCTATGCGGACGCCCTCCGCAAACGGTTGAAGCCGTGGACGCCGGAGGCCATCATCCGCTTCGGAGCCCAGGAGACGAGCTGGAAGGTCATCGCGGACGGGCTCGCATTGTTGGGGGAGGAGAACCCGTCGCACGATCTTTCGAACCACCTGCGGCAACGTGCCTGGATTCCAGCGGGCCTGGACAGGCTCTTGGCCCCGCAGCAGGTGCTTGTATTGCCCCCCGAGCTCGACGCGCTGACGCGAGCGCTGCCGGTGGCACCGACCGGGGTGGTCCTCGCCGCCAAGGTCGCATCCGACGTGCGCAGACATGCCGCGTGGGTGAAGATCGAGGCGCTATTCCCACGCGCGGAGCACGCTGTCGCGGCCCTGCTTGACGACTTGAGCACAAACGAAGAGGCGTGCGCCGAGCTCCGTTTTCAGGATGAGTCCGGCTCGTCGTCGATACCGTGGGTCACCGATGTCCTACGCGCAGACCCGGCCGCAGCCTGGTGGAGTCACCTCTCGACCGCGTATGGAACCCTCGCGAGCTCGCACAAGAAGGTGACCCACGGACTCTGTTCTCGCGCACGTGCCAAGGCGCTCCTGACCCTCGCGAGCCGTGCGGGGTCCGATGGCTTGGTGCCCACTCAGGGGATCGCCTGGCTTCGCTACCTGCTCATGCAGCTCCTGGCTGAAGGGCTCGTTCCCTGTGAGGAGCTGGTGGGTCTCCGCCTCCCCGATGCCGGGCGACGCCTTCAGGACGCCGCACTCCTGTCACGCGGGACCTCGGCCCTTCCCAGCGAACATCGAGTCCACGTGGATCTCGAAGACCTCTTCGAGGTTCCTCCGGTGCCGGAGGAGCAGTCCGGCGAGGCATCGACCCGAACGACGCTCGAAGCCTGGCTGATGCCGTGGGACGACTCCCGCACCAGCCGCTCGCTCCTCGGCTACTTCGTGGCCCTCTTTGCGGCCAATCCGGACAATGGCCTCGAACCGCTGTTACGCAGACTCCTCCCGAACGACAGCGCGGAGAACATCCTGCGCAACCTGACCGCGGCCTGCAGAGGGATCGATGGCGGCGAGGTCGTGCGTGCTGCTCGCACGAGGTTTCGCTTCGTCGAGATCCGACCCGACCGGCGCTATCAGGTGCTATCTCTCACCTCTGAGATCTTCGAGACGACCTTCGCGACACATTATGACTCGCTGCTGGTAGACCCTCAGGAGCTCCCCAGGATGGCCGGACGCGAGGGAGAGGCCGCCCGCGTGATCCGGCTGCGCAGTCTCGACAGTGGCCTCGAGGCGGCGGATCGTCACCGACTCCTGGCGAAGTCGATCGAGCAGCTCGTCGCTTCAATCCTCGGGCGCCAGCCCAAGTCGATAGAATTCCGGCATCTGCTGGATAGGCAGGCGCATGAAGCCCAACAGCTCGCCGTGGCGCAGAACATCTTGATCGACTCGCTGCCGACCGCTCTGAGGCAGCTACGTGTCCATAAGCGCCACGAGGACCTGAAGGAGCGCCTTAATGCGCTCGAGCGGGCCCGTCACCGGCTGGAGTCACAGCGCGCACAGCTCAGCGGTTCCACCTTCGCATCTCATGATCTGCGCGGATCCATGGACGCGCTCGACGATGCACGACGCGGCTTGCGCAAGCTCGTCGAGCAGGATCCGGACCTCGAACGCGCCATCCTTGACGCGCTCGAGGTCGAGCTCCAGAAGTTCCAGTACAGCATCGACCAGGTCCTGTTCGAGCTCGCGCAGAACGCCGACGATGCCTACGCTCAACGGCGAGAGGCGGCCGATCCGCCGGCCAACAGAGACTTCGAGGTTGTGGTCTCGACGCGCGGTTCCGGTGCGGTGATCGCGGTGCGTCATCATGGGCGTCCAATCAATCACTGCTATTCGGACGTCGATCGGGTCCGCGGGTGGGACCGCGACCTCATCAACATGCTCGGGGTCGGATTCAGCGAGAAGGGCGACCAGGAGACCGGGCGTTTCGGGCTCGGCTTCAAGTCCGTGTATCTGATCGCTGACCGGCCACGCATCAGGAGCGAAAACGCCGCCTTCGAGATCCGGTGTGGAGTGCTCCCCGTTGCGGCCGACCTGCGACCGGACGAGGCGCCAGGGGGCACGAGCTTCGAGCTCCCACTGCGCGGCGGCATCGGCTGGGAGCAGGTGCTTGCACGCTTCACCGGGCTGAGCGGTCTGCTCCCCGTGCTGTCGCAGGACATCGAGCGCGTGGTGATCAAGACGCCAGTCGGTAGCCATGAGTACGCCTCGGACGTGATGCTCCTGGCGGAGGATGCCGACGAGAAGATCGAAGTCGTGGTCATGCACGTGTCGCCGCCGGGTCCGGCGCTCAAGGGGCTTGCCAATGCGCCTGGGACCGCGGGTCGCTGGCTGTTCATGCGCCGGACATCGCCGGGAGAGGACGCGACGCCCACCGGCCCGCGTCGCACCCTCGGGCTTCGCCTGGGAGAGGCCGGATTCATTCCGGTCGGTGGCATGCCGACGCTGTGGGTCACGGTCCCGACCCGCGAGGATCGCCACCTCGGGTTCATCATGAGCGGCCCGTTCGGGATCGACGTTGGGCGCAGTCGCCTCGCCGACGAGAGCAGCAGCTCGACCTCCGTGCTCGAAGACCTCGCCAGGCTCGGGCGCCGGGGCCTGCAGGTCATCGATGAGCAGCTGCTGGCGGATGCAGACGCCCTTACGGGCCTCTTCGGTGAGGGCGCGAGAGCTGACGACGTCGCGTTCTCGCTGCTGGACACGCTGACGGTCTCACTCGAAGAGAAGTCGCGGGAGTGGGAACACGACCGCGTACGATCCCTCCTGGGCCCGCCGATGCTCGACCAGGTGCCGCTGGTCTCGGATGTGGGGGGGCGGCGCCGTCGCGCCTCGGAGCTCGGTGCCGTGCTGGACGCCGAGCTCGAGAAGCCCGAGGTGTGGCGGCTGATCGCCGAAGAGTTTCCGGTTCATGAGGTCGCCGTCAGCCGTGAGACCGCTGAGATGCTCGAGCTGCTCGGCTACTCGCCGCGCCTTGCACGCAAGACCGTGTTGGGTCAGGTCGAGACGGTGTTCCCCAAAGGCTCTAGGCTCACGGGGGGTGGGGCGGGCAAGCTCCTGGGCCTCTCCGAAATCCAGAAGCTCCTCGAGGACGAGACCTGGAAGCGCCTGCAGTCCCATGTCGAGCACCTGAGCGTGAGCCACGCTGGCAATGGGGTCGCCGTGGTCAAGGACATCATCATCGACGACAGGTTCGAGCACGACCGTGCCGAGGAGCTTCTGCTCGCGGCTTTCGTCCCTCCGGACCGGATCCTCGGGGAGGAGAGCCAGGACCTGGCGAGATGTGTCGCGCGCTTCCGACGACGCTTCCAGGTCTCTGGGGATGTGGTGCTTGGGTGGGCCAAGACAGCTCAATCCGACGAAGCCAGGGACGGTGTGATCCGCTACATGTTCGATGGGGAGCAGAAGGACGATCTGCTCCTGGAAATCCGCGCTGAACTGCCGGCATGGCTCACACTCGAGCGTGTTCGAGAGGTCGCCGAGGACGACGATCGGCCCCCGCAGGACGCCGATGGCCTGGCCGTTCGGCTTTTCGGCCTGGCCCAGGTGTCGCCGCCAGCTTGGGGTCAGATCCAGCTGCCGCCCATTGCGCCAGCGCCCCAGCTGACCCTCGGGGCGATCGTGGATTGGTGGAGCGAGGAGGCCGACGTCGAAGAGCGCAGGTACCACTCGTGGGTCTATCCGGCGCCGTGGAATGATCAGGCACACTTTGGCCAGAAGCTGCGATCGGGCGATCCGCTCGCCTGGGGCACTCTCTTTGCTCTCACGGTCTGCCAACGCCTGGGGCGAGTGACCCATCAGCAGAACCGTGACTTCATCGCGGGCCACGGGAGCTGGGTCGATGTGATGGCGACCAGGCACTCTTCACCGGAGGACTGGATCCGCCTCATCGACGACTGGGGTGAGGCTCACTGGTCCGCCGAGACCTACTCCCATTGGCTGGGGCTCTTTCCGAGCTTCCGGAGGCTGTGGCATCGCATGGACGAGCTGATCGGCCTCCTGAGGACCGCTCCGCCGCCAACGCTCGCGCCCACCGCTGTGCTGGACTTCCCATCCAACAGCACGCTCAGCGGGACCGCGCTTCAGATCCCGTCGTTCGTCCGTGGCTTCGGCGCCAAGGGACGCGTCTGGCTCCTCCGCGAGCTCGTGCGCCTCGGCGTCTGGCCGCATGACCCGTCACAGAAGTATTATGTGCCCTGGAGGCTCGCTTGCCAGCTCGCACGCTCCCAGGAATCTCCGGAAGCGCTCGGCGCTCGGCTCGAGCAGCAGCTGGGTCCAGCTCCGTTTGGGAGGTGCTTCGACCTCCCCTTCGACATCCTCCGCTTCGACAAGAAGACCCGCGAGTCGCTGTCGATCCTGCCTGCCGACGTCCGGGCACCGGACGACTGGGCGATGGACGACATCGAGTACGAGTGAGTCGATGAATCGCGTCCTACACAGCCAGTACGGTCCCGGCACGGTGCTCGCCGAGCACGGCGGCCTGCTCGTCGTGCAGTTCGCGTCGGGGATCCAGACGTGCGACCCGGCGTCCGTTCGGCCCATGCAGGACGCGGTGACCCCCTCCGAGTGGAGCCCGGCGCTCCCGGTACTGGCGCGTTCGCTCGCCCTGGCGATTCGCTCGGTGAACGACCAATGGGGTGTGTTCTCCGCGTCGCGCATCGCACTCCTGCCGCATCAGCTCTGGGTGTGCAAGCGCGTGCTCGAGCGGGAGCCAGCGCGATGGCTCATCGCGGACGACGTGGGCCTCGGCAAGACGATCGAGGCCGGGCTGATCCTGTCGGCGATGCGTGGGGCACACCGGCTCAAGCGGTTCCTGGTGATCGCACCCGCGAGCCTGTGTGGACAGTGGCAGCAGCGTCTCGCCGAGCAGTTCGATATCCGCACCACGATCTACAAGCCGGAAAATGACACGTCCTCGAGCCACTTCTGGGAGCAGCATCAGGCGGTCGTGGCGTCGCTCCACACGCTGCGCGAGGACCGCAAAGGACGGCACGACAGGCTCTTTTCGGTGCGTTGGGATCTCGTCATCGTCGACGAGGCGCATCACCTTCACGCCGATGCGCACGGCTGGACGCTGGCCTACCACTTCATGCACAAGCTCGTGTCGGCGGAGCGGACGCGATCGCTCTTGTTCTTCACCGGCACCCCCCATCGAGGCAAGGACGAGGACTTCCTCGCGCTGCTCGCGCTCCTGCGACCGGACCTCTTCGACCCAAGGCGCGGCCCGGACCGTCAGCTCGAGCACCTGCCTCAGGTTATGGTCCGGAACAACAAGCGGCTGGTGACCGACATGCGTGGCCAGAAGCTGTTCGTGCCAACCATCGTTCGCACCGAGCTTTGGCATCACTCGAGAGAGGAGCACGAGTTCTACACCACGCTGACGGAGTACATCCTCAACGGTCGTGCGTTCGCGTCCGGGCTCTCCCTCGACCAGCGGCGCACCGCCATGCTTGTGCTCACCGCGATCCAGAAGCTCGCATCCAGCTCGGTCGCAGCGGTCCGACGAGCGCTCAGGAAGCGGCTCGAGCGGGCCCGACAGGCCGAGGTGCAGCGCGAGAAGCTCAAGGCTCTCATCGCCTCCCTCGACGAGGAGGGCGATGAGTCGGCCGGCTCGAGCGATCGGCGTGCGGTTCTGGAGGAGTCTGTCGCGGAGCTCTTCCTCCTGGGGGCTGACGAGGCGCTGCACCTCGAGACGTTGGTCATGCTGGCTGACAGGATTCAGCGCGAGTCTCGGATCGAGCGAATAATGGAGCTCGTCGAAGGTGAGCTTTCAGGCCGGTCCGTGCTGTTCTTCACCGAGTACAAGGCCACGCAGGCCCTCCTGCTCAACGCCCTGAATCGCCGCTTCGGTGAGGGAGCCGCCACATTCATCAATGGCGATGGCTTCCTCGACCTCGCCGATCCTCCCGACTCGAGACGGCGTCTGCCGGTCCAGCGAGTCGAGGCGGCGCGGCGCTTCAACGAGGGGGACGTTCGCTTCCTCGTCTCGACGGAGGCGGCGGGTGAAGGAATCGATCTCCACCGTTCCTGTCACACGTTGATCCACGTCGACATGCCCTGGAACCCGATGCGCATGCACCAGCGCGCGGGTCGCCTGAATCGCTACGGCCAGCAACGGGCCGTGGACATCATTGCCCTGCGCAATCCTGACACGGTCGAAGGCAGGATCTGGGACTGCCTGCAGCAGAAGCTCGCGTATATCACTGCAGCTCTGGGCGCGGCGATGGAAGAACCCGAGGACATGATGCAGCTGGTCCTCGGCCTCGAGTCACCCGGCTTCTTCGAGCGCCTCTTCGCCGATGCGCCGCGTGAACCGGAGCAGCTCAGCCGTTGGTTCGACGCGCAGACCGCCACGTTTGGCGGGGAGCGCGCGGTCAAGGTGGTGCAGGCGATGATTGGGAACGTGGCGCGCTTCGACTTCCAGGAGATGGCTCACGAGCTGCCCCGCCTCGACCTGCCCGACCTGATGCCCTTCCTTAAGGCCGCGTTGGTGTTGAACCGGCGTGACTTCGACGAGGGCGATGGCACGCTCGGCTTCCTCGTGCCGGACGAGTGGAGGGAGTGGGGCATCCTCTCCGAGTACCGAGGCGATCGCGCCTTATGCTTCACGAGGAGCGAGGCGGCGCGCTCGAGGCGCCCCCTGGCGGGCGTGGGATTTCGCCTCGTTGACAAGGCGCTCGATCAAATCCTCGCGCAGGATGTCGTCGCGACATGCGTGCGAGACCTCGGAGGCCCGGTCGCATTGTTCGCCATCGACGATGCCCGGACCGAAGAGCGGCGAGGCCCGGAACAGATCGTGGTGGGGGCGATGCGCGGCGCCGCCTCGTGGGTCTTGCTGAGAGATGGAGAGCTCGTGCCGCTCCTGAACCAGCTCGTGGCCCACCCGAGGTCCACCCTGCTTTCGGCAGTTCCAGACCCGCCCGCGGATGAGGAGGTCGTCGCGTTCATGCGAAACGCGGCGCAGTTTGTGTCCTCGCGCCTCGATGAGCTCGCGCTGCGATACCAGCGGCCAAGAATCGGCGCGCGTGCCGTTCTCTTTCCGAGCGAACGAGGGCGGCGGTGACCTCTCATCGCAGGGGGGCGGCGGGAGGTCGCTGTTGAAGCTCACAGGCCCCAGCCGGGGTGGGGGCGCGCCTGCTTGATGAAGAGGCGCGGCTCCGCTCCGGGTGGGGCGTCGAACTTGAACTCGACGTCCATGCCGTAGAAGCGATCGGGGTGGCGATAGACCGGCGCGAAGAAGGTGTGGAGCGCGTCGAGCGCCTGGCCGAGCGCGAAGGTCTGGGTGGCGGTGAGCACGGTGGCGCCGGGAGCGACGAGGTTCGAGTGCGCGAGGTAGGTCGCGGGCTGGCCCGGGTAGTAGAAGTAATAGATGAAGTAGTCGCTCTCGACGCCCGGCGGCGGCAGGACGACCGAGGTGGTGCCGCGCTGCACGTTGATGACGAAGGCGGGCTCGAGGCCGGAGGGGTCGAAGAGGTTGGCGCTGATCGCGACGCCGTTGGCCTCCTCGTTCGGGAAGGACGGTGAGACGAGCAGCGCCATGCCGACGGCCTGGTGGTCGATGCCGCGGTACTCGCGCTCGGCGAAGGCCTTGTCGCCCCAGACCGAGGCCCACACCGTCTTGATCGCGAGGTCGACGGGGTCGTCGGGGTCGTCGGGGTCGCCGGTCTGCGAGGTGTAGAGGCCGGCGCCGGTGAAGCCGTCGAGGTCCTCGGCGTTGGTCGAAGAGCGGAAACGGGCGCGGCGGCGCGGCAGGGCGTCGAGGTGGTCGAGCACGTCGGCGAGGAGGTCCGGGTCGAGCGGGGCGGCGATGATCGCGTCGCGCAGGGCGGACAGGCGTGCGCGGCGTTCGGCGGGGTCCGCCAGGAAGAGCGGGTCGTCGAGCATGGCGGCGATCTGTCCGTCGAGGGCGGCGGCGGACAGGTGACGCGCGTACCAGTGCATCGGGATGGCGAAGGCGGGCTCGACGGTGAGCTCGGGGATGCGGGTGAGGGCGGCGTAGTTCGAGGCCTTGCCGCCGAAGGCCGGGATGGCGGCGGCGAGCGCGGCGGCGAGGTCGTCGCCTTGGAGCAGGGTCTCGGTCGGGGTGAGCGCGCTGACGGAGAGGTCGCGCTCGGGGATCCCGAGCGGCTCGGGGCGGTGTGCCTCCCACCAGGCGTCGGCGTCGGCCTGGCTGACCTCGCGGATCGACCAGGCGAAGGCACCGACCTGGAGCTCGACCCAGCGGCCTTCGAGCGCGCGCAGGGCCGGGTCGGTGAAGGCGCCGCGCAGCGCCATGTTCGGGGTGCCGCGGTTTTGCGAGAGCACGTTGATGTGCGCGAGCGGGGTCTGGAGCTGATCGGTGATGATGCCCTGCACGACGGCGATGTCGTTGGGCACGAAGTCGAGCACGACGATGTCGCGGAAGTCGAGGTGGGTGGTGGAGAGGTCGGCGGCGCGCACGAAGCGCAGGCGCCCCGTGGACGTGGCGAGGTTCAGCGGCTGGTAGGCGATCCCGGCGAAGAGCTCGTCGGTGGTGACGCGGGCGATGTGGGCGGGCAGGGCGAGGCGCTCGTGCGCGAGCGAGGTGGGGTGGAAGACGACGCGCTCGCCGAGGTAGCTGTGGGAGGCGATGGCGGTGATCGCGGTCTCGACCATCTCGGCGCTGGCGGTGTCGTAGGGGGCGAGCTCGTAGGCGAAGAGATCGGGCCCGGCGTAGTGGGTGAGCGAGCCGAGCAGGAAGCGGCGGGTCGGCGCGTAATACTCGCGCTGGTTGAAGGTGCCGAGGTCGGGCACGGGCGGCAGGCCGTTGCCGGAGAGGTAGGTGGCGCAGAAGGTGTAGTGCGTCGGGTGGCGGTGCACGTCCTGGAAGTAGAGGGTCTGGCTGATGCGATCGTAGACGGTCTTGAGCGAGCGCGCGGCGGGGATCGAGGCGTCGAGAGGCTCGGAGGCGAGCGCGAAGAAGTCGGCCTCGCAGCCGATGAGCTCGAGGTAGGGCGGGGTCTCGCCGTCGATCTGGCAGCGCCAGGGATCGGCGTCGGCGGTGTCGGTGTCGTCGGAGTCGATCGCGTCGGCGGTCTCTTCGGTCACCTCCTGGTCGGCGGCGTCCGGCTGGGGGGCGTCCGGACCGCAGGCGGCGTCGAGGAGGGCGATGAGGGCGATGAGGGCGGGGGCGCGCATCGCGGCGATTGGAGCAGGGCGCGCACATCGGATCAAGGGCGTGTATGGTGAGGCCAAATCGGAGGACGTTCGATGACTGCGAGAACGATCATGCTCTGCGTGGCGCTCGGCGCGTGTGGTGAGGACGGGGGGCGAGGTAGCGACGCCGTCGGCGACGGCCTCGCCGAGACCGACACCGCGCCCGAGGAGGTCGCCGACACCGCGGCCGAGGTGATCGATGACTCTGCGCCCGAGGAGACCAGCGACATCGCGCTCGAAGAGGTCGCCGACACCGCACCCGAGGAGGTCGCCGACACCGCTCCCGAGGAGGTCGCCGACACCGCGCCGGACATGGAGGTCGGACCGGGTGCGAGCCCGTTCGAGGGGCTGATCGTGTTCAACGAGATCCTGATCGACGGCGCGACCGACGGCGATCCCAACGGCGACGGCGACATCGACGCGGTCGCCGACGAGTTCGTCGAGATCGCCAACGTCTCGGGCGAGGGGATCGACCTCGGCGGCTTCTCCCTCGTCGAGGAGACCCTGCCCGAGGTGCCGCGCCACGTCTTCTCGCAAGGCACGACGCTCGCGCCCGGCACGGTCATCGTGGTCTTCGGCGGCGGCACCGCGCCCGACGACATCGAGGGCGCCCGCTTCGTCGTCGCCAACGCGCCGGACCCGGGGATCCCGTTCGGGCTCTCGCTCGACAACGGCGGCGACACCTTGACGCTCCGCGACGCCGAGGGCCGCCTCGTCGCGACGCTCTCCTGGGGAGAGGGCGCTCCGCTCGCGCCGCTCTCCGACGAGTCGTGGACACGCGCGCCGGACCTGAGCGGCGCGCTCGTGCCCCACACCAGCGCCGCGCCGGGCGTGATCTTCTCACCGGGTCGGAGGGTCGACGGCAGCGTGTTCACGACGCCCTAGCTAGCGCGAGCGCGACGCACGGCGGGCGCGACGCCGTTCAATCCCAGCGGCTCGTGAGCTCGAGGCTCCAGGATTCGAGCGTGCCCGCGCCGCCGCCAACGTGATCGACGATCTTCAAGCGCCACACCCCGTTGACCGCCTCGTCCCCGACGAAGCCCACCGGCACGTGCAGCTCGAGGTTCGGGCCGGCGGTCTGCGCGCGATCCCAGAACACGTCCTCATAGGTCTCCTCGCCGTCCCATTGCAGCGGCATGCTCATCGAGATCGTGAGCTGGCTCGGATCGGGGTGCGTGATCGACAGCTTGACGATCGCGTCCATCGGCACCGTCGCGAGCCCGCTGACAGTGACCGGGCTCACCAGACCGGCCGTGCTCCCGTCGGGGATCGTGCTCGGTCCCGCCACTTCAAAGGTGTCGTGCATCCACGCGGGCAGGCAGAGCCCGATCCCCTCGCCCCAGGTCGTGCCGCAGCAGACGAGCCCGGCCGCGCACAGGTCGACCTCGTCGCAGCCGTTGCCCTCCGAGACGCCGCTCGCGGTGCAGTCGTGCTCGTCCTCGCCGCCGATCACCGTCAGCGCCGTGGCGCCGCTCGCCGGCCGCGCGATGCGCACCAGCGTCCACGCGGGGCGTCGCCACGCCAGGACCTCGCAGCCTTCGCCGGGCAGGCGCAGCTCGGTGAACACGAAGAGCTCGGCGGTGTTGTCGACGACCTCGTGCACGCGCGCGAGGTGGCCGGGCACGTTGCGCTCGCCCGCCGAGTAGAAGAGGAGCCAGCTCGCCGAAAAATCGTTCGCCGGCGGCGCCACCCCGAAGTGCGCCGTGAACGCGCTGGCGCTGGTGAAGAGCACGACCTCCTCCTCGAGCCCGGCGCCCGCGGGCAGGGTCCAGCCGGTCACCGTGCTCGTCGTGAGCGGTCCGGCCGGCGTGATGCATTGCCGCGCCTCGCAGATCTGGCCGTCGGCGCAGAGACCGCAGGTCCCACCGCACCCGTCGTCGCCGCAGGTCGCGCCGGCGCAGTCGGCGACGCACGCCGCCGCGCACTCGCCGGGACCGCCCGGTGAGCTCGCAGCCAGGAGCTGGAAGGTCGCGCCGAGATCCTCGCTCGTCTCGTCCGCGCCGTCGACCCCGTTGCCACCCGAGGCGCGCTCGTCGCCTTCGCCGAGATCGCAGCGCGTCACCGCCGCCGACCCCAGGGATCCCAGAACATGCTGCGCCGCGCTCGCGGTGTCGGGGAGATAGGCGCTCTGTCCGACGCTGATCCCGGTCTTGTCGACGACCTGGGCGCCGCCCCACACGATGTAGTCGAGGTCGGTCACGAGGTCGCTCGCCCCGTCCCAGAAGAAGAGCACCACCAGCTCGTCCGTGTTGGTGAGCCCGGCGCTGCCGCCGTACTCGCCGCGCATCGCCGGGGCCTCGACGGTCGTCGCCGACACGTCGAAGTCCGGCAGCGTCCCGTAGACCGCATGGAAGTGCAGCGCCGACTCGAGCGACACGGTGAGATAGCCGCCGGCCGCGATTTCGGTGCCCTCGGGGAAGCGCAGCCGGAAGTCGGCCGAGGTCGGTGCGCCGCCGCCGACGGTGACGCGGTGATAGTCCGGATAGTCGGCGAGGTAGACGTTGGAGAGGTCGACCGGCGTCGATCCCGGGTTGTGGATCTCGATCATCTCGGCCGCGGTCGGGTTGACGACGAGCTCGCTGATCAGGAGGCGCGCGGCGCGCGGCACGCTCGCCTCGCCCTGGTTCGGTGCGCCCGGCGTCGGGATCCCCAGCGCGAAGTCGCGCGCGTTGTCGCCGCTGTCGCCGCGATCGGGGAAGCGCCCGAGGCTCTTGCCCGGTGGCTGGTCGAACGCGGCGCCGCCTTCCCCGGCGAAGTGGTCGCCGGCGGCGAAGTCCCCGTAGCCGAGCGCGTCGAGCACCACCGCGCCCGCTCGGAGCTGCACGCTGTCGGGGCCGTTCTGGAAGTCGACGCGGCTCGTGAGCATGTCCGCGGCCGCCAGCGTCGCGGCGCTCGCGCTCGGGTGCGCCACGACGAAGACGCCGTCCGCGCCGAGCTCGCCCGCGAGCGTGATGGCGTTGTAGTCGTCGCCGGTCGCGCCGTTGACGCCGACGAGCGTGAGGCCATCGACGACGGCGTGCGCGGGGCCGACGATCTCGACGAAGACGTCGTGGTCGGTGCCGGGACCGTCGAAGACGATCTCGTTGATCGCGAGCGACGGCGGCTCGGGCGGCGCGGCGGCGTCCGTGGCGCAGAGCCGCGGGAAGCCGGGATCGCCGCTGTCGACGCAGGCTGCGCCGCCCGGGCACGCGCTCGTATCGCAGCGGGCGGTGCACACCGCGAGGTCGCGCGCGCTGTCGAAGGCGCAGAGCCCGCTCGCGCAGTCGGCGCCGCCGTTGGGGCAGGGCGAACCGAGCCCGCGCTGGCCCGTGGGCGGGGCGCTCATGTCGGCGCAGCTGCGTGTGCCCGGAGACGCGTACGCGTTGGCCGCGCCCGTCGCCGGCTGGCAGGTCGAGACGACCCAGCTCGCCGGGCGATCACCGGCGGTGAGCGAGACGATCTCCAGCGACTTGCCGTTGCCCGGGTTGCTCGGGAACGAGAAGCTCGCGACGACCCGCCCGCTCGGATCGGCGAGCGTGAGGGGATCGTTGGTCGCGAGGCCATCGCCGATCGTCGTGTCGTCGGTGCTCAGACGCAAGGCACCCGCCGGCAGCACGTAGTCACCGGCGTGATCGCGATCGAGCACGACCGCGAACTGGCCGGGGGCGAGCGTCGTCGATCCGCCGGGCGAGTACGCCTCGAGGGTGTCCTCGACGTCGCCGTCGAAGAGGCGATAGCCCGCCAGGGTGACCGCGTCCGGGCCGGCGTTGTAGAGCTCGACCAGCTCGCCGGTGCGCTCGTCGAGCGGGTTCGCGATGACCTCCGAGATCACGAGGCCGGTCACCCCCAGCGCGCGGTCCACCGGCGAGGGGTCCCCACTATTGGCGCAATTGTCAATTCCGGGGGAGGCGCCACACGGCGAGGCGACCCAGTTGTCCGCGAGGTCGGGCGCGGCGAGGTCGACGCGCTCGGCGCTGATGCCGTCGCCCGGGTTGAACGGGAACGAGAAGGTCGCGACCGGGCGCGAGTCCCCGGGTGGCAAGAGGCTCACCGGATCGTCGGTCGCGAGCCCGCTGCCGAGCGTCGTGTCGCCGGTGCGCAAGAGCACGACGTCGGGCGGGATGGCGTATTGGCCCGCGTACTCGGCGTCAAGCACGAGCGCGAACCCGCCTGGCGCGAGCACCGTCGAGCCGCCCGGGGAGAACGCCTCGAGCACGTCCTCGTCGTCGCCGTCCCAGAGGCGGTAGCCCGCCAGATCGACCGGGCCCGTGCCGCGGTTTCGGATCTCGACGAGCTCGCCGGTGTCCTCGTCGAGCGGGTTGGCCATCACCTCGCTGATGACGAGGTCGGCGCCCGTCGTCGTCGGGGGCGGCGGAGGTCCCGCTCCACCCGCGGCGCAGTTCGGCTCGCCGAGCGAGGCGCCGGCCGCGCACGGCGACGGTACCCATGTCAGCGGCGTCGCCTGCGGATCGACCAGCTCGAGCGAGACGCCGTTGCCCGCATCGGCGGGCGGCGCATAGGTCGCGACGATCCGCGCCCCAGGATCGATGAGGCGCAGCGGGTCGTCGACCGAGAGGCCGTTGCCTATCGTCGCGGTCGCCGCCGTCGTGAGGCGCGTCGCCTCGGCCGGCAAGGCGTACTGCCCGGCGAAGTCCGGGTCGAGCACCACCGCGAGGCGGCCCGGTCCGAGCACGGTCGATCCGCCCTGCCAGCCGGTGAGCTCGTCGGTGGCGTCGCCGTCGTCGATCACCCAGCCGGCGAGATCGACCGAGCCGAGGCCGACGTTGATGAGCTCGATCGCCTCGCCGCTCGCTTCGTCGAGCGGGTTGGCCATCACCTCGTTGATCAGGATCGACGCGCTCGGCGCGGGCGGGGGCGGGGCGGCGGCGCAGTTCTCGGCGCCTGGCGTGGCGCCGCACGGGCTCGCGATCCAGTTGTGCGGCTGGTCGCCGTCTTCGATCGCGTCCTTCTCGATCGCGACGCCGTTGCCCGGGTCGAACGGGTGCGTGAACGCGTCGACCAGCATCGTGCCATCCGCGGCAAGGAGCGACACCGGATCGCTGACCGCCAGGCCGCTGCCGATCGTCGCCGAGCCCACCGTCAGGAGGCGCGCCTGGGCGGGCAGGCCGTAGCCGCCGGTGTAGTCGGGGTCGAGCACCACCGCGTAGGCGCCGGCGGCGAGCAAGGCCGAGCCGCCCTGCCAGCCGCCGATCGTGTCGCGCGCGTCCCCGTCGTCGATCACCCAGCCGGCGAGATCGACCGCGCTCGCGCCCGCGTTGTAGAGCTCGACGTACTCGCCGCGCGCTTCGTCGAGCGGGTTGGCCATCACCTCGGTGATGACGATCCGGACCGGCGCCTGACCGGCGACGACGCGCTCGAGCGGGCCGAGGTCGTAGCCCGCGCCCTGCGGCCGCGCGGTCCCGGCGAAGTCGTGCGCCGGGGCGTGCGCGGCCGAGGCGACGTCGAGCGCGGGCGAGTCGCTGGCGAGGCGGAAGTCGCTCTCGGAGGGCATCACCAGGCGCGGGTCGCGGCGGAGCTCGTCGGCGGTCGGGGTGGCGGCGCGCGCGTAGTCGCGGCTGTTGCCCCAGACGAGGTTCTTCGTGCGCGGGCAAGCGGCGGCGCAGTCGAGGCCGACGGCGTTGCTCGTGAGGATCGAGTTGGCGAGGGTCGCGCTCGCCGAGAGCCTCACGCCCGGCGACTGTGGCGCCGTGGAGAAGCCGTTGCCGAGCAGGAGCGCGTTGGCGATGACGGGTGGCGTCGCGGCCGCGCCGCGCACCTCGATGCCGTGGCCGCGGTTGAAGGCCGCGACGAGGTTGACGACGCGCGCGCCCGACGCGCCATCCAACGTCACGCCGTGGCCCGAGTGCGTGACGCGCACGGCGTCGACGAGGCTCTCGCCCGCCCCGCCGCCGCTCACGCGCACGCCGTCGCCGCCGAAGCGGATGAGGTCGAGGCGCGCGAGCGTGACGGCGGACGCGTCGACGCTCACGCCGACCGCCGATACCGGCGACTCGACGCCGTCGAGGCTCAGGTCGGTCAGCGCTGCGCCGTCGGCGTGATCGATGGTCACGCGCCCGCGCACGATGGTCGCACCGCGCCCGCGTCCGACCACGGTGACCCCGCGGGCGATGCGGAAGTCCTCGAGGTAGGCGCCGCCGGTCAGGCGCACGACGTCCCCGGGCGAGGCCTGGTCGATGGCGGCCTGGATCGAGCCGCCCTGCGGCACGGCGATCTCGAGACCGGCGCGCGTGAGCTCGAAGTCGGGAGTGTCCTCTTCGAGCGGACCCGCGCACGCGGCGAGCGCGCACGCGAAGACGACGGTGCTGTGTCTCATGCGGCGACCATGGCCCATGCGCCCGCGAATTGAAAGCATCGCGAGCGCCGACCGTGCGCTCGTTCGGCGCGACCGGTGACAACGTGCGGCACGCGGGCGCACTCCTTCGTTGAAGCCCGCGCCGGCTGGTGTAGCGTGCCACCACGTCGGCGCGCGCACGCGCTCGGGTCGACGCTGTGCGTGATTCAGGAGGTCGACGTGCGCATCGAACGCTTTCTCCATGACACCGGGGTCGGGGCCTCGCGTCCGCATCCACTGCTGGCGCTGGGCTTTCGTCCCTTCTTCCTCGCGGCGGCGCTGATGGCCGCGCTGTGGCTGCCGCTCTGGCTCGCTATCCACCTCGGCGGTCTCGCGCTCCCGCTCGCGGCCGATCCGATCGCCTGGCACGCGCACGAGCTGATCTTCGGCTTCGCCGCCGCGGTGCTCGCCGGCTTCCTGCTCACCGCCGCGCGCAACTGGACGCGCCGACCCACCCCGAGCGGCGGCGCGCTGCTCGCGCTGGTGCTGGTGTGGCTCGCCGGCCGCGTCGTGATGCTCGTCGGTCACGCGCTGCCGCCGGTCGTCGTCGCGTTGGTCGACGTCGCCTTCCTGCCGCTCGTCGCGCTCGCGCTCGCGCGCCCGCTCATCGCCGCCAGGAACCGCCGCAACTACGCCTTTCCCGTCCTGCTCCTCGTGCTCGCCGCCGTCAACGTGCTCTTCCACGCCGGCGATCCGGCGCTCGCCACCTCGGCGATGAACGCCTCGGTCGCCATGATCACCGTGTTCCTCGTCGTGATGGGCGGCCGCGTCATCCCCTTCTTCACCCGCAACGCCTGCCCCGACGCGCGCGTGCGCACCCACCCCGCGCTCGACTGGAGCGCCGCGCTCACCACCTTCGCGCTCGTGCCGGCCCAGGCGCTCTCGGCCTCGCCCACGCTGATCCAGTCGCTCGCGCTCGCCGCCGGCGTGAGCAACCTCGTGCGCGTGCTCGGCTGGGATACGCGCAAGACCCTGGGCAACCCGCTGCTCTGGGTCCTGCACCTCGGCTACGCCTTCATCGGCATCGGCCTCACCCTGCAGGGGCTGGCGCTCTTGTCGCCGGCGTTGACCGGCAGCGCCCCGACGCACGCGCTCACCGTCGGCGCGCTCGGCGCGCTCACCCTCGGCATGATGGCGCGCGTGAGCCTCGGCCACACCGCACGCCCGCTCGTCGCGCCGCGCGCCATCGCCGTCGCCTTCGTCGTGCTCGCGATCTCGGCGCTCTTGCGCGTCGTCTGGCCGCTCGTCGCGCCGACCCGCCCCGAGCCGGCGCTATGGCTCTCCGGCCTGGGCTTCGCCGTCGCCTTCGCGACCTTCGTCGTCGTCTTCCTGCCGATCCTCACACGCCCGCGCGTGGACGGTGCGCCCGGCTGACCACGCGGAACGCCGGGGCTGCTCGCCGCTCAGCGGCGCGCGCCCGTCAGCTCGAAGTCGGCGGCGCGCCCGTAGGCGTTGAGCATCACGTGCACCTCGGCCGGCGCCGCGAGCTCGACCTCGCAGACCTCGCTCGAGCCGCTCAGGTACGGGCGGCAGTCGTAGAGGTCCTCGCTCGGCGCCTCGCCGATGCGTACGTAGAGATCGACGTCACCGCTGCCGCTGGTCTCGAAGCGGTAGGTGCCGGCCGGCAGCTTCGGGGTCGCGAAGCGGCGGTCCTCGTCGGCGGCCAGGCTGCCGCGCTCGCTGAGGCCGGGCCAGCTCGGGTCGACCGGCCCCGGCGCGTCGCCGCCGGGAACGAAGGTGTTGTCGTGCTCGCCGGTGACGATGACGACCTCGGCCGAGTCGATCTCGGCGAAGATCTTCTCGTAGGTGCGCGGCTCGTCGTGCGCGAGCAGCCCGCGCACCATCGCCATGGTCGCGCCGGCCATCGAGCGGAAGAAGCTCGGCATCGCGTTGGTGACGATGTCGACGTACTTCGTGCCCTCGGGGTCGTCGGGGTTGACGTCGGCGTGCGCCTCGTTGAGCGCGGTGTCGATATAGGCGTAGGTGTCGCAGCCGTTGATGAAGACGATCACGTACTGCCCCTCGACCCACTGGCCCATGCGCGCGAGCGAGCGCACGTTGGCGCCGAGACCGGCGTGCCCGTTGTAGACGATGAGGTCGGCCTTGCTCGAGAGCGACTCGTAGCGCGCCTCGAAGGCGGCGCCGCCCTCGCGCACGTTGTCGACCATCAGCGCCACGACGTGCACGCGCTTGCCGTCGGGCAGGCTCGCGGCGATCTCGATGTCCGGCATCGCCACGCCCGGGCTCTGCGGCACGTCGGCGGGGATGGTGGTCGGCGTGTAGGGCGCGAGCTCGCGGCGGATGGCGCTGACGAAGTTGTTGTAGGCGTCGATGCCGGCATCGCCCGAGGTCGCGCCATCCTTGTACTTGCCGAAGACCGCGACCACCTCGAGCGCGTCGTCCTCCCAGACCTTGTGATATTCCGGGTACTTGCCGGTCGTGTTGACCGGCGAGACCGAGACGGCCGCGGTCGTGCGCACGATGTCCGCCTCGGCGAGCGTGCAGCCGCGCGCCTCGGGGCGGAAATAGTACCACATGCTGCCGGCGTCGACGTCGTGCGCGCCCCAGTCGACGCAGCTGTCCTTGTAGCTCGTGGTGAAGCGCTCGAGGCCCTGGTAGCTCACGTCGCGCGGCAGGATCAGTTCGAGCTCGCGCGGCACGTCGCGCTTGTTGCCCCAGGCGACCGGCAGGCGCGCGTCGTAGGTCAGCTTGCAGGCGCCGCCGCTCGTGTCCTGCTGCAGGTTGGAGATCTGCAGGCGATCGAGGCGGCCGACGCTGTTCTTCCCGTTGAGCTGACCGATCGTATAGAGGAGCTGGTCCTGCACGGTCTGGCGCGTCGCGAAGCAGTGCGTCGTCACGAGCTCGGCGGAGAAGGCGAGGTCGACGACGACCGCCTCGGCCGACGCGTCGGCGCTTCCCGAGGCGCCCTTCTGCAGCGGTGCGCTGGGGTCGGCAGACCCACCCTCGTCACAGGCGGTGACGAGCGCGAGCGCGGAGAGCTTGGCGGCGAGAGCGGCGACGGCAGCGGAGCGGGCGAGCATTCCTGTCCTCCTCGGGGGTGGGCCGGAGGGCCTCACGCTCCAGGTACAGAGCAAGGGCCGATCCAGATCGCGACAATTCGCGTCCGGCCGTTCAGGGATGCGTCGATCCGCCGTCGCCACGCGGCCCGGCGGCCAGGGTCTGGCGACCCCAGCGCGCACACACAGGGCTTGTCCCCCGCGCGCGTCCACGTCATGGTGCGCGCCCGTGGCGATGGACCGCCCACCGGAGCGATGACGATGACAGCCGCGACGACGAGCACGACGACCCCACCCGCCCCAACGCGACCGCGCTCGCTCTCGGGCATCAAGTCGACGGGGCACCCGCACCTCGGCAACTACCTCGGCATGATCCGCCCGGCGATCCAGCTCCAGGACACGCACGAGGCCTACTACTTCGTCGCCGACCTGCACGCGCTCACCTCCGAGCGCGACCCGGTCGCGATGCGCCAGCAGACTCACGAGATCACCGCGACCTTCCTCGCGCTCGGCCTCGACCCCGAGCGCACTGCCTTCTTCCGTCAGTCCGACGTGCCCGAGGTCACCGAGCTGACCTGGTACCTCTCGTGCATCACCGCGATGGGCGAGCTCGAGCGCGCGCACGCCTGGAAGGCGCGCAAGGACCAGGGCGACGAGGGCGCCGCCGTGCACGGCCTCTTCGCCTATCCGGTCCTGATGGCCGCCGACATCCTGCTCTACGACGCGCACGTCGTGCCCGTCGGCAAGGATCAGGTGCAGCACATCGAGTTCACCCGCGACTGGGCGATGCGCTTCAACCACCACTTCGGCGAGACCTTCCGGATCCCCGAGGCCGCCGTGCGCGAAGAGGTCATGACCATCCCCGGCCTCGACGGGCGCAAGATGTCCAAGTCCTACGACAACGGCATCGACGTCTTCCTGCCGCCGAAGAAGCTCAAGCAGCGCGTGATGCAGATCGTCACCGACTCGACGCCGCTCGAGGAGCCCAAGGACCCCGAGACCTGCAACGTGATCAAGCTCTACAAGTACTTCGCAACGCCCGAAGAACTATCGGAGATCAAGGCGAAATACCGAGCCGGCGGCTTCGGCTACGGCCACGCCAAGCTCGCGCTCTTCGACGCTCTCGAGCGCCACCTCGGTCCGTACCGCGCCGAATACGATCGGCTGATCGCCGATCCGGCGACGCTCGAGGCGGTGCTCGCCAAGGGCGCGGACAAGGCGCGCGCCACCGCCTACCAGGTGCTCTCTCGCGCGCGCGAGCGGCTCGGTTTCCTGCGCTGGCCCGCCGGCCGCACGCACTGAAAGATTGTCGCTAAATCGGCTGCGGCGGGCGTCCGCGGCGTCGGTCGGTCGGTCGCTTGTGCGGCGTACGAGAGTACGCCTACGCGCTCCCTTCCCTCCCTCCTTGCGGCCATCCCGCCTCGCTCGATTTATCGACAATCTTTGAGCTTCTCGCGCCCCGCGCCGCTCGCGCGCGCTCGGATCAGAGGTCCCTGTTCGACGCCCCGCCATCGTCGCCCGCCCAGGCGTCGAGCACCGAAGCGAGGTGCTTGCGGTAGAACTTCGTCGTGCGCATCGCCTCCGCGCTCGGCTCGTCGGGCACGTAGGTGTCGAGGTAGAGCAGGATGCGCGCCTCGTTGCGCGCGAGGAACCGCGCCGAGCGCTCGGGCTCGAGGCTCTCGATCTGCTTTTGCACCTCGTCCCACTGCGCGAGCTCCTTGTCGAGCTCCGCCATCTTCTTGCACGGCGCGCTCTCGGCCAGCTCGCCACAGCCGAGCCAGCTCTTCGGCACCGTCTTGCGCCAGAAGCCGGCCGGCCCGGTCACCGCGACCGCCAGCTCGTTGAAGGCGTCGACGATGTCCGCCGGCTCGGCCGCGGCATCCGCCTGCAGCGCGCTCTTCCACTGGCGCAGGAACGAACCGCCGTAGCTCGAGAGGCGCTTCCAGATCGCCTGGGAGCCCTGGCCCTCGGCCGCGCCGCGCGCGAACGAGCTCGCGCCCGCCACCGGCATCGCGTCCGCGCCCTGCATCGGCCAGTCGAACTCGCTCTGCTTGTTCGGGTCGTCCCACTGCACGCCGCCCGCCGTCGGTGCCGCGCTGACGCCCGTCGGGGCCGCGGGTACCCCGCCGTCACCGTCATCCTTGCCGCAGGCGGCCGGTGCGAGGGCAATGCAGAGGATGAAGAGCGGCGGAGCGGTTCTCATGGCGTGTCCTTGCGTGGGGTGGGTGGCGTCCGTGGCGGGGGCGTGTGCGCGCGTGGGTCGGAGCACGCGCAATCTCGCATGCGGGAGCTCACCTGGCTACCCAGAGGTCGGCGAGCTTGTCCACCCTGATCCCGTAGTTGAGACCGGTCGCCTCGGAGATCACCAGCCGCGCGAGCTTGCCGGTCGCCGGATCGGTGGTCGTGATCTCGCGCGCCGAGAGCCCGCCGTTGTTGACCGCCACCACGCGCCCGGCGGCGTCGAAGATCGGCGAGCCCGACGTGCCCTTGCTCGTCAGCGCCGAGTGCCAGACGACGTAGGCCGAGGCCGCGTCTCCCGGGGTGTTGTCGCGCGCGGTCAGGCGCGAGACGACCGCGGCGCGCAGGTCGGCCACCGGGCGGGCCTCGTTCATGACCTGGCCGGGGAAGCCGAGCGTGTAGATCGGCTGCCCCGCGCCGAGCGCGCGCGCACCTTCGGCGGAGGCGACCTCGGCGACGACCGGGAGCGTCTCACCGCGGAGATCGAGGCCGATCAGCGCCACGTCGGGTGAGAGATCGGTGCCGTCGTACTCGGGGTGCTCCTTCCAGGTCATGACCTCGAAGGTCTTGTCCGGCTGGGTGTTCATGCGCGCCAGCACCCGGGTCGTGCGGCGACCGCCGGCGTCGGTCCTGGCGCGCAGGTCCTTGAGCTCGCGCACGCAGTGCGCGTTGCTCGCGAGCACGCCATCGGCCGAGATGGCGAAGGCCGTGCAGAAGCCGTGCGCGCGCTCGCCGTCGTCGGCGATCAGCATGAAGATGCTCTTGGCGTAGCGGGTCGCGACCTGCTCGGCCGCCCGCACGGACGCGGTCTCTTCGCTCAGGCGCTCGGTGCGTTGCGAGAGCACGAACCAGAGAACCGCGACGATCGCCAGGAAGAGCGCGCTCAGGCCGATGATGACGAGCTTGAGCCGTCGGTTCGAGCGCTTGACGGTGTCGTCGATCAAGAGCTTGTAGAACGCGGTCGAGCGCCGTTTTCCGCCCTCGACCATCGCCGGCACGAGCGCCGTGCGGTTGACCGCGGCCCTGTCCGACTCGCCGATCTCGACGCGCATGAGCGGCCCACCGCGGCCGAGCTCGACCACGGTGGTCCCGTCGAGGGCGCGCTCGCCGGTGACGCGCACGTCATCGATCCAGGTCCCGTTGAGCGAGCCGAGGTCGCGCAGGTACCAGCGCCCGTCGCGCTGGGTGATCTCCGCGTGGCGACCCGAGGTCGCCACGTCCTCCTCGGGGAGCACGAAGTGGTTTTCGGGGTGACGGCCGAAGGTGACGCGGGTCGATTCGAAGTCGAAGCGTGCACCCTGGCGGGCGCCTCGCAGGCAGGTGATGACCAGTCGTGCCACGGCCCGAACCGTATCACGCGCCGGCGGGGCGACAAGCGCCGGTCAGATCCGACAGCTCGCCACGGCCTTCGGCCTGCTCGCTGATCACAGCGCGGTGTGGCGCAGGATCGCCATCAGCTGCGCACCCGCCAGGAGGTCCGCCGCGCGCACCGCCAGCACGCGCGCGCCGGTCGTCAGCGCGCGCGCCGCGACCTCGTCGATGAGCCCGTAGCTGTGCGCGCCCTCGGCGACCGGGAAGATCGTGCCGTCGAGGTGGTCGATGACGCCGGGCACGTCGCTGTCCATGTCGACCAGCAGCGTCTCGATCGCGCCGAAGGTGGCGGCGCGCGCGGCGATCGCCAGGTCGGTCGTCGTGCGACCCTGGCCCGAGCGGACCTCGAAGGTGTGACGGATCTCGTCGAGCTGCGCGGCGTAGTGGCGGTCGAGGATCGGCCGCACCGCGCGCGCCAGCTCGGCGTCGCTCACGCGGTCGGGGCTGCCTTCGATCACGCCCGGCAGCAGGTTCGAGTAGCTGCAGGTCGCGCGGTAGATCGACGCCAGCGGCTCGGTCGCGGCGATCACCAGCGGGGTGTCGCGCCCGCCGAGCACGACGCGCAGCGCGCCGTCGACGAGGCGCGCGTAGCGGCGCAGCTGGATCTTGTCGCCCTCGGCGCCCTGCAGGCGCGAGGAGCTCGGGCGGTCCGGCGGGCCGCCGCGCATGGTGGCCGCCAGCCCGGCGGGCACGTCGGGCACCTCGACCACGGCCGGGGGCAGATCGGCGAAGACCTCGATGAGGCGCGCGCCGCCTTCGCTCAGGGCCAGCACGAAGGCCTCGTGCGGGAAGGTGACCGCGCGCAAAAGCGGCGTCAGGTGGAAGCGGTCCGAGACCTGCGCCATCGGCTGCAGGCGGTTGGGCAGCCGGTAGGTGCGCAGCTGCTCCGGCGTGCCGAGCACGGCCAGGCCGTGCGCCTGGAAGCGCCAGAGATCGTAGTCCTCGTCGAGCGCGTCCAGCGCGGCGACGAGCGTCTCGGCGCGCGCCGTCGCGATCGCCGACGCGTCGAGCTGCGCGCCGACACTCTTGACGAGGCCGGCGAGCTCGAGCCGCATCGCCTTGGCCTCGAGCGGGTTGGGCGTCGTCGGCAGGTAGATCGACACGCAGGCGTCGGCGCGCGTCGCCGCGAGGGTCTTGAGCTCGGCTTGGGTCGGCAGGTCGAGGTAGAGCATGGGTCCTCCGTGACTGTGCGCGCTGATGTCTATCACGTAGACCGCGCCGCGTCCGAATTGCACCCGACCCAACGCCCCGAGGCGTGCGCGCGTTCAAATGATGCCGGCGACCTCGGCGTGATGCAGGCTGTCGGCGCCATGGCGCATCCCCGTGACCCGTCCCGCGTCGTCGAAGCGCCAGATGTGCGCCTCGCAGCGCTCGACGAGGCGTCGGCCGGTGCCGGTGTGTACCGCCTCGACGTGCGCGAGGCCGACGACCCACGGCCCGTCGCCCATGACCCCGAGCACCTCGAAGCGCTCGAAGCGCAGCTCCTTGGCGAGCGTCTCGAAGAATCCGACGACCGCCTCCCTGCCGCGCCGCGCCGCGAGCCACGGGACCTCGGCGCGCTTGTCGACGGCGCCGAGCTCCCACTCGACCTCGGGGTGCATCACCTCGAGGATCGCCGGCACGTCGCCGCGCCCGAAGGCTTCGTAGATCTTCTTCACCGTCGCGATGTTGTCCTGAACGTTCATGGCTTCTCCTCCGATTCGGGTGGTGACGGCTCCCCACCGGAGCCTCACCGACCCTACGGCCGAGCCGGCCCGCCGGCCGATAGGCACAATGGCCTACACGGTGTAATTCCAGACCCATGCACGACCCCCCCGGCCGCCTCGCCGCGGTCCTCGGCGCGCTCGCCTCGACCGCGGACCTCGCCAACGGCTTTCCGCTCGGCAAGGTGTTGCGCACCGCCATCCTCTCGGCCGGGCTCGCGCGCCACGCCGGCCTCGACCAGGCGATCACCGCCGACGCCTACTTCCTCGCGCAGCTGCGCTACCTCGGCTGCACCGGCTTCGCCCACGAGGAGGCCCACCACTACGGCGCCGGCGACGACGTCTCGGTCCGCAACACCATGGTCCTCGCTGACGCGGCCGCCAAGGGCGAGACCCTGGGTCGCATCGTGCGCGGGATCGCCCCCGGCGCCCCGCTCATCCCCCGCACCGGCGCCATCTGACGGCTCGTCAGCGGCGACGCCGTGACGCGCCATGCCCAGGCGACCTGCAACGCCGCCGCCCAGCTCGCGCGCCTCTTCGCCATGCCCGCGCCGCTCATCGCCGCGCTCGGCACGCTCTGCGAGCGCCGCGTTCACGCCCGCGCAGATCGGTGATCAGCTCGCCGCCGACGTCGCCGCCGGCCGTCTCGACCCCCGGGTCGTCGACGCGACGCTCGCCTGCGCCGGGATCGCCGCGCGCTCCGCCGGCCCACCCGTGCCGCCGCACGGCCTCAGCGAGCGCGAGCGCGAGGTCCTGTGCTGGGTCGCGCGCGGCAAGACCAACAAGGAGATCGCCATCGTGCTCGGGATCTCGCCCAAGACGGTGCAGCACCACGTCGCGCACGTCTACGACAAGATCGGCGTGTACTCGCGCGCCGGTGCCGCCATCTTCGCGATGGAGCACCGGCTGATCTGAAGCTCCTCACTCGACGGGCGCTACTTGCGCGATGCGACCTCGGCCAAGAGGCGCTCGCTCAGGGCGGGGATCGCCATCGCGCCGAGATCGCCCTGGTGGCGCTTGCGCACACCGACGGTCTCGGACTCCATCTCCTTCTGCCCGACGATGAGCGCGTAGGGGACCTTCTCGAGCTCGGCCTTGCGGATCTTGTAGCCGAGCTTCTCGTCGGAGACGTCGAGGCGCGCGCGGATCCCGGCGGCCTCGAGGCGCGCCTTGACCGCCTCGGCGTAGGCGAGGAACTTCTCGGAGATCGGAAGGATCTTCGCCTGCACCGGCGCCAGCCAGAGCGGGAAGTCGCCGGCGTAGTGCTCGATCAGGATCCCGAAGAAGCGCTCGATCGAGCCGAGCAGCGCGCGGTGCACCATGAACGGGCGGTGGTGCTGATTGTCGGCGCCGATGTAGTGGAGATCGAAGCGCTGCGGCAGGTTGAAGTCGACCTGCACGGTCGTGAGCTGCCAGACGCGACCGATGGCGTCGACGACCTTGACGTCGATCTTCGGTCCATAGAACGCCGCCTCGCCTTCCATGCGCTGATAGGTCACGCCGCGCTCGTCGAGCACGTGGGCGAGAGCCTTCTCGGCGACCTCCCACTCGGCGTCGCTGCCGAGGTACTTGTCCTTGTTCTTCGGGTCGCGCACCGAGAGCTCGACCTTGTAGTCGGGGAAGCCGAAGGTCGCGTACATGAGCTGCGCGAAGTCGATGCAGCCGTGGATCTCCTTTTCGAGCTGCTCCTCGGTGCAGAAGATGTGCGCGTCGTCCTGGGTGAAGCCGCGCACGCGCATGAGGCCGTGGAGCGCGCCCGAGCGCTCGAAGCGATAGACCGTGCCGAGCTCGGCGAAGCGCACCGGCAGGTCGCGGTAGCTCTTCTGGCGGTTCTTGAAGACGCCGATGTGGAAGGGGCAGTTCATCGGCTTGAGCTGGTGGGGCTGTCCCTCGATCTCCATCGGCGCGAACATCGAGTCGCGGTAGAAGCCGGTGTGGCCCGAGCGATCCCAGAGCGTCAGCGGCGCCACGTGCGGCGTGAAGAGCAGCTCGTAGCCGCGCGCGAGGTGCATCTCACGCCAGAAGTCCTCGATCTGCTTGCGGATGAAGGCGCCGTTCGGCAGCCAGAGCACGAGCCCGCCGCCGTAGTCCTGGGTGATCGAGAAGAGCTCGAGCTCCTTGCCGAGGCGGCGATGGTCTCTGCGCGCGGCCTCCTCAAGCAGCTTCAGGTGCGCCTCGAGCTCGTCCTTGGTCTCGAAGGCGAGCCCGTAGATGCGCGTGAGCATCGGGTTCTTCTCGTCGCCGCGCCAGTAGGCCCCGGCGATGTGCGTCAGCTTGAAGTGCTTGAGCTTCGAGGTGTAGTTGACGTGCGGGCCGGCGCACATGTCGGTGAAGGCGCCATGCTTGTAGAAGGACACCTCGGGTGTGGTGAAGCCGTCGATCAGCTCGGCCTTGTAGGTCTGGCCGGTCTCGGCCGCCCAGCGTTTCGCGTCCTCGTGCGACATGGCGAAGCGCTCGAACTTGTGGTTGCCCTTGGCGATCTCGCGCATCTTGTCCTCGATGCGCGGGAGATCGGCCTCGGTCAGCGGCTCGGACAGCTCCATGTCGTAGTAGAAGCCGTTGGCGATGTGTGGCCCGATCGCGAACTTCGTGCCGGGGAAGAGCTCGGCCACCGCCGAGGCCATGAGATGTGCGGTCGAGTGGCGCAGCGTCTCGACGGGCGAGAGCTGGCGGGCCTGGAACTGCTCGGACTCGAGCGCGAGCTCGTCGGCTTGCGATGACATCGTAGGCTCTCCTGCGAGGTGGGCGTCTGCGCTACGAAGACAGGCGCCACGAGGGACATGCAGCATAGGGGTCGCGCGCGTAAGGTCAAGCACAACGATGCGCCCAGGGTAAGCTTGTCGCCGTCGTCCATCGCGTGGCACAACGCGCGGCCGGAGGTAGCATGACCCACGAGACCGCCCACGACTTCGCGCCGTTCGAACGCTTGATGCGCGACGACGGTCAGCCCGAGCTCGCCATCGAGGTCTTCCGCCGCCACTACGCCGAGCTCGCCGCCGGCGCGACCGGGCTCATGCCCGAAGCGAGCATCGCGCCGGTGCCCACGCTCACCGACGCCGAGCACCTCGGCGAGCACGCCGCGCGCGGCCGCGCCGAGCTCGACCGCCTCGTCGTCATCAAGCTCAACGGCGGCCTCGGCACCTCGATGGGCATGGACAAGGCGAAGTCGCTCCTGCCGGTCAAGGACGGCCGCGCCTTCATCGATCTCATCGCCGAGCAGATCGTGCACCTGCGTCATCACCACAGCGCCCGCCTGCCTCTCCTATTAATGGATAGCTTTCGCACCCAGGCCGACACCCGCCAGGCGCTCGAGCGTCACCCCGCGCTCCTCACGACGCAGACGGTGCCGCTGTCCTTCCTGCAGCACCGCGTGCCCAAGATCCTGCAGCGCGACCTTTCGCCCGCCGCGGCGCTCGCGCCCGCCGATTCCGAGCTCGCCTGGTGCCCGCCCGGCCACGGCGACCTCTACCCCGCGCTCGTCACCTCGGGTGTGCTCGCGCGCCTCCTCGCCGATGGCTTTCGCTGGGCCTTCGTCTCCAACGCCGACAACCTCGGCGCGGTGCCCGACGAAACCGCGCTCGGGATCCTCGGCTGGATGGCCGAGCACGAGCGCGCCTTCGTCATGGAGTGCGCCGATCGCACCGCCGCCGATCGCAAGGGCGGCCACCTCGCGCTCGCCGCCGCCGACCCGACGCGCTTCGTCTTGCGCGAGGTCGCGCAGTGTCCTCCCGAGGACGAGGCGAGCTTTCAGGACGTCACCCGCCACCGCTACTTCAACACCAACAGCCTGTGGCTCGACCTCGCCGCGCTCGCGCGCCTGCTCGCCACCGAGGGTGCCCCGCGCCTGCCGCTCATCCGCAACAAGAAGCCGCTCGACCCGACCGACTCCGGCTCGCCGC
Organism: Deltaproteobacteria bacterium; assembly: GCA_011526585.1. Classification (GTDB taxonomy): domain Bacteria; phylum Myxococcota_A; class UBA9042; order PHBI01; family PHBI01; genus WYBB01. The sequence goes on from WYBB01000186.1 coordinate 56,992, forward strand.
CGGTCTACCAGCTCGAGAGCGCGATGGGCGCGGCGATCTCCCTCCTCCCCGGGGCGGGCGCCGTGCGTGTGCCGCGCGCTCGCTTCCTGCCCGTCAAGACGACCGACGATCTCCTGCTCCTGCGCTCCGACCTCTTCGAGCGCACCCCCGAGGGCTTCGTGCGCGCCGTGCCCACGCGCGCCGGCGACCTGCCGCGGATTGCGCTCGATCCAAGATTCTACAAGAATATCGAGGACTTCGAGGCGCGCGTGCGCAGCGCGCCGTCGCTCGTCGACGCGCGTCGCTTCACCGTGCGCGGCGACGTCGTCTTCGAACGCGGCGTCGTCGTGCGCGGCGAGGTCGACCTCGAGCACGCCGGTGACTCACCGCTCGTGCTCGGCGAGTGCGTGCTCGGCGAGCCCGAGCACGCGGCTTAAATGAAGAAGCCCACGTACGGTTGCGGGTCCGACGCGGGCTTGGGGACCGTGACCCTCGGGTCAATGGTCCGCATAAGGTGAGCCGTCGTCGGTTTGCGGTCCGGCGCAGGCTCCGTGTCTCACATTGGGGCCTATCGGGCCGGCCGACAAAAAGCTTGAGGGAAAAAGACACCTGACCCTTCACGGCCTTGTCCCATGCGGCCGATCCCCGTGCCCGCGCCCCTGCCCCTGCCCGCGCCCGACCCGCTCCCGCACCTCGGCCGCGCCCTCGACGCCTTCACGTTGCTGGACCCGCCCAAACCTGATAGCAGCCGGCTCCCTCCCGCGGCCGACCAGGGAGGGATGGAGCAGCCCGATGTCCCTTTCGCCCGAGCTCGAGACCTTCGCCGCCGGCCCCGCCGACCTCGCGACCGCGCGCGCGCTCACCTATGACCGCGCCGGCGGGCTCGCGCTCGTGAAGCACCTCACGGCGGAGCGCCTGCGCAGCCACCTCGAGGCGCTCGGCGAGGTCGCGTCCGACAAGGACGTCAAGAAGGCGGCGCGCGCGGCGGCCTACAAGCTCAAGTCCGCGGGCGTGCAGGGCGGCGTGCAGCGCGAGGCGACGATCGACCTCTCGCTGCGCATCGAGACCGAGCGCATCGCGATGGCCACCGCGCCGGGCTTCGACGGTCATCTGTGGATCGTGGTGCCCGCGCTGCCGGGCGCCGGCGGTGGTGAGATTGACCTGCGCTCGACGCGCGAGGGGCCGCGCGTCGATCCGATCCCGGAGCTGGCGATCGGGCGCATCCGCAAGCTCCAGGCCGAGCTGGTGGCGGATCGCGTCGCGCTCCCGCCGGTGCTCGCAGATCTCGATCTCGCCGCGCGGCTCGTCGACCACGCGGTGCGCGCGCTCGAGGGCGCGGGCGGACACGTGCCGCCGGCGCTCGACCACTTCAGGGCGTGGCGCGATCGCGCGCTGGAGTTGGGCGCCAAGCCCGAGGGCGCATCGGCGCGCGCCGTGCTCGGCCCGGCCGCCCAGCCGCTTCCCGAGGGGGTGATCGACCTCGTCGCCGGCCACCCGCTGCTCGGCTTCCTCGCGGCCCCCGCGACGGCCTTCGATGCGATCGACAAAGAGTTTCGCGCGCTGCTCCACGGCGACGAGGCGATCGACAAGGAGAGCTTCCTCGCCCGTGGCGAGGCCATGGTCGGCGAGGCCGCGGAGCGCTGGGCCAGGTCGGAGAGCGGGCGGGGCCAGGCGGCGACCTGGCTCGACGCCACCGCCGACGTGCTGATGGCCGTGGGCGAGCTCGTCGAGGCGCGGCTCGTGCTGGGGCTGGCCGACGGGCTTCGCGCCTGGGACGGGCAGGCCCCGCTGTCGCAGCCGCTCGTGAAGAAGGCGTTCTTCGGCGCGGTCGACCTCGAGGCGGCGTGGATGCACCGCGAGGCGCACATGCGCGGCGAGGCCCATCACTGATCCGCGGCCAGGCTCGCGAGCCGCTACCGAGCGATTGCTCGGTTTTTCCTTGATCGGCCCTCCGGCTTCGTGTCAGGGTCCGCGGCGTGACGGCCACGACGACGACGACGACCCCCCCGAGCGCGACGAACCTCGCGCGCGACACCCGCCTGAGGCGGCTCGCGCTGTCCGGCTTCCAGGCGGCGTGCGAGGCGCTCTACCCCGAAAACGACTTCGGCGCGCCGAGCTGGCGTGACACCGACATGGTCGCGCGCGCGGCCGAGCTCTGGGACGAGCTGCCGCCCGAGTCGCGCCTCACGCTCGAGCTCCTCTACGCGACGCTCGAGCTCGGCGGCGCGGCGCTGGTGCCGAGCCTCGGCCCGCTGTCCTCGATCCCGGTCGCGGCGCGCTATCGCATGCTCGATCGCTGTCGCCGCTCGCGCATCTGGCCGCTGCGCTTCATCGCCGAAGCGGTCAAGTCGTCATCGACGATGGTCTACATGTCGCACCCGACGGTCATGCAGTACATCGGCGTGAGCAAGGCCTGCGGGCACCCGGCGGATCGACACCTCGACCTGCCCGTGCGCAGCAACGCCTTCTCGGGTCTCATCGCGCCGCAGCCGTCGCCCGGCAAGGCGGCGTCATGAGCGCGGGCACCGTGCACCACATCGAGGACGTACGCCGCGGCTACACCATGGAGGCCGACGCCGTCGTCGTCGGCTCGGGTCCGGGCGGCTTCGTCGCCGCCGACAACCTCGCGGCCGCGGGCATGAAGGTCGTGCTGCTCGAGGCCGGGCCCGAGGTCAAGCCCGAGGCGATGACCCGCGAGGCGCCGCGTTTCCTCGCCAAGCACTACTGGGAGGGCGGCATGCGGCTGGTCGGCGGCAGCGCGCCGAACCCGGCGATGTCGGGGCGTTGCCTCGGCGGCAGCACCGTCGTCAATTCCGCGATCATGTTGCCCCTGCCGCACTGGGTGCGCGACGAGTGGACGCGCGACGACCACCTCGGCAGCGTCGTGCGCGACGCGTCCTTCGACCGCGCGTTCGCGCGGGTCTTCGAGCGCACGAAGACGCAGCCGACGCCGATGACGGTGATGGGCCGGCGCAACCTCCTCATGAAGGAGGCGCTCGAGGCCGCGGGCATCGAGGGCAAGCCGCTGCCGCGCGCGGTCGACCAGTGCGAGGGCTGCGCCGACTGCATCACCGGCTGCCACGAGGGGCGCAAGCAGTCCGTCGACCGCGCCTACATGCCGGCCTTCCTCGCCCACGGCGGCGAGGTGATGACCTGCTCGGTGGTCGACGAGGTCCTGGTCGAGGGCGGTCGCGCCGTCGGCGTGCGCGGCAAGGTCGTCGACATCGACGGCTGGCGCACGACGGGGCACTTCACCGTGCGGGCGCCGCGCGTGATCATGGCGGCGGGCGTCGCGCACACACCGATCATCCTGAAGCAGAGCGGGATCACCGGCGGCGGACTCGTCGGCGAGTCGCTCTACGTGCACCTGACCGGCGGCGGCGTCGCGGTCATGGACGAGATCGTCGACCCCTGGCACGGCGCGACCCAGGGCTGGGGCGCGTTCTCGCCGGAGATCCGCGGCCTCAAATACGAGGCGCTGTGGGCGGCGCCGAGCCTCATCGCGGTGAACTGGGGCGCGATGGGGGCGCCGTGGTTGCGCGGCCTCGACGAGGTCCGGCACGCGGCGGTCTTCGCGATGGTCTACAAGGGGCGCGTCTCGGGGCGTGTGCGGCGGTGGTTCTATGGCCAGCCGCGCCTGGAGATCCGGATCCCCAAAGACGAGATCCGGGTGCTGATGCGCGGGCTCAAGACGCTGGTCGATGGCTTCCTGCGCATCGGCGCGCGCGGCGTACAGACCACGGTCTTCGGCGTGCCGGAGCGCATCAAGAACGAGCGCGAGTCCGAGCTCCTGCTCTCGAAACGCATCGGGCCGCGCGACTGCCACATGACCTTCAACCACATGTTCGGATCGTGCAGAATGAGCGGCGATCCGCGCCGTGGCCCGGTCGATCTCGAAGGCCGCGTGCGCGGGGTGGAGGGCGTATGGGTGACGGACGCGAGCCTCTTCCCCGGGCCGTCGGCGGTGAACCCGCAGGCGACGATCATGGCGCTCTCCGACGTGGTGTCCCGGAGGATCGCCGGCCTCGCCGCCTGAGCGCGTCGCTGCGACTCGCGCTCGCGAGCGCGTGCGTCCTGGTGGCGTGTGGTGACGAGGCGCGGCAGGCATCGGTCCCCGAGGCGCACCCGCTCTGCGAGCGCGTGGGCCTGTGTGGCGAGGCGCCGACGGCCCTGACGATCGGTGCGCCGACCGTCGTGGCGCCGTCCGAGGCGATGCCCGAGGGCGTCGTCTCGCAGGTCGCGCACAACAACCTCGACGTCGCCTGGCACGACGATGGGGACGGCGGGCGCGTCTTCTTTGCGTTCCGCACCGGGCCGACGCACTTCGCTTCGACCGAGGTGGTGATGTACGTCGTGTCGAGCGCGGATCTTGCGACCTGGCGCTTCGAGGGGCGCTTCGATCTCGACACCGACGTGCGTGAGCCGCAGCTGCTCTCGCTCGGCGGCAAGCTCTACTTCTACTTCGTCGAGCTCGGCAGCGAGATGGCCGACTTCGAGCCCAGGGGCGTGCACCTGGCCGAGTGGATCGGGCCGGGGAGCTTCTCCGAGCTGCGACCGATCTTCGAGCCGGGCTTTCTCGTGTGGCGCGTCAAGACGATGGCGCGCCCGGGCGAGGTCGAGGGTGAGTGGGCCTACGCCTTCGGCTACGACGGCGGCGAGAACGTCTACGACAACGACGGCGAGGCGATCGACGTGCGCTGGCTGCGCACGAGGGACGGCCTCGCCTGGGAGCCGGTCGCCGGCGACGGCGTCGTGCTCTCGGGCGGCGTGTCGGAGACCGACGCGGTGGTGATGGACGACGGCGTCGTGATCGCGGTGGCGCGCAACGAGGCGGGCGACGAGAGCGGCTTCGGCTCGAAGATCTGCCGCGGCGAGGCGGCGGCGCCGGCGACCTGGACCTGCGTCAACGACAAGCGCAAGTACGACTCGCCGCTGGTCTTCCGCCATGGCGACGAGGTCTGGCTCATCGCGCGGCGCAACGTCACCGAGACGGGCCACTACGATCTGGACGAGCACGACAAGCCCCTGTCCGAGCGCTACCTGAGCTACCAGTTCGCGTACTGGACGGCGCCCAAGCGCTGCGCGCTCTGGCGGGTCGATCCGGTGACGCTGGCCGTGACCTGGCAGGCCGATCTGCCCTCGGCCGGCGACACCTGCTTCCCCGAGGCGATCCGCCTCGATGCGCATCACCTGCTGGTCTTCAACTACACCTCGCCGCTCGGCCAGGAGCGCGATCCGACCTGGTCGGAGGGTCAGCTCGCGCCGACCCGGATCTACTGGACGGTCGTGGCGCTGCCCTGAGCGAGCTCCGCTCCCGCCCCCGCTCAGTCGGGAGGGGGAGGGGGGAATGGACCTACAGGTCGGCGTCGGGGAAGCGGTCCTGGACGGCGCGCACCTCGTCGAAGCGACGGAAGAAGCCATCGAGGAGCTCGGGGTCGAAGTGGCGGCCGCGGCCCTCGCGCATGATCTCGAGCGACTTGTCGACCGAGAACGCCGGCTTGTAGCAGCGCTTCGTCGTCAGCGCGTCGTAGACGTCGGCGATCGCGACGATGCGACCCTCGATCGGGATCGCCTCGCCCTGGAGGCCGCGCGGGTAGCCGCTGCCGTCCCAGCGCTCGTGGTGGGTCCAGGCGATGACGGCGGCGATGTCGAGGAGGGGGAAGCCGGTGTCGCGCAGGGTGCGGTAGCCGAAGACCGTGTGCTGCTTCATCAGCTCGAACTCTTCGGGCGTGTGCTTGCCGGGCTTGCGCAGGATCTGGTCGGGCACGCCGATCTTGCCGACGTCGTGCAGCGGGCTCGCGACGCGGATGAGCTCGACGCGCTCGGGCTCGAGGCCGACCTCGTCGGCGAGGATCGTCGAGTACGCGCTCATGCGGTGGATGTGCGCGCCGGTCTCCTCGTCGCGCACCTCGGAGGCGATCGACAGGCGGCGGATGATCTCCTCCTGGGCCTGCTCGAGGCGGGAGTTGGACTGCGCCAGGAGCTCGAGGGCGACGCTGAGCTCGCGCGTTCGGCCCTGCACCAGGTCCTCGAGCGCGTCGCGGTGGCGGCGGTTCTCGAGCTCGACCGAGCGGCGCCTGAGCGCGTTCATCACGGTGATCTGGATCTCGGTCGCGCGGAACGGCTTGAGCACGTAGCCGTAGACGCCGGTCTCGATCGCGCGCGCCGCGGTGTGCGGATCGTCGACGCCCGAGACCATCACCACGGCGGCCATGGGGAAGTCGACGGCGATCTGCGTCGCGAGGTCGAGGCCCGAGGTGCCGGGCATGCGCACGTCGGTCAGCACGAGCTCGATGGCACCGTCGCCGCGTAGCAGGGTCACCGCCTCGTCGGCGCTCCCGGCGAGCGTCACGTGGTGACCGAGCTGACTCACGATCCGCCCGAGCAACTTGCGAACCGGCCCTTCGTCATCGACCACCAGGATACGCGCCACGATCTCCCCCTGAACCCAATTCGTCGCGTGGCGTGGCCCCGCTCACCGCAGCGGAGGGGTTGAGCATCGCACCGTTGTCCCGGCGTGGCAATCGCCGAGTCGATGGCGCGCGGGTCACCGGGTCCGGCGTCTCAGGCCGGGTAGCGCTCGGAGGGCCAGCCGAGGAAGGCGAGCGCCTCGCTCGCGTGGTTACCGAAGAAGGCCTGCTGACCCATGCCGGCGATCTTCATCACCGCGCGCGCGACGCCCATCTCGAAGGGCTTGCCGCCGAAGACGGCGACCTTGGCGATCTGCTTCTTGCGCGTGAGCAGCCACTTGCCGATCAGGAACTGCGCGCGCAGCGGCGCGCCGTCGAGGCGGCGCATGTCGACCAGCGCCGAGATCCGGATCTCGTGGCCGAGCTCGTCCCGGATGGCGTCGATGAGCTCGATCAGCGCTCGCGCGCCCGGCATCGAGCCCTTGCCGTCGAAGACCACCACCGCGCGGTGGGCGTCGTCGACGGTGATGTCGATCCGCTGACCGGGCTCGGCCCAGGTGCGCTCGGCCAGCCAGCGCTTCGTTTCGTCTTGTGTCGTCGTCGTGCTCTCGCTCATGTCCGCGACATAGAGCAAGCCGGTCGAGTTGGCACCCCACCGTGACCGGGTTACATTGAACCCGGGGTCAGTCCACACCACGCCTCCCCCCGTGAGCATGGTTGAGGCAACCTCATGGAGCGCCACGTCGGCGCGACCAAACCCAACATCAGCGTTTCGAAGACGGCAGGGGAGAGCGAGTGCGGGTCTGGGATGGCCGATACCGCGTCGAGCGCACACTCGGCGAAGGTGGCATGGGGCAGGTGATGCTCGCGCGCGACATCCTCGATGGCGAGCGCCCGATCGCCGTGAAGCTCCTCTTGCCGGAGTATCGCGACTCGACCCCGGACTTCATGCGTGAGTACGCCGTACAGCGGCGCCTGGATCACCCATCGATCCCGCGCGTCTATGACTTCGGCTTCGGCCACCACGCCGGCCGCGAGGTGCCCTACTTCGCGATGGACTACGTGCGCGGGATCGCGCTGGCCAACGCGCTCTTGCAGCTGCGCGACCCGGCGCAGGCCTACCCCTGGATCCTGCAGGTGCTGCGCGGGCTCGATCACCTGCACCGCGCCGGCTACCTGCACCGCGATCTCAAGCCGTCCAACGTGCTCGTCGCCTTCGACGGCAACCCCGAGGACTCCGCGCACCTCATCGACTTCGGCATCGCCATCGCCTTCGAGGAGACGCCCGAGGAGCTCTTCATCGGCACCCCGGAGTACAGCGCGCCCGAGCTGATGTCCGGCGCGCCCTTCGACGTGCGCCAGGATCTCTACGC
>WYBB01000029.1 GCA_011526585.1 Deltaproteobacteria bacterium
CATGAGCACCGAGCCTGGCACCGCCACCGTCGCCTGCCGCTTCTGCGGCGCGCAGAACCGCTTCCCCGTCGAAAAGGCGCTGCTCGATCTGCACAAGGTCGTGTGCGGAAGCTGCCACGAACGCCTCCTCCGCGTCTCGGGCGAACCGCTGACCGACATCAGCGCAGACGCGATCGCGCACCCCTGGGACCGCGAGGCGCTCGCCAAGCTCAGGGCGATCCCCTACGTCGAGGAGATCCTGTCGCGCGTGCTCGGCTCGACCTTCGACAAGATGCACCGCTTCCGCCACACCGCCGGCGCGCTCCAGGTGAGCGCGCGTCAGGCCCCGCGCATCCATCGTCTCTACCTCGAGGCCGCCGGCCGCCTCGACGTCGACCCGCCGCCGCTCTTCCTCGTGCAGTCGCCTTTTTCCAACGCCTACACCACCGGCGCCGGCCAGCCGATCGTCGCGCTCACCACCGGGCTCGTCGACATGCTCGACGATCGCGGCCTCGTCGGCGTGCTCGGTCACGAGCTCGCACACGTCAAGCTCGGCCACGTGCTCTTCCGCACCCTCGCGGTCTTGATCGCCAACGGCGCGCTCAAGCTCCTCAACCTCGCCGGCCTCGCCAACCTCGCGCTCGGCCCGGTGAAGATGGTGCTCTTCAAGTGGTACCAGATGTCCGAGCTCTCGGCCGATCGCGGCGAGCTCGTCGCCACCGGGTCGCTCACGACGCACATCCGCACGCAGATGATGCTCGCCGGCGGCAGCGCGAAGATCGCCGACGAGCTCGACGTCGCCGCCTTCGTCGATCAGGCCAACGCCGCCGAGGCCATGCGCGACAGCGATCTCTTCGTGTCGATCATGGAGCTCTTCGCCAACCAGGATCGCTCGCACCCGCTGATCGTCTGGCGCGTGCACCACGCGCTCGCGTGGTCGCGCACCCAGGCCTTCTTCGACGTGCTCGCCGGCAGCGGCCGCCAGGCGCGCCTCACGGCGTGAGCAAAGGCGTGCGTGTCATGCGCACGTGCCCCGCTCGCACGGTCGCGAGCACCTTCGCCTGCCCGAGCTGGCGCGGATCGGCGAGCACGTCCCCATCGAGCAGCGTCACCTCGAACGGCGCGCCGCGCTCCAGGCGCCCGCTGCGCCCGAGGCCCGGCGCCGCGCGCACCGCGCCCACCGTGAAGGCGGCCAGCGCCTCCGCGAAGCTCAACGCCTCGCTCGGCCGCCAGCCGCCCGGCGGCTCGCCCGTGGCGGTCTGTCGGAAGACCGCGGCGAAGAGGCCGGCCAGCGGATCCTCGCGCTCGACCGGCGCGTCGGAGCCGAAGGCGAGCGGGATCCCGCGGTGCAGGAGCGTGTTCCACGCGTAGGCGCCCTTGATGCGCTCGGGGCCGACGCGCGCCTCGGCCCAGCGCATGTCGCTCGTCGCGTGCGTCGGCTGCATCGACGCGATGGCGCCGGTCCTGACGAAGCGATCGAGGTCGGCGAGATCGATCACCTGCGCGTGCTCGACCCGGTGCACCAACCCAGGGGCGCCGACCTCGCGCGCGGCCTCGATCGCCGCCAGTGCGTGGTCGTTGCCGAGGTCGCCGATCGCGTGGATCGCGACCGGGTAGCCGAGCTCCGCCGCGCGCACCGCCTTGGCGATCAATCCCTCGCGTCCGGTCGGGAGCCCACGGTGGCCGTGGTGATCGCTGTAGTCCTCCTTGAGCGCGGCGCCGCGGCTACCAAGCGCGCCGTCCGCGAAGAGCTTGATGCCCGCAACGATCAGATCGGGGCCGAGCGCGCGCGGCGCGCCCGGGTGCCCGGCGATCCATTCAAAGGATGCGGCGGAGTCGTCGAGGTAGACGACGACGCGCACGGGCAGCGGTCCCCCGGCGGCGAGGCGCTGCATCACCGCCAGCTCGGCGGGGCTCGTCGCCATGTCGTGCACCTCGACCAGGCCCGCATCCGCGCACGCGATGAGCCCGCGCTCGATCCAACGCGCGAGCTCGGCCTCGCTCGGCGGCGGCGAGATCAGCTCCCAGAGCGCGGCGACCGGATCGACCACCACGCCGGTCGGTCCGTGCGCGTCGCGCTCGATCTTCATGCCCGGCGCGTCGGCCGGCGGCGCCTCGAAGAACGTGCGCGCGCGCGCCATCGCGGCGCCGTTGAGCCAGACCGCGTGACCGTCGACGCGCGTGAGGATCGCCGGGCGCTCCAGGGCGCCGAGGTCGGCCGCCGTCGGGAAGCCGCTCCCCCACAGGGTGTGATCCCAGCCGTGGCCGACGATGACGGCGATCTCCGGGTGCGCCGCGGCGAACGCCTCGAGGCGCGCCGCGACCTCGGCGGTCGAGCGCGCGCCGTTGAGATCGAGCTGCTCGCGCGTGCGCCCGATCCAGGTCACGTGCAGGTGCGCGTCGATGAGGCCGGGCAGCGCCAGCACCCCGGGCAGGCGCTCGCGGCGCACCGCGGGCGGCATGCCGGCGAGCGCCGCGCTCGCGTCGCCGAAGACCTTCGCGATCACGCCGCGTGCGTCGACGAGGATCGCCTCGGCTTCGCCATCGGCCAGGAGGAAGTGCGGCCCGTGATAGAGCACGCCGCCCGGATCGGGGTCGGGCCGGACCGCGCTCGCCCCGCACGCGCTCATCGTCGTCATCATCGTCGCTCCGATGATCCAAGCGTTGGACCTCGCCATCACCCCTCGTATCGCCAGAGTTGCATTCTCACGCACGTCGCTGGAATGTCACGACGTGTCATCGCCCGGCCCCGGTCAGCTTCGCCCTGCATCCCTCGCATCGGCCCTCCTCGTGCTGCTCGTCGCCGTCGTCGTGACCGGCTGTCGCTCCAGGCTGAGCGACGAGGACATCAAGCTCGAACAGTCGACGAGCGACTGCAAGCCCGTCATGCAGGCCGGCCCGTTGCAGGAGCCGACGCAGGCCGCGCTCTTCGGGCTCGGGGTCGCGCTCGGCCACACGCGCGCGCTCGCGTCGGCGATCCGCTACACCGAGCGGCTGACCGCCGACGGCTACTTCGTGCGCGGCGCGGCCTCGACCGTGGTGATGAGCCTCGCCGGGCTGGGCCTCGGTGCGCTCGCCGCGGCGCTCCTGCTCACGCTCCTGACGAGACGGCCGACACCGCGCTGGGCCGAGCGGCTCGGCCGTGAGATCAAGCGCGAGATCGACCAGCTGCGCGCGCTCGCCGACTCCGGCGACGCCCCCGCCAAGGCGATCGCCCAGCGCTTCGACGAGCCCCTCGCCCTCGCCGGCGACAAGGCGCGGCGCCTGGTCGAGCGCGCGCTCCCGCTCATGCGCCGCGCCGAGTCCACGACGACCGCGGTCGCGCACCTCGAGAGCCTCGAGCACCAGCTCGAGGGCCTGCTCGCCAGCGTCGAGCGCATCCATCTGCAGATCACCATCTGGAACGAGCGGCGCCTGCGCGCCGAGGACGAGGCGCTGCAGGGTGAGGTCGAGGCGGCGCTCGCCGAGCTGACGCACGCGCTGGAGGAGCTGCCGTGAGGCGCGCCCTCCTCAGTCTGGTCGCGGTCTCGGCGCTCGCGCTGCTCTCGGCGTGTGGCGAGACACCGGCCCCCGAGGCGCCGCGCTCTACCGTCGGCGCGCCGCCGACCGCCGCCGACTTCAAGCCACCCGCGCTCGACTTCGAGGCGATCGCCGCCGAGCGGCGCGCGCGCGAGCTGAGCCAGCAGCACCTGCAGGAGGGCGCGCAGTGCGGCTGGCACGCCGCCTGGATGGAGGTCGTCAAGACGGCGCGGCGCGAGACGCCCGCGGTGTTCCGCGGCAAGGCGGTCGGGCGCGCCTTCGGCTGGGGTGGGCTCGCGTTCCTCGGGGGCTTCGCTGGCACGCTCCTGCTCGCGTGGCTCCTGCCTCGCCTGCGTCGTCGTCAGTCGGCGCGCGCCCGCGCAGGCGCTGCCGGCTCCGAGACCTGGACCGACTATTTCAAGGGCCTCGCGCGGCGCTCCTTCCAGCGGATCGGACGCGCGCTCCGCGTCGAGCACTTCGATCCGACGCTGGCCAACGAGCGCCTCAAGATGATCGAGACCGCGCGCGACGCCGAGCGCCAGCTCGCGGTGACGCTGCGCCTCCTGCAAGCGCATGCGCCGCCGCCCGCGACGGCGCCGCCGGCGTCGCCGTCACCCGCCGCCGAGCCCGCGGCCGAGATCGCGCTCGTCGAGGCGTGGCGCGCCGAGCTCACCGCGCTCCGCCGACGTCTCGAAGGACCCGCCCACCTGAGCCCCGAGCTCTCGCCCGATCGTGTCGCGCCCCGGCTCGCGGTCGTCTTGCGCGCGGCGCGCGACCTGCGCCTCACGGCCGAGCGCGCGTCGCTCACCCACGGCCCGGGTGTCGCGCTCGCCGGCGCCGTCGCGCGTGAGCTCGCCGAGCGACCCGAGACCCCGCGCGACCGCGCCACGGTGCAGGGCCGCGAGCTCGCGCCCTGGGTGCGCACGCTCGGCTACCTCGGTCTGGGCGCGCTCGTCGTCGCGCTGCCGATGCTCGCGGCCTGGATGGCGGCCGGCGCCTTCCCGCTCTTCTTCGCCCTCCTCTTCGCGCTCGGGGCGTCGGGCGCGATCGTCGTCGCGCGCGTGCACCTGCACCGTGCCGGCCGCCTGCCGTTGCTCCCCGGGTTCTCCGATCGCGTCGCGAGCTGGCTCACCGGCGTGCTCGCGGTGACCCTCGCGGTGACGCTCGTGTCGTCGTGGATGTCGTCCGAAGGCGGCCTCGACCTCGGCGACCCGCCGTTCGTCGCCATGCCCGAGCCCAAGGATCTCGAAGCCCCCCGCCTCTTCCCCGACTCTCCCGCTCCCGCTTCCGCTCCCGCTCCCGCGCCCGCTCCCGCTCCCGCGCCCGCTCCCGCTCCCGCGCCCGCTCCCGCTCCCTCTCCCGCTCCAACCCCCACTCCGCCATGAGCCCGCGCTCGATCACCCACCGCTACGAGGACCCGCTCGATCTCATCTGGCTTCGCTGCGCGCGCGAGCTGGGCTTCGAGATCGCGCGCTCGCGCGAGGTCTACGCGAGCTTCGACGGCCGCCGCGTGATCACGCTCTCGACCGAGGACGACTTCGATCCCGACGACTCGCTCGCCCAGATGATCCTGCACGAGCTCTGTCACGCGCTCGTCGCCGGGATCGCCGCCCCGATCTCCGGCGAGCCGGACGCCGCCCCCACCGCCGCCCGCGAGGACTGGGGCCTCGACAACACCAGCGACCGGGATCTGCTGCAGGAGCACGCGACCCATCGCCTGCAGGCCCATCTCGCCGACCGCTGGGGCCTGCGCCCGCTCTTCGCCGTCACCACGCAGTGGCGCGAGCACTTCGACCGCCTCGGCAAAGACCCGCTCGCCGGGCCCGAACCCGCCGCCGCGCTCGCCCGCGACGCCCGCGCCCACGCCGACCGCGAGCCCTGGGCGGGGGCGCTGCGCCGCGCGCTCTCGCGCACCGCCGAGATCGCCGACCTCGTGCGCCGCGCCGCCTCACCGGGGAGCCTCTGGGCCGAGGTCTCCCCGCGCGTGCACGAGCGCCACCCCCTCGGCGCGCGCCTCGGCCCGGTCGGCGAGCGCTGCGAGACCTGCGCCTGGGCCCACGCCGCCGCCGCCGAGCACGGCCCTCAGCGCACACTCAGTTGCGAAATGTTACGCACCGGCACCGGTGCAGCCCCTCGCGTGCGGCCCGAGATGCTCGCCTGCCAGCACTTCGAGCCGCGCCTCGACGAGCACGCCTGCGCCCAGTGCGGCGCCTGCTGCCACCGCGCCTTCCACGTCGTGCCGGTCGCGCCCGACGAGCCCATCGCCACGAGCCGGCCCGATCTCCTGAGTCGCGACGACGGCCCCGGCGCCCGCGGCGTGCGCCTGTCGATCGATCGCCCCGGCGGCTTCTGTCGCGCGCTCGAGCGGCCTGCCGCGCCCTATCGCTGCAGCGTCTACACCGAGCGCCCGCAGAGCTGCCGCGACTTCGCGCTCGGCGGCAAGAACTGCCTCGAGGCGCGCCGCCGCGTCGGCCTGTCCTCGCGCCCGTGAGCTCGATCGATCCCCGCTCAGCCGTCCGGGTACGGATCCAACCGCTTGTACCGAAGCAGCCGCTTGCGGTTCAGCGCGCCCCAGGCGAACCCGACCAGCGCGTAGACCACCACGTTGAACGCCAGGTACTCGGGCAGGATCCGCAAGAGGCCACACACGTAGGTGCCGATCACCGACACGATCTGGATCGCGTTGATCCACTGCGCCTTGCGCACGACCAGCTTGGGCAGCGGCAGGTTCGACACCATCAGGAGCCCGAGCCCCACGGCGACGAGCGGCAGCACGTCGACCGCCCAGCCGAGCTGGTACTTGTCGCCGAGGATCCACGCGATCGCCACGAGCCCACCCGCGAAGGTCGTCGGCATCCCATAGAAGACCTTCGGCGCGTCGGCCGGCAGGTCCTCCTGCAGCACGTTGAACTTCGCCAGGCGGATGCAGGCGCACAGGACGAAGGTGGCGCACGCCGCGCCGAGCAGCCACAGCCCGGTCTCGCCCGCCCACAGCGAGGTCTCGCCGGCTTGACTGGCGTTGAGCCCGGCCGCGAAGAGCATCGTGCCCGGCGCGATCCCGAAGGTCACGAAGTCCGCGAACGAGTCGAGCTGCATGCCGATCTGCGAGGTCGCCTTGAGCAGGCGCGCCGCGGTGCCGTCGAGCTTGTCGAGCAGGACCGAGAGCACGACGAGCCACGCCGCGTCGGTGTAGCCGCCGACGACGAAGGCGGTGCCGACCGCGACCAGCCCGACGAGCAAGGACGCGCAGGTGATCGCGTTGGGCACGACGTAACGCCAACGCGGCGTCTTGCGCTGATTTTCTTGCGCCGGGGCCGAGTCCATTGCATCGACGTTAGCAGCGTTCTCCAAAAGGCGCGAGGCGTCTTCGCCGCCACCCACGTGCCCGGCTCCGATCGATTTGGATCCGGCGCACCTGTTGGAATACACTCGAGGCCCGCCCAGAAGGGGACTCATGCACACCTTCTCGAAATCCCTCCTCGTTCTCGCCACTTTCCCCCTCCTCTCCAGCGCCTGTAGCGACTCCGGTGACAACGGCGGCGACGGCACCAGCCCGCCCGCCGACACCGACGCGACCTCCGGCGACTCGATCGAGGACGGCGTCAACGACACCGGCGTCGACACCGGCCCGGAGACCGTCGTCTTCGACACCGCGCCGCTCGACACCGGCACGCCCGAGACCGTCGGCCCGGACACCGACTTCGGCGAGCCCTGCCTCGGCAACACCGACTGCGACAGCGGCTGGTGCGTCGAGGGCGTCGAGGGCTACATCTGCACCGAGGAGTGCCTCGAGGAGTGCCCGCTCGGCTACGACTGCCGCTCGGTGCAGAACGCCAAGGGCGACGTCGTCTTCCTGTGCCTGCCGCGCGTGCTCAAGCTCTGCGTGAGCTGCCTCGAGGACTTCCAGTGCAACGGCGGCGCCTGCCTCTTGATCGACGGCAGCCGCCAGTGCGCGTCGGGCTGCGACGAGGAGGCCGACTGCCCCTCGGGCTACACCTGCGCGGCGGACGCCGCCAACGAGCGCGAAGGCACCTACTGCCAGCCGGTCTCGGGCACCTGCGACTGCTCGCCGCCCTTTGCGGGGATCACCCAGCTCTGCACGAACGACAACGAGCTCGGCAGCTGCCTCGGCACCGAGACCTGCGACCCGACCGTCGGCTGGGTCGACTGCACCGCGCCCGAGCCCGTCACCGAGTCCTGCAACTTCATCGACGACGACTGCGACGGCGACGTCGACGAGGACTACAAGGTCGAGGGCGTCTACGCCACGCGCGAGGGCTGCGGCAGCTGCAGCACCTCCTGCGACGAGGTGCTCGCCAACGCCGCCGAGACCCAGTGCGTCGTCACCGACGGCACGCCGCGCTGCCAGGTCGTCACCTGCGACCCGGGCTACACCCAGCTCAACCCGTTCGTGTGCGCGCCCGAATCCTCGAGCCTCTGTCAGCCGTGCATCACCGCGGCCGAGTGCCTCGGGCTGCAGGCCGCCTGCACGACGCTCGACGACGGCGACTTCTGCACGCTGCCCTGCGACGACACCGAGGACTGCGCGGTCGGCTTCGTCTGCGACGAGACCGAAAACGGCATGCAGTGCGTGCCCGAGTCGGGAAGCTGCACCTGCGACGGCAGCAACACCAACCTCGCGCGCAGCTGCACCAAGATCTTCACCCCGCCCGATCCCGAGCAGCCCGTCGTCACCTGCAAGGGCTTCGAGCAGTGCACCGTCGACGGCTGGGGCGGCTGCGACCTGCCCGAGGACGCCTGCGACGGCATCGACAACGACTGCGACGGCGTCATCGACGGGCCGCACAAGACCGGCGACAAGTACACCGCCATCGAGCACTGCGGCGCCTGCGGGATCTCGTGCCTCGCGCTGCAGCGCCCCAACGCGGCGCCGGTCTGCGACGCCACCCAGGTCGTGCCGGTCTGCACCTACGCCTGCACCGGCAACGCCGTCGACGTCAACGGCCTCACCGACGACGGCTGCGAGTGCGTGCCCGTGCCGGGCGACGACCTGGCGGGCGACGACCTCGACTCGAACTGCGACGGTGTCGACGGCGAGGTCGACAACGCCATCTTCGTGTCGAAGGACGGCGACGACCTGAACCCGGGCACGATCGACCTGCCGGTCCTGACGCTGCAGGTCGGCCTGTCGCGCGCCAAGGCCAACAACAAGCGCGACGTCTACGTCGCCACCGGCGTGTACTCGCAGAACATCGTGCTCGAGGACGGGGTCGGGATCTTCGGCGGCTACTCGCCCGAGTTCGATCGCCACGACGTGCTCCTCTACGAGACGGCGATCATCGGCGGCACGCCCGACGCGGAGCACCTCGGCACGGTCACCGCGGTCGATGTCGGCGCGCCCGGCTCGGTGCGCGAGACGGTGATCGACGGCTTCACGATCTTCGGCGTCAACGCCGGCAACATCAGCGGCGGCAACAGCTACGCGATCTACGTGCGCAACTCCGGCGAGCGCCTGCGCATCTCCAAGAACCGCGTCTTCGGCGGCCCGGGCGGCAACGGCGACAACGGTCTGCGCGGCAACGACGGGCAGAGCGGCGTCGACGGCGCGCCGGGCCTGGCGGCGAAGAACCTCTCCAGCGACTGCGCCGCGAACGACGTCTCGGGCGGCGGCGTCGGCGGGCAGCTGATCTGCGAGGACGTCGACGCGGTCAGCGGCGGCAACGGCGGCCGCGCCAACTGCCCCGAGTTCGAGAGCACGCACGGCGACGCCGGCGCCAACGGGCTCGGCACCAACAGCGGCCTCGGCGGGACCTTCGGCTGGCCCTTCTTCCTGTGCGCGGTGCCCGACCCCGACGCGAACACGCCGGGCTGCGACCCCTATCCGTTCGCGTGCACGACCTGCTACCTGCCGCAGAACAACAAGGCCTTCAACGCCAGCGCCGGCCAGGACGGCACCACCGGGACCAACGGCGCGGCCGGCAGCGCCGGCGCGGCGACCGGCTCGACCGCCAGCGGCGAGTGGGTCGGCAGCGCGGGCGGCAACGGCGGCGCGGGCACGCACGGCTCGGGCGGCGGCGGCGGCGGCGCCGGCGGTGGCGTGCAGGTCGACGGCACGACCTGCACCGCGCAGGGCGACGACGACGTCTCCGGCTCGGGCGGCGGCGGCGGCTCGGGTGGCTGCCGCGCGACCGGCGGCACCGGCGGCAAGGCCGGCGGCGGCAGCTTCGGGATCTTCATCGTCGGCGCGAGCGCGCTGCACACCCCGACGCTCAGCGGCAACACCGTGCAGTCGGGTCGTGGCGGCGCGGGCGGCAACGGCGGCGCGGGCGGCGTCGGCGGCGCGGCCGGGATCGGCGGCGTCGGCGGCACGGCCGGCGACAAGCTGCCGACCTCGACCGAGAAAGAGCAGACGCGCTGCGCGGCCGGCGGCGGCAACGGCGGCAACGGCGGCAGCGGCGGCCACGGCGGCGGCGGTGGCGGCGGCGCCGGCGGACCGAGCTACGGCCTCTTCGTCAACATCCCCGGCACGCCGCCGGCCTCGTGGAAGAGCGGCAACGCCTTCGTCGCGGGCGGGCAGGGCGGCGGCGGCGGGCAGGGCGGCGCCTCGGTCGACCAGACCCGCTCGGGCGCCAACGGCGCCGACGGCACCGCGGCCAACGCCAACTTCTGAGCCCCGCGGCGCCTGTGCGGACGTGGGAGTCGCGACGGCGGCGGAGCTGGGCTATCAATGGCGGTAGGTGAAGCCCGCGCACCGTATCCCGGCTCCCGCCGTTCCGACGCTGCTCGCGCTCGGATGCGGGTCGCTCCTTGCCGGCGCCGCACGCGCCGACGACGGTGGCCGTCTGATCATCGTTGGTGACGTCGACGGCGATCTCGCCTCGGAGGTCGCATGGGCGAGCGACGGTAGGATTGAGCTCCTCGACGGACCCGAGCTCGCCGCGGTCGTATGGAGTGACACCTCACCGTCGGTGACCGTCGCGATGGTCGGTGACGTGGACGGAGACGGGCTCGCGGACTTCGCGCTCGCAGAGCCGACGCTCGGCCGCGTGCGTGTGCTCTTCGGCGCCGTCGAGGGCGGCGTGTCGCGCCAGCACGTCCTGCAGGGTGATCCTGTCGAGGGCTACGGGTCCGCAGTCGCCGGCGTGGACTTCGACGGCGATGCTCGTAGCGAGTTGGTCATCGCCTCGCCGAGGCGCGCTCGGGCGGGGCTCCTGGGGTGCATCGCGATTCATCGCGAGCTCGCGCCGACTCCCGAGCACGAGATCTGCGGCTTTCAGGGTCTAGGCGAGCACCTCGAGCGTGCGTTCGACGTCGACGGCGACGGTCTCGGCGATCTGGTGGCGCGCGACGGCCTGAACACGTGGGTGCTGGGGGGCGAGGCCGGAGGGATCCGGGTCATCGATCTCTTCGCAGCGCCACGCGCGCCGGTCGCCCTTGGAGACGTCGACGGCGACGACCTGGCCGATCTCGCGTGGCCCTTCGCTGATCTCGAGCTCGACGAGACCGTCGCGGCCGCTGGCGACGTCAATGGCGACCTGGTCGCCGATGTCTTGATCACGCGCGGCGAGACGAGCCGACTCGTGCTGGGCGCGGCTCATGGACAGGCACCGCGGGAGGTCTGGGCGGGTGCGCGCGCGTGGGCGATTGGCGACGTCGACGCGGACGGCCTCGCCGACATCGCCTCCGTCGTCGATGGATCGATCGCGATCCGGCGTGGTCGCCTGGAGCTCTTCGGGCCGATCGTCGCCATCGTCCGACCGAGGTCCGACGCGATCCCGCACGCCAGACCCGTCGTCGCGCTCGCGGGCGGTCCCGATCTCGATGAGGACGGACGTCGCGGCGATCTCCTGATCGGCCTCGCCGATCTCGACGGCACCGCGGGCGGGATGGTGCGCGTCGATGGAGGTGTGGTCGCGCTCCTT
Source organism: Deltaproteobacteria bacterium (assembly GCA_011526585.1). Taxonomy (GTDB): domain Bacteria; phylum Myxococcota_A; class UBA9042; order PHBI01; family PHBI01; genus WYBB01. Next base: position 11,382 of record WYBB01000029.1, read on the forward strand.
GCCGCCCGCGACGACCCGAGCCTGGTCATGCTGGACACGCGCGAGCCGCCTCTTCACGACGGGATCAGGCGAGAGCGCTACTTCGACCCGGCCCCGATCTCGGCGACCTTCGAGCCCGGCTTCGTCCCAGGCGAGGACGGAGGTCGCGTCGAGCTCGACGCCTGGTCCACCTCTCGCGGCGCGGTCTCGATGCACGCCGGCCCGCACCCCGCGGCGCGGCTCGGCACCTCGGTCGCGATGCTCGGCGACCTCGACGGCGACGGGTCGGGCGAGGTCGCGTGGAGCGAACCCGGGTTCAGCCCCGACGTCGCCGCGACCGGCGCCGGACTCGTCATGGTCATGCGCCTCCATCGCGTCAACGTCAGCGCGACCGACTTCCTCGTCCGCGGCGGATGGCGCATCGATGGCACGCGCCCGGGGGAGGCGCTCGGCGTCCTGGCGGCCCTGGGTGACATCGACGGGGACGCGCGCGCGGACTTCGCGATCGGATCCCCGGCGGTGGGCGAGGTCCAGATCGTCAGCGGCACGAGCTTCCCCGATGGTCCGGCGGGACCACCCCCCAAGGGCGCGCGCCGCGTGCTCACCGATCCGCGCCCGGGGCTCGACGCGCGCTTCGGCGCCGCGATCGCCGCGGGCGACTTCGACGGCGACGGCCGGGATGACGTCGCCGTGGCTGCTCCGCTCGACGCGCGGATCGAGGTCTACTTCGCGGGCGAGGCGCGCACGACGCTGGCGCTGACGGGCGGCGAGCCTACGACCACGGACCCGGAGGTCACGCTGAGCGCGTGCGATGTCGACGGGGACGGCCACGCCGAGCTCGTCGTCGGTCGCCCGGACTGGAGCGGCGACTTCGCCGCCGAGGGGCGGGTGGAGGTCTTCCGCGGCGGGCCTGATGGCCTCGCGCCGGTGCCGGCCTGGACGCTGGCGGGTGGGCGGGCTGACGCACGCTTCGGCCTCGCGCTCGCGCCGCTCGATCGGAATGGCGACGGATTCTGCGATCTCGCGATCGCCGGCGTCGAGGAGGGTCGTCCCTCCATAGCCATCGTGCTCGGCAATGACGGGGCGCGCGGACGAGGGTTCGCGCTCACCGCGCTCGACGCCTTCGAGCGCCGCGCCGTCGAGCCCTGGGCCATCGTCGGCCAGCGCGACCTGGCGGTCGCTCGCCTCGGACCCGGTGCTCCGATTCCGGGCAGACACCTCGTCGAGCTCGAGGCACGTCCGTCGCCGCGCTCGAGCGCCGGGATCTTTCGCGACGAGGTCGTGCGTGACAGCGCGCGCCCGGTCGAGCTCACGGCGGGCGGCCTCCACCCATCGAGTGCCTATCGGATCCGTGCGCGCATCCGCTACCCGAGCGCCGAGTCGCCCCTGCAGCCGACGTCGCGCTGGGTCCGCGCCAACGTCACCACACCCGGATCGGTCGACTTCCGCACGCGTGAGAACAACCCGCCGCTCGCGCGCCCGGATGCGTATCGACTCGCGGGCGGCGAAACGCGGATTCCGATCGATTGGCTGCTCGACAACGACTACGACGTCGATCTCGATCCGCTCACCATCGACCTGGTCACCGACGCGCGCGCCGGCACCGTCACGCTCGCGGGCGACACGATCGTCTATCGGCCGGATGAGCCGACGCCGCGCGAAGACGTGTTCGAGTATCGACTGCGCGACAGCTTCGGTGCTACCAGCGCGCTGACCCCGGTCACCCTCGTCGTCGCGCCGTGCGAGCTCGATGCGTGTCGCGCGGGACTCGTGCAAGGGACCTTCGCGCTGCCGACCGGCGCGCGCGCGGGCTTCGCGTGCAGAGTGCGTCGCGACGTCTATCCGGCACGCGTCGAGTGCCCGGTCGAGCCCGACGGCACGCTGGCGCTCTCCTCACCGCCGCGGTGTCCTTGAGGCGGGTCAAGGACAGTCTTCGACCTCGCGCATGCGCACGGCCACGAGCGTCGTCCACTGTCCGACCGAGATCGCATCGAAGCGACCGTCGCCGTTGGTGTCGATGTCCGGCTGGAAACGTGCCACCAGGAAGTCGCAGAACGGGCCTTCGAGCAGCTCGCACAGCGAGTCCGACTCGACGCAGCCGTCGGTCGGGGCGCGGCTCTCGGGCGGGTGGCACTGGCCGGCGGCGAGGTCGATGAACGGCTCGTCGACGTCGTCGAAGCTGATGCAGCGACAGAAGTCGAAGCCGTGCTGGTTGAGCCCGGTGAAGATCGCATCACGCGCGATGAGCCCGCTGACCTTCGCGCCCCGCGCACCCGCCACCCCGTCAGCGGCGAAGCCGCCGTGCTCACCGTCGGGTGTGACGCGGGCTTCGACGTGAAGCTGCCGGTACTCCATCACGACCGGCGCGTGGGGTGGTCCGACGACGGTCCTCAGGTAGCCGTCCTCGACATGCAGGACGCCACCTTCGATGCGCCCCCAGCCCGAGACGGGCGGCAGGTTCGTGCCCGGCTCGAAGCCGTCGGCGCCGACCACCACGGTGCCATCGTCCGGGCGGTATTGGGACCCGGCGTAGCCGATGAGCTCGACCTCCGGATCGTCCGCCCAGTCGTCGACGCCGCGCAGCTCGAGGAGCGGCGGCCCACGCGCGACGACGCCCTCCCAGATCGCGGCGCTGGGACCGAGGATGGTGGCGAGCTCGCGGAAGGTGTCGCCGAGCGCGTTGTCGATGAAGCCGTCGCCGTCCCAGTCACGACAGCACGCGTCCTCGCGCTCGCAGGTGGCGGGGTCCGGGAAGAGGGCTTGATCGCCGAAGTCGATCCACGTCGTCACGGCGAGCTGACCGACGATCGGGAACTCGCAGCGCGAAGCGACCGGCGTGCACGCTCGGTCGAGACAGAGCTCGCCGGCCTCGCAAGGCGCCGAGACCTGGGCGCGCTCACAGACGGGCATGCCATCGACCGCCGTGCAGGTCGATGGGTGGCTCACCAGTGCGGTGCGGTAGACGTCGCAGTGCGATGCAGCCGCGTCGAGGCACGGGTCCGGGTCGCACGGATCGATCGGAGCGACCTCGGCGTGGTCGAGGTCGGTCATCATGTCGGTCGTCGCGTCCTCGGCGATCGTCTCGGCCTGCGTCGCGTCGCCGTCCTCTTCGGCCGAGCTGGTATCGACTCCCGTCTCTTCGCTGATCTGGTCGCCGCCGTGCGAGTCGGTCGACTCGGACGAGCCGGCCGTATCCGCGAGGCTGGCGCTGTCCGCCGGCGGTTCCTTCGACGGGATCTCGCAAGACGCGAGCGCGACGACGAGCCAGCCGATGATGACTCTCATCGCACTTCCCTGGCGAGATCGACGTCCACGCTCAGCCCGCAGCTGCCCGCCTCGCAGGCGATCTCCGACGTTGCGCCGGCCTCGGTCGCGGCGACACAGAGCGCGAGGCGCTTGTCGAGCGCGCGTCGCCGCTCGTCGATCTCCGCCTCGGGGAAACGACCGAAGCGGCAACGCAGCAGATCGGCGCCGTCGGTGGCGAAGCGTTGGCGCAGGCAGCGGCTCGCGCCGACGAGTGGCGGATCGATCGCGTCCGCCTGGCCCCAGCCGGTGCGCCGGTCGTCCCGCTCGTCGTCTTGCGCGCCTGGGCGATCACGCGCTCGAAGTCGGCGCAGAGATCGGCGGCCGCGACGAAGAGGAAGGTCCCGTTGACGTCGTGGGGCAGGGCGGCGGGAAAGCTCGTCGGTGCGAGCACGGGCAGCGGCTCGGGTCCCTCCTTCATGACGATGGCGATCCGGTCGATCGACACCGCCCCGGTGGTGACGGCGCGTTCGAGCTCGGCGAGGAGGATGCGCGCGAACGGGGAGTGCGCCTGACCCGGCGTGCCGTCGAGGGTGGGTGCGCGGCCGACCGAGGCGAAGACGAGGCGGCTCCTGGCTGCCGCGTGATCCTGCAGGATCTGGCGCAGGTGGGCGGGCACGATCTCGCCGCGGCGCGCGAAGGTGCCGCCGCCGAACGCAATCGCCGGGTCGAAGGTGCCCGCGTAGCAGGCGTCGAGCATGACGAGCACGTGTCGCGCGCGCGTGCCGAAGAGCGCGCGCTTGATGTTGTCCAACGGGTAGCAGCCGCGGTCACAGGTCGGATCGGCGTCCGCGAACACGAGATAGCCGGCCTTGTCGGTCGGGTCGAAGTGGCCGTGGCCGGCGACGAAGACCAGGAGGTCGTCGGCTTCCGCGGCGGCCTCGGACAGGGTGGCCAGCGATCGCTTGAAGGTGTCGCGGTCGCGGTCGATGAGGCGAATGACATCATAGGCGAATCGGCGCTCGAGCAGGTCGGCGATCCGCTCGGCGTCGGTGGCCGCGTTGACGAGCCCTGTCCAGGTCGGGTCGGCGTAGGTGCTGGTCCCGACGACGAGCGCGAGGCGCCGCCCCCCGGCGTGGGCCGGTCGAGCGCAGGCGACCGCGATCGCGGCGAGCGTACCGAGGAGCGCCGTGACGGCGATCTTCATCGCACCCCCGATCCCAGCACTCGACCCTTGCCATCGAGCTCGATGAAGGGACCGCGCTCGACCCCGAGCGCCCAGGTGCGGATCGCGACGAGGCCGCCGTCGGCGTCGAAGTCGTATGCTGGACCGTCGAGCACCCCCTTGCGGTAGTGCTCGATCCGGATGAGGTGCCCCGCGCGGAAGATCAGGTGCTCTCCGTCGGCCGGGGGCGTCTCGGTCGCTGGCGCGATCCGGCTCAGGCGTCCGCGGTCGTCATAGCGGATGTCGACCGCCACCGCGTGGGGTGGGGGCAGGGTCGGCGCGAAGGCGGCGGGATATTCGAGCTCGCTCGCGTCGGGCGTCAGCGCGATCGTCACCCATACCGAAGCGGCGGCCGCCAACGCGACCAGCGTCCAGGTCAGCGGCGAGGACAGCGGCGAGCGGGTCGCGCGTCGCCCGCGGATGGCCGCTGTCGCCAGGGCGAGCCCACGCTCGTGCCGCGCAGTGGACGCCTCGTCCAGGCGGGCGAGCACGCGCGCCTCGAGCTCGGCGCCGATCGGCTCGGCTGCGGACTCGAACGCTGCGACCTCGTTCGCGGCGACCTCGTCGGGCGTGTCGCGCTCGTCGGGCGTCACTTGACCACCTCGATAAGTTGCGCGACGAGCCGCTTGCGCGCGTTGAAGAAGAGCGTCCGCAGCCCGGGCTGGCGTCGTGATGCCGTCACCGAAGCGACGCTGGTACTCCGGGAGGATGTCGGCGTAGTCGCGCTCGTCGATGAGGCGCGCGCGCAGGATGTAGGCTTCGCGCGCGGGCATGACACCGAGCACCCGCTCGACGTCGCGGGCGCGCAACCTGGCCTCCTCCTCGACCTCCCGGCGATCGAGGTCGTGGGCCTCGAGCCCGCCGTGGAGGGTGTCGGCGACGTGGCCGGCGTTGCGGCGCAGGAGCTGGGCTCGTCGCGCGTCGCAGCTGCGCTGGTCGCGGCAGCGGTTGAAGGCGATGGCATACAGGAAGGTCTTGAGTGACGAGCGGGCCTCGAAGGTCGGCAGCGCCTCGCGAAACGCGAGGTAGCTCGCCTGCACGGCGTCCTCGGCTCCGATCGGATCCCCGGGGAGCTTGTGCTGACAGAAGCGCGCGAGCGTTGGTAGGGTGGCGTGCACCATGGCGGTCACGACCTGGTCGTAGAGCGCGTCACGCTCGAAGATGGAGCTCGCGGCGCGAGCCGCGGCGAGAGCCTCGTCGGCGCGGGCGAACCAGTCCTCGCCCGACGTCTCGCCCGTTCTCGAGGGATCGAGCCCGTCGTCGCCTGCTCGAATCCGCCGCAAGATGGCGAGAAGCACCTGGAGACCGCCTGCAGAGCGCCGCACGAGAGATAAGCTACAGGGCGAGTCTCACCAAACATACGCACCTCGTCAATGGCGCCGACGCAGGTCTCGGTCGTGTGTTTGGTGGATGAACGAGCCGGGCGTTTTGCGCGCACACCCACGGCACGACCTCACTGGGCGCGCTGGCCCACCCGGACGATTCGTTCGATCTCCCGACCTCTGGCAAACAGCGTCCAGCCGTCTTCGGCGGCCCGATCGACCCCCGCGCACCTGGCGCCATGGACGGTGCCGCCGTCGTCGCCGACACCCTGGCCGAAGACGACACATCCGCCCCGCCAGGCGTCGAGCGACGCCGCGAGCGCATCGGCGGGACGAAGGACCACGACCCGGGTCGGGTGCTGGCCGTGGAGCGTGAAGCAGGTGCGCTCGGGGGATTCGACCACCTCGAGCCGACCGAGTCCCGTCAGCTCGGTGGTGCGCACCGAGCCCTGCTCGCACGGCGCCTCGAAGCTCAGGGCGAGCAGCTCGAGCACGGCGTCGAAGCCCGGCAGCGGCGGGGCATCGAGCCTCGGGGGTTGTGTGATCTCGCGCCGTGGCGCCTCGAACGACGCGAGGCATCGCTCGATCGGCCTGATGAGCTCGCGCGGCAAGCGTCGCCTACGTGCACGCTCGAGCGCTTCCCGCGCCGCCGCGCGCGCCGCGGCCAGCCCGTCCGGATCGGGCGCGCGCCCTCCCAGGGCGTCGAAGGGAGTCGCCGCGGCGTGGCGGGGGAACGGTGCCTCGCACACGCGCCCATCGAGCGAGGCCGCACGCTGCACCTGCAGCCAGGCGATCAGCGCGGCGAGCTCCGGCACCCGCGCCCAGCCGTCGGGCGGGTTGAGCGCGGCGTCGATCCCCTCGAGCAGCGCGAGCGCGCGCGAGCGCGGCGCGGTCCCGCCGGCAGGCGCGACATCGACCGGCGCGAAGGCGAGCGCGAGCGCGAGCTCGAAAGCGTCACCGAACCCCTCCATCCCGAGGAGGGCCCGGTTGAGTGCCTGCGCGCGGGGCTCGGTGCAGTGATCGGCGCCGACATCGATCAGATAGTGCGCGAGCGTCGACTTGCGCTCGAGTCGCCACGGGGACAGCCGCCTCCCCGGTGTCTGCGGATCGTGCGCCAGGGCGACCAAGAACGCCGCACGCTCGTCGGCCTCGAGCTCGCGCGCGATCCGCGTGCGCACACACGTGCTCTGGTCGAGGAAGGGCCAGCCGCTCGCCGAGTCATCGAAGCGTCGGTGCGCCAGCTCGTGCGCCAGCACGAAGCCGAGCATGTCCGCCCCGTCGGTCGCGCGCCCGAGCCACGCATACTCGAGCAGGGCCCGCGACGCGAAGATCGTGTCGGCAGCGCGGCAGTACCACGCCCCGCTCAGCGCCCCGAGCTCGACCCATACGAGCCTTGGCCCCGCCGTCGGGTCGAGCCGCGCGCGCGCTTGGTCGACGGCCTGCCAGACGCGCTCACCCCAGGCGGTCTCGGGTGAGCGTACTGCCTCGTCGGAGTGCTGCAGGCGCTCACACGTCGGAAGGGCACGGGCGCGTGACACCAGCGCGCTCCCGATCAGCGGCAAGGCGAGCACGAGCAGCCCGAGTCGTACGCCCCAGCGGCGACCAGTCATCCTCGACCTCTCCATGGGTTCAGCGATGCGCTTCTGCACCCACAAGGTGCGCCGTCCCTTGCCGAAGCGTCAATAGCGATGCTCCGTCGCCGTGCTGGAGCCAGCGCTCGTCGGCGCGTCCGAAACGCCGACCTCTTTCGTTCGTCAGAGGGGTCGTCCCGGTTGTCGCCGCGCTCACCGCTGCCGGCCAGCCGCGTTGAAGGCGGTGACTACTACCTCGAGCTATGGAGCTTCTCCGGTGCGCCGGACACCGCCGTCGCCTACACGCTCACCGTTGACGCTGTCGCAGCCGGCTCGCTCTGCGATCCCTCGATCTTTGCGTTCTGTCCGGTGCAAGCACCGGTCTGTCTCGGCTCGGGACAGGCGTCGTGCGGAACCGTCGACGTGTGCGCGGGCGACGACGCGCGCGAGCCGTGGGACGACGGTCCGCGCGGGGCGTCGCTCGCATCGGGGCCGCGTTCCGTCTTCGCGGGCGCGATCTGCAGCAGCAACCAGGGCGCGGAGCGAGACTGGTACCGGATCCCGGTTGCCCAGGGAGAGGACCTGCGCGCGACGGTCACCTGGACCACGCCCTGGGTCGACCTCGACTTCGCCATCCGTGGTGCGGACGGTCAGGTCATCCAGTCCGGTGTGTCCGGCGCGGGCCACATCGAGGAGCTCTGGCTCACCGGTCTGGTCGGTGGTGACTACTACCTCGAGCTCTGGAGCTTCGCGGGGGCTCGGGACACCGCCGTTGCCTACACGGTGACGCTTGACACCTTCACCCTCGACACCCCGTGCGGCGGCTCCTTCGCCTTCTGTCCAGCATATGCCCCGGCCTGTGTGGGAACGGGCGATGCCGCGCGGTGTACCATCGTCGACGCGTGCAGCGACGACGACGGGCGCGAGCACCTCGACGACGGGCCGCTCGGTGCGACCGCGGTATCCGGGCAAACCGAGATCGCGGGGCGGATCTGCGGGGCCCGCGACAACGTGTCGGCGCTCGAGGAGGACTGGTACGAGGTCGTGCTCGCCCCCGGCGAGCCGCTGCGGATCACGCTCGCGTGGCCCGATCCCGGCGTCGACCTCGATCTGCACATGGGTGACCGCACGGGCGTTCCGGTCGCGCACTCGGAGCTCTCGTATCCCGAGGAGCTGGTCTTGGATACACTCGCTCCCGGACGCTACTACGTCATCGTCGCGAGCTGGGACGGGGCGCCGACCACCGCCGTCGACTACACGCTCACCTTCGATCGACGGACCTGCTACGAAGACTTCCAGTACTGCCTCGCCGCGGCGCCGGCGTGTGTCGGCAACCATGCGGCCGCACGTTGCGGGATCGTCGACGCGTGCGCATGGGACGACGCGCGCGAGCCGGGCGACGATGGGCCGGCGGGGGCCACGCTCGTGTCCGCTCCAGGTCAGACCTTCGACGGCTACCTCTGCGGCGGATCGGACGGTCCGGCGGCGTGGGAGTCCGACTGGTTCCGGGTCGGGGTCGATGAGGGCCACGTGCTCTACGCCGCGTGGGTGGGCGACTTCGCTCAGACCGGCGATCTCGATCTCACTGTCCGCGACGCCGCCGGAGTGCTCTGGGCCAGAACCGACGCGTTCGCGAACCCCGAGGGGATCGCGATCCCGAATCTGCCCGCCGGCGACTACTACCTCGAGCTACGCGCGCACGACGATGAAGGTGAGCCAGCGTACTACCAGCTCGATGTCACGACGTGCCTCGCCGCGGACGGCTGCGCGAGCCCGAGCTGTTCGGTGGACGGCGAGCCGGTCTGTCACCTCTGCGCCGAAGGGTTCGATCCCGACGGTCTGGGCGGCTGCGAGGAGCACGACGCGTGCGTGCCCGAACCCTGCCAAAACGCCGGCACCTGCGTCGGAACCGGCCCGAATCAATACTGGTGCCTGTGCCAGGACGGCTATGTCGGCGGGGACTGCGAGACCTTCATAGGTCAATGCCAGACGGATTTCGACTGCTCGATCGACCATCCCGTCTGCTGGGTGGACGCCGGCGTCGGATCTTGCCTCGCGAGCGAGGGTTGCCTGGATGACGACCCTCCCGAAGAGCTCGACGACGGCCCATGGGGTGCCTCGTTCGTCGCCGCTGGCGAGGACGTCGTCGGTCGAGTGTGCGACACGGTGGGAGAGTACGACTGGTACTGGGTGACGGTGGAGGACGAGCCCCTCCGCGTCACGCTCGATTGGCCGTCGGCCGGCGCCGATCTCGATCTCTATGTGTTCGACGCGTCGGGACAGGCGGTGACGTCGTCGGCCGAGTTTGTGCGGCCGGAGTCGATCACGCTCGTGCTGGCCGCGCACGGCGACTACTGGCTGCGCGTCTCGGCCTTCAGCGGCGCTCCGACCAGCGCCATCGAGTACACCCTCCAGGTCACGCAGGAGTGCTGGGGCCCGATCGAGTGCCCGAGCTGGGCGCCGGCCTGCGTCGATGGTCAGTGCGTCGTCGTCGACGGCTGCGTCGATGATGACCGGTGGGAGCATGCCGATGACGGTCCCAATGGGGCGTCCTGGTTCGCGCTCGGGACGGAGCTCGACAAGCGGATCTGCGGTGCCCACGACGCCGCGACGGTCTCGGAGGCGGATTGGGTCGCGATCACGCTGGAGCCCGGTCAGTCTCTTGCTGTCGAGCTCGCCTGGGACGACGCGTCCGTCGATCTCGATCTCTACCTCATCGACCCGTCGGGTCAGGTCAGCCTGAGCTCCGCAGGATCGGACCGACCCGAGCGCATCACCTCCGCGGACCATCCGGCCGGGTCGTACTACGCGGTCGTCACCGGCTGGAGCGGCGCCCCCGTCCACGCGATCGACTATCGCTTGTCCCTCGGCGACACCGACGACTGCTCGCCCGATCCGTGTGGCGGCAGCGGTTGCACGGATACCGGTGTCAACAGCTTCCAATGTGGCATGCAGTTTCACGGCGGGCCGGTGATGACCGCGCCGATCAACGTCTACTACGTCTGGTACGGAGACTGGCAGGGCAACACGGCCACCAAGATCCTCGAGGACCTTGCGCGCGGCATCGGCGGGTCTGCGCGCTGGGCAACGAACTCGACCTACACCGACGCCTTCGGCACTCCGGTCTCGGACACGGTGACCTTTGCCGGACGCGCCTTCGACGGCTACAGCCGAGGCACGGAGCTCACCTACGCCGATATCTGGGGGATCGTGGCGGACGCGATCGGGCTAGGCGCTCTGCCTCTCGATCCGGATGGGATCTACGTCGTGCTAAGCGCGGCCGACGTGACGGTCACCGACCTGTGCGCCTCCTACTGTGGATGGCACAGTTACGCCGGGTTCAATGACGTCGACGTCAAGTATGCGCTCGTGGCCAACGCCGAGCTCGCTTGCCCGGAGAGCTGCGGGGTCAGGGTGCCGAGCCCCAACGGCAATCCCGGCGCGGACGCGATGGCCAGTATCCTCGTGCATGAGCTCGAGGAGGCGGCGACCGATCCGCTCTTGAATGCCTGGTACGACGGGATCGGTCTGGAGAACTCCGACAAGTGCGTCTGGAGCTTCGGCGATCCTTACTCGGTCGGCGGTGGCGCGCTCGCCAACGTCAGGCTCGGCGCGCGCGACTTCCTGATCCAGCAGAACTGGGTCAACGCGTTGGGTGGCTACTGTGCGCTGCGCTACCCCCCGCTGGAACCCGTGGGGGCGCTCGTGCCCTTGAGCTTGCGGCGCACGTTCCTGGCCCCCGCACCCGGTGAGGCCGGCCAGGTGAACCCGCGCTTCCCCGTCGCAGTGCCGCGTGGGGCGTCAGGCGACGATTGAAGAAGCCCTCCTCGACGCAAGTGAGAGCCCGATGAGTATCATCATTCCTCCACCCCCCGGCGCGTGCCCGAGCTGCGAGAGCATCGGAGACGTGGGGCAGCCTTGCCAGGAGCGGGTCTGTCAACGGCAGGGCGTTCACTTCATCCCCAAGGAATACGCCGAGGCCGCCTGGCAGTCGACGAGCCTCGATCGTGAGCCGCTCGTGGGGCAATTCATCGGCGACTTCCTGGTGCTCGGTCGCCGGGGCAAGGGAGGCTTCGGGCGCGTCCTGCTGGCGCTGCAGCGGCCGCTCTTTCGGATGAAGGTCGCCGTGAAGCTCATCGAGGTCGGCGGGCACGACTCCGCGACGGCCCGGCGCATCGTCGACAAGTTCGAGAACGAGGCGGCGGTGCTCGCGGTGCTCAACCACCCCAACATCGTGCGGCTCCTGCACTACGGCAGCCACCACGACCGGCCCTACCTGGCGATGGAGTTCGTGCCCGGCGGGCACACGCTCCAGACGGTGATCAATCGCCTGGTCCTGGAGAAGCGCGCGCTCGACCCGACCGTGCTCAAGCACGTCCTCCACCAGGTGCTCGACGGGCTCGAGGCCGCCCACCAGCAGAACATCATCCACCGGGACATCAAGCCCGAGAACATCATGCTGCACGAGGTGGTCGGCAATCCGAATCACGTCAAGCTGCTCGACTTCGGGATCGCCAAGGTCATCGAGCAGCGACGGGACACGAGCATGGTCATGGGCACGGTGCACTACATGGCGCCCGAGCAGATCGAGGGCAAGGACCTCGGACCCTGGACGGACCTCTATGCCCTGGCCGGCATCACCTTCGAGTTCATGACCGGCCACCGCGCCTTCAGCGGCGACGACCCGCAGGTGATCCTGCACCAGAAGCTGACCAGCGACTTCGATCCGGCGGAGGTCGCGGGACCGATCGCGCTCCCCCAGCCCGCCGCGGAGTTCTTCAAGAAGGCCCTGGCCCGCAAGCCCCGGGATCGTTACCGCAGCACCGACGAGTTCCGCGGCGCGCTCGACAAGGCGTTCCTCGCGTTCGCAACCACCGCGGTCTTCGCGCAGGACATGAGCAAGCTGCTCGACTCCGAGGAGATCAGCAGGTTGCGAGAAGAGCAGCAGAAGCTCGAGGCGGCGCGGCGCGCCATCGACGACGAGCGCAAGCAGATCGAGGTCGCGCGCAGGGAGCTGGAGGCCGACCGGCAGCGCTTCGAGTCGAGCCGGCTCGGGCTGCCCGCCGACGTGGAGTCGCGCGCCTTCGGCAAGACCATCGCCATCCCGAGCGTCGCGGAGGCGCTGGCGGCAGCGTCGGTCCCGAGCGACACGACCGGGCTCCCGACCGGGCGTGCCGATCCGAGGGTGCCCACGCGTCCGCGTCCCGGCGCGAGGAATCGGTTCGCGTGGTTCTCGGTCTTGGCGGTGCTCGTCCTGGTCGCAGCCTTCGTGATGCTGCCCCGCCTGGGCCAGAGCGACGCGGCGGTCAACGAGAGCGGCGCGGGCGCGCGGACCGCGACCACCGAGCATGAGGTCGCTGGTGAGGCGCCTGCCGCGGCTCCCCATGCGCAAGAACCGCCGGCGGCGATTGCCGGCGGAGGTCACAGCGATCGGGCGCCCGCCGAGGCGCGACTCGGAGCGGACTCCCCACCGGTGGGGAGTACGTCGGAAGACGCGGTCAGCTCGCCGGACGGTGATGGCTCCGAGGCGGCAGGGCGTGCGCTCGCCGCCGAAAGCGGGCCCGTCACGCCGGCGCCGCGGCGTGTGAACCTCGAGAGCTCACCGCGAGCGCGGGTCGTCGCCGACAAGGTGAATCAGGGATTCACTCCGCTGACGCTGGAGCTCCCGCCGGATGGAGCCCTGCCGCGCCTTCGCTTCGTGGCGGGCGGCCATCGCCCCTTGGAGATCCAGCTGACTCCCCAGGACCTCGCCGCCGGCGTCCTGGCAGTCCGGCTCGAGCGCCTCCCCGCGAAGGCACCTTCCGATGACCCGCGCCCCGTATGGTGACAAGCATGTCCAAGCGACTCATGGCTGCCGGGGGGCTCAGCGTCATGCTCCTCGCACTGACCGCGTCTACGAGCATCGCCGCCGACCCACCGCAGGCGAAGGAGATCGGCGCGAGGGCGCGGCTCGCGCTCGAGGGGCATCGCTACGCGGAGGCGGCGGATCTGATGGACGAGGCCTTCCGGCTCGATCCCCACCCCGTCTGGCTCGCCAACGCGGGCTTCGCGCGCATGATGGCCGGACAGCAGGATCGCGCCGTCGAGAACCTATCGGCCGCGCTGCAGGACAAGGAGCTCAAGGGCGACGCACGACAGTTGGCGATCGTACGCCTGGGCAACGCCAGTACCGCGCGTGCGCACCTGGCGCGGGCCGACGAGGCGAGGGCCCGCGGTGATCTCGAGGCCGCCGCCCGCGGGTTCGACAGCGCCTTCGAGCTGGTGGCGATCGGGCCCTACGTGCTCGAGGCGGCAGGCCTGTGGGAGCGCGCGGGCTACCTGGACCTGGCGGAGAAGCGCTTCGAGCTCGCGGCCACCATGCCCGACCTCACCGAGCCGCAACGGCGTCTCGTCACCGACGCGCTCAAGCGCATCGCGGTGTTGCGGGTCGGCCCGGGCGTCGCGCCCGCGGTGGGCCCGGCGACGCCACCGCTCGGGCCGCTCGGGCCGGGGCAGGAGCCGGTCGAGGTCGCTAGACGAACGCCCGCGCGCGAAGGGCCACCCGTGCTCGGGTGGGTGCTGGTCGGCGTCGGGGTGGCCGCGGTCGGCACCGGTGTCGCCGCCTTCATCATCAGCGGCTCGGAGCACACGGCGGCGGAGGACGCTCGCGCGGTGGGTGACGAAGAGGCGCGCCTCGAGCACAACTCACGCTTGAGCACCTGGCGCAACGTCGGGATCCTCGCCACCAGCGTCGGCGTCGCCTCGGCGGTGACCGGTGCCATCATGATCGCTGTGCATGATGACGACGAGCCCGGACAAGCGCTCCAGGTGGGAGGCGTGGTGTTGCCCGGGGGCGGCCTGGCGACGATGCGCATCGGGTTTCGATGATGAGCCGACCCGCCCCGACGTCGATGCGTTCCGAATGCCCTCGTTGCGAGGCGCCCGGAGAGCTGGGCGAACCCTGCACCGAGAGGGCCTGCCTGCGCCTTGGGGCGCACTTCATTCCGAAGGCATACGCCGAGGCCGCGTTCGTCGTCGAGCCGAGCAAGCGCGAGATCCTGATCGGACAGTTCATCGGCGACTACCTGATCGTGCAGGCACTCGGAAAAGGAGGCTTCGGCAAGGTCCTGCTCGGAATCCAACGCCCACTCTACCGGCTCAAGGCGGCGATCAAGCTGCTGGAGCTGTCCGGTGTCGTCGGCGAGAGTGGCCTGGGCGGCTTGCAGGCCAGAGTCTCCGAGCGTGTGGCGCAGAAGTTCGAGAACGAAGCCGCTGCGCTTGCGGCGCTCCAGCATCCCAACATCGTGCGGCTCCTGCAATACGGCATGCACGTCGATCAGCCCTTCATGGTCATGGAGCTCGTCCCGGGCCAACGCACGCTCCAGACCGAGATCAACCGGGCCGTCGCCCAGTCCACCGGCTTCTCGGTCGGCACCATCAGGCATCTGCTCTCGCAGATCCTCAACGGTCTGGAGGCGGCGCACGACGAGGCGATCATCCACCGCGACATCAAGCCCGCCAACATCATGCTGCAGGCGGTCGTCGGCGACCCGATGCACGTCAAGCTGATCGACTTCGGGCTCGCCAAGGTCGTCGCCGAGTCACGCGAGACGAGCCTCGTGCTCGGAACGGTGTCGTACATGGCGCCGGAGCAGATCGAGGCCAAGCACCTCGGACCCTGGACCGATTTGTATGCCGTGAGCGCCATCGCGTTCGAGCTCCTGACCGGGCAACGGCTCTTCCCGGGGGAGGAGCCACAACAGATCGCTCGGGCCAAGCTGTCGCCGAGCTTCGACCCGTTCGCGCGCTTCGGGGATCGCTTGCCCCTGCCCGAGCCGGTCGTCGCCTTCTTGCGCAAGGGGCTCGCGCGCTACCCTGAGGCGCGCTTCCAGACGACGCGCGAGATGCGCGCCGCCATGCAGCGCGTGCTCGCGGAGGTCTCCGACGAGCGCCAGCTGAGCGTCGTCCTGCAGGAGCTCGCCGATTCGGATGAGAGCTACCGCCTCGGTCGTGACGCACAAGCCTCCGCGCTGGCGGCTCGTCCGCCGAGCGATCAGGTCGGGCTCCAGACCGGATTGCCGGTGCGTCCGGCTCCATCACACACCGCCACCGGCGCGAAGGCGCCTGGACGGTCCCGTCCTGTGAAGGCCGCGTTGCGCTCAGGAGCGTTCGTGCTGCTCGCCGGGCTCGGGGCGCTCGCGGTGGTTCTCGCGCGAGGCGAGGAGCGGAGCAGGATCGCGCCCTCTATCGCGGGTTCTGCGGCCTCGCTCGAGGCCACCGTACCCCCGTCGAGCCCGGCCATGAACGCGCCCGGATTCGAGCACGCCCCCGACCACGCGCGCGTTGCACGCATCGGCGCGGCGTCGGCCGAGGAGCTTCGGGAGGTGGCGGCCGCCGTGCTCGCGATCACGAGCGAGCCCTCAGGCGCTACCATCTTCATGGACGACAAGGAGATAGGCGTCACGCCGCTGACGTACGGGACGAGCATCGGCGCGACCCACAAGCTCCGTCTCCAGCTCGCGGGCTACGCCGACCAGGAGCGTGATCTGCGGATCCGCTCCGCGCGCGAGTCGTTGTCCGTGGTGTTCGCCCAGGAGCGCGCCGGGCCGGCGTCGGAGGGCGACAGCACGATACCAGAGCTCGTCCCCGCCGCCAGGCGACCGCGCCCCGTGCGCGCTTCGCCGCGACCGCCCAAACCCGCAGAGCAGAGCCTCGAGCCCGTGCTCATCGATGAGGACTGATGACCTACCATCCCCGACGGCGGCGTTCGGTACTCACGCTCGTCCTTGTGCTCCTCGCCGTGTGTGAGCACCTCCGAGCGACGCCAGCGGCGCATGCGTCCGACCGGCCGCTCACCCAGAGCCAGCGCAGGGAGGTCCATGACTTCTCGAAGAAGGCCAAGGAACGTCGGGATGCAGGCGATCTGCCCGGCGCCATCGATTACCTGGAGCGCGCCTTGGCGTTGAGCCCGGACGATCCGGTGCTGGTCTACAGCATGGCCTACGTGCGGGAGCTCACAAAGGACTACCGGAGCGCGTTCGACTTCTATCGGCGCTGCCTCGGACGCGACGTCAGGAAGGAGATCCGCGCCAAGGCACGAGATGGTCTGACGCGGCTCGAGCCGATCCTCCAGTTGGGGCGTCTCGTGCTCGAGCTGAGGCCGGCGAGCGCGTCCGTGTTCATCGCGGCTGTCAAACAGGTCCCGGACGTCGATGGCACACTCTTCCTGCCTCGCGGCGAGCAAGTGCTCCTGATTCACCAAGAAGGTTGTCGAGCCCGGTCCGAGGTCGTCGAGATTCGCGCCGGCGAGATCACGACCGCCCGCTTCGAGCTCATGCGGGATGGCGCCGCTGGCGCGCCCGGAGAGCCGTGTGTGGAGCGCGATCCGGAGCCACGGCTGACCCATGCGATCGCGGTCTTCGAGGTCAGCCCGAAGGAGACCGAGATCCTGGTCGACGGCGACGCCGTGACCCTCGATGCCGAGCGGCGCGTCGAGCTGTCCGTCGGTGAGCATTACGTCGAGCTCGTCGCCGAAGGTCATCAACCGGAGGAGCTGCTGATCACCATCGCGGTGGGCAAGACCGTCACGGTCAGGAGGACGCTGAAGCCGAGCCCCGTCGAGAGTGAACCTCCACCGTCCGAAGCGCCGGCTCCGACTCCGGTACGGCCTGCGTTGCCTGCTGTGCTCGTCTTCCGACTCGCGCCTCGGGATGCGGCGATCCGAATCGACGGCGTGACGCGAGAGCCCGACGGCTGGGGCAGGCTCGAGGTCCCTTCCGGCAAGCGCCGGATCGAGCTCGCGGCCGCGGACCATGAATCCGAGTCCTTCGAGCTGAGCGTCGACGGGGGGGCTTCTACCGAAGTGGTGAGGATCCTCAAGCCCAAAGCGCCACAGCTCGTTCAGGTGACCTTCGCGATCGAGCCTCGGAACGCCAGGATGAGGATCGACGATGAGGTCGTGAGGCCCGACTGGCGCAACAGGATCGAGTTGATGCCGGGCAAGCGCCGCGTCAATCTCGAGGCAGACGGGTACGCAGCGAAGACCTTCGAGCTCGACCTCCGCGAAGGCCTGCCGGTCAAGGTGAGAATCAGGTTGGATCCCATCGCGCCCGAGCCCCCACCTCTCGTCCCGATGACATTCGAGATCACGCCCAGCAACGCGCGCATCACGCTCGATGGCGCGATCCACACCACAGGCCCCGAGGGGAGGAGCCTGCTCACCCCTGGCGAGCACCTCGTCGAACTCGACGCCGATGGCTTCGTATCCGTTCAGGCCCCTGAAAAGCTGGATCGTTTCGATCACTTCGGAGAACGCGATCGACAAGTCTTCGCCGGCATGATCGAAGCGAGGCGTGGACGCCGAGCGCCGCATAGCTGACCTCGAAGC
>WYBB01000187.1 GCA_011526585.1 Deltaproteobacteria bacterium
AGCAGCGCGAGCTCGGCCTCGTCGAGCGCGTGGGCCGAGGCGTCCTGTCCTACGGGCACCGACTCCATCGCCGCGACCTTACGCCAGGGACCGCTACGATACCAGCCGCACGCCCACTCATGGCGCGTGCGGCTCCTCGGGCTCGGCCGACGCTCGCAGCGCGGCGGCCAGGGCGGGCGCGTCGATGCGCGCCAACGCCTCCGGATCCCGCCCGTAGATGTCGGGGAAACGCACGAGGCGACCGTCCTCGACGAGCACGGTCTGATACACCAGATGGGTCGGTAGCCCGCCGCCATCGAACGAGGTCGACAGCGTCGCGTAGGCCAGCGCCTCGTCGAGATCGAGCTCGCGTCCGGGCAGGACCCAACGCGCGAGCCCCACGGGATCGGACACGCGCACGCACCCGAGCGAGAGCGTGCGGTCGTCCTTGCCGAAGGCCGAGCGCGCGTTGGTGTCGTGCAGGTAGACCCCGTCGGTGTCGTCGAGCACGAACTTGAGCCGTCCGAGGGGGTTGTCCGGCCCCGGCCGCATGCGCACGCGCCAACGCCCGGAGTCGTCGACCGACACCTCGTAGCCCTTGTCGATCAAGAGCTCCGGCACGTCGTGCGCCTCGGGCCTGAGCTTCTCGTCGACCAGCCGCTGCGGCACCCCCCAGGTCGGGTTGGCGATCACCGTCAAGAGCGTCGTCGACAGCGCCGGCGTCTGGTCGCGCTCGCTCGCCTTGCCGACGATGACCGGCATCGCCAGCTCGGGCATGCCGTCGCGCTCGGCTACCAGGCGGTAGTCGTTGAGGTGCACGATGAGCTGGCGCCCGCGATCGGCGCGCAACTCGAGCTCGCGGAAGCGCTCGAGCGCCAGCGCGATCTCCGCGACCGGCGCCGCGATCGGCTCGTTCAGCCGCCGCCGCGTCAGCGGGTCGAGCACGATCGTCGGCGGCAGGCCGCGGTCCTTCTGCCACGCCTGCAGCGCGCGCTTGAGCCGGTCGTCGAAGTAGTCGCGCAGCCGCCCCTGCACGCCCTCGTCACCGTAGCCCTCCGCTCTGAGCCGGTCGCGCAGGAGCCCGATCTCCGGCGCCGTCACGCCGGCCTTGAGGCGATAGCGCGTCGCCGGCACCATCACCTGCGGCTCGCTCATGCGCCGCGCCTGCTCGATCAGCATCGCCATCAGCGCCCGATAGCGGCGATGGGTCGGCACCAGCGCCAGGAGCTCGGGCGCCAGCGGCCGCGCCTCGAGCAGCGCCTTCTTCGCCGAGCCCTTCATGCGCGCCGGCGCGAAGATCCCGACGAGCCTACGCGCGAGCCGGAGCCACGCCTCGTCGTCGGCGTCCGCGTCCGGCGTCGCGAGCGGCATGAGGCCATGACGTGGCAGCGCGGTCGCGAGCTCCGTCAGCGCGGCCTTGTCCTCGGCGCTCAGCGCCGGCGGTTCTTCGGGCGCGCCCGCCGCCGGCTCGACGCCGCCCTCGTCGGCCGCGACCGCCGGCCCGGGAAACGGTGCCACGACGACGAGCGTGGCCATCGTGATGAGAATCGACGAGCGCATGGCGCGGCATCTTGCGGGCTCACGCCCGAGCCCGCAAGTTCCAACGTGTCGCGCCGTGTCCCGGGCGCGCGCTCACCCTCGTCGTGAGGACGCGGCGATGGCGCCCGCGTGTCCTGCCGGCCTTGATCGCGATCATGGCCGCACGCTCGCCGAGCACGCACACTGTGCGCGCGCCGACCTCCGCGTGGCGCGCAGGCGGACCACGGTGTACGACCTCATCATCGTCGGCTCGGGTTATGGCGGCAGCGTGCTGGCCGCGCGCCTGGCCCCGCGCATGCGCGTGCTCCTGCTCGAGCGCGGCCGCGCCTGGCGACCCGGTGACTTCCCCGAGACGCTTGGCGGCCTCGTGAGCGCCTGGCACGGGCCCAGGAACCCGCTCGGCCTCTGGGCGATGCGGCTCGGGCGCGGCACCGGCAACGCCTACGTCAGCGGCCTGGGCGGCGCGAGCCTCGTCAACTACGGCATCACGACCGAGCCCGAGGCGCACACCTTCTCCCGCTGGCCACTCTCGCACGACGAGCTGGCACCCTACTACGCGCGCGCGCGCGCCATGCTCGCTCCGAGCCACGCGCCCTTCGCCGACGACCTCGGCGACAAACGCTTCCTCGACGAGGTCGAGCCAGGCGCGCGCGTCGACCTCGAAAACGCCATCGACTGGTCGCGCTGCAACTCGTGTGGCCGCTGCTTGCCCGGATGCAACGCCGGCGCCAAGCGCTCGCTCGATCGCACCTACCTCGCCCTGGCCCAGCAAGCCGGCGCCGAGATCCGCAGCGAGCACGAGGCCGTGCATTTCTTCCGCGCGCCCGGCGAGGGCTGGGAGGTCGTCGTGCGCGCGACCGCCGATCCGGCGCGCAGCGAGCGCATCGCCACACGCCAGCTCGTGCTCGCCGCCGGCACCTTCGGCACGCTCGACCTCCTCCAGCGCGAGCGCGCGAGCTTGCCGCTCTCCCCGACCTTCGGCCGCGGCATGACGATGAACGGCGATGGGCTCGCCTTCCTCTACGACACGCGCCACGTCATCGACACCCATCACGGCGCGCCGATCACCACCTCGGCCCGCTTGCGCTTCGTCGACGGCGACGGCACGCCACGCACGCTCACGATCATGAGCGGTCGCATCCCCAGGGTCGCCCTGCACCTCAGCGCCGTCGCCATGGGCGCGCTCGCCGATCTGATCGGCCAGCCGACGGAAGCCGCGGCGCGTGACCGCCCGCGTCTCGGGCTCCTGCGCCGCGCCCGTGACTTCCTCCGACCCGGTGCGCGCGGCGCGCTCGCGCGCAGCTTCATGTACAAGCTCGACGCTCAGGACGCCGGGCGCGGCTACGCGGTCTTCGATCGCCTCGGCCGCTCGGCGCTCGAGTGGCCCGACTACCAGGACGATCCGATCATGCGCTTCGCCGCCGAGCGCCTCGAGATCTGGGGGCGCAAGGTCGGCGCCATCCGCATCGCCGATGTCTCGACGCTGCCCGGCATGCGCAGCTTCGGTGTGCACCCGCTCGGCGGCTGCCGCATGGGACGCGACCCCGACGACGGCGTCGTCGACCCGCTGGGTCGCGTCTTCGACCCGCGCGGCGGCTTCCACCCCGGGCTCTACATCGCCGACGCCAGCGTGATCCCGACCGCGCTCGGCGTACCGTCGAGCCTCACCGTCGCCGCCATCGCCGAGCGCATCGCCGAGCATCTCGGCGCGGACCATGCGCGCGCGCTCAGCGGCAGTTCTCCTGGCTGGGGTCGAGGATGATGAACTGCACGCGGCGGTTCTTGGCGCGCCCGGCGGGCGTGCGGTTCGTCTCGATCGGCTTGGACTCGCCGTAGCCCTTGCCGCTCATGCGCTCGCGCGCGATCTTGCCCTGTTCGGCGAGATAGGCCACGACCGCCTCCGAGCGGCGCTGCGACAGGTCCATGTTGTACTTCTCGTCGCCGTCGCTGTCGGTGTGGCCCTGCACCTCGATCAGGTTGACCCACGGGTTCTCGCGCAGGACTTGCGCCACCGCGTCGAGGACCGGCTTGGACTTCTTCTCGTCGATCTCGGCGCGATCGTACTTGAACTCGACGCGGCTCAAGATCTGGATCTCACAGCGGTTCTTCAGGATAGCCAGGCACTTGTCGCTGGCGTCGTTGGGGCACTTGTCCTCGGGATCGAGGATGCCGTCGCCGTCGTTGTCGGGCTCTGGGCAGCCGTCCTCGTCCTGGAAGTTGTCGACGTCCTCGGGCTCGTTCATGCACGTGCCCCAGCCGTCGGGTCCGGCCGGTCCATCGTCCTTGTCGAGCACCTTGTCCTGGTCGTTGTCGGGATCGGGGCAGCCGTCCTGGTCTTCGAAGCCGTCCTTGTCCTCGGGCTCGTCCGGGCACTTGTCGTCGAGATCGAGGATCTGGTCCTGGTCGTTGTCGGGGTCGGGGCAGCCGTCTTCGTCCTCGAAGCCGTCCTTGTCCTCGGGGTCGAGCGGGCACTGGTCGTCCCGATCGAGGATCCCGTCCTGGTCGTTGTCGGGATCGGGGCAGCCGTCGGCGTCCTCGAACGCGTCGAAGTCCTCGGGGTCGAGCGGGCACTGGTCGACGCTGTCCTTGAGCCCGTCGCCGTCGGCGTCGTCGTCGCGCGGTGTCGTATAATGATAGCCGAGGTAGACGCGCAGGTTGGGCGCGCCGTAGCCGTCGGTGAGCCCGCGCGAGACGCCGAGCGTGAGCGCGTGGCCGGGCTCGACCCACCAGCGCCCGGCGAGCGCCGCCTCGATCGGCCGCTCCTCGGCCTGGGTGTCGCCCTCGAGCGCGAGCTTGCCGTAGCTCTCGACGATGAGCGACGCGGTGTCCTCGACGACCTCGTACTCGAGCGCCGCGCCGAAGGTGAGCTCGCTGCCGACGTCGATGTTGAAGAGGTTCTGGGTCTCGGGCCGCCAGAGCACGCCGAGGTTGAGCGCGCCGCGGAAGA
>WYBB01000030.1 GCA_011526585.1 Deltaproteobacteria bacterium
AGGTCGTGCCGGGCACGCGGCGGATCGTCGCGGCGCTCTACACGTCGCGCGCGTGCGCGGACGAGGCGCGCGTGCACGAGGTCGCGACGACGTTCGCGGAGCGGCTGGGCGGCGGGGTCGTGCGGGTCTTGAAGGCGCCCGCGGGGTGAGTGTTCTCGGGCGGGCACGAGGCCCGCTCCTACAGAGCGGTAGTGTGCGGGCGGGCACGAGGCCCGCCCCTACGGTGTGGTTCGGACGAGCGCGTGCACCAGCGCGAGGATCTGGTCGAGTCCTGCACGCAGTCCCGCCTCGACCCGGAGCATCGCGTCGACCGCGACCTGGAGCTTGGTCGCGTCGAGGCGAACGCCGTAGGCGTGACGGAGGAAGTGTCGGAAGCGCAGCACCTCTCGCACGTCGCCGAGGTGCGCGTGGTCGAAGACGGGAGGGCGCAGCTCCTCGAGATCGAGGGTGGCGCGCCGGAGGAGCTCGACGTGCCAGTCGTTCCCGCTCGGGATCCCGCCGTCGAGCGTGCGGGCGATGCGTGTGAGCGCATCCTCGAATGCGTTGTACCAGTGGCTGAGCGTGACGGCGATGAAGGCCATCGCGTCGGGCTCGGCGGGGACCTGGCCGGCGACGAGGCGCCCGCGCACGACGCTCGCGGCGTCGGACATGGCGCTCAGTGCGCGCCCGATGTCGGCGCGGAGGATCGCCAACGGCTGCGGGTCAGCTGCGCTCATACAGCGTGATCCCGTCGCGCTCGATGACCTCGCGGAGCGACGCCGGGGCCTGCTCGAGCTGGACCAGGTCGACCTCGACGCCGGCCGCCTCGACCGCGTCCGCCGAGGCCCGGAAGTACTCGCGGTCCGTCAGACCCACCACCGCGAGATCGAGATCCGAGTGCTCGTCCGCGGTGCCGGTCGCGGCCGAGCCGAAGAGCACGACGCGCTGGACGCCGGGGTGTCCGGCGAGGGCTGTGGCCGCGCGATGGGCCGCGGCCATCAGCCCCGTTCGCAGGGTCGCGAGCCGAGCCTCGCGCTCGGTGCGCCGACGCCGGAGGCTCGTCAGGGCTCCGGGGAGATAGGCGCGCCAGGTCTCGAGGTCTTCGGTCACGCGGGCATCATAGGGGATCTGCGTGATGACCGACAGATCTGCTACCAGCGGCCGCTGCGTGAGCTCGAGCGGCTCGAGCTCCAACCGCCGCTCGAGGAGCGGGAGCTCGACGAGCTCGAGGACGAGCGGAAGGACGAAAACGAGCTGCGCGACGACGACGAGGACGAGGACGACCACGAGGTCGACGAGGCGCGGCGGGCGGCGGCGGCGGCGCGGCGGCGGCGCTCGGCCTCCTCGGCTTCGCGGCGGCGGCGCTCGGCCTCCTCCCAGGCGATGCGCGCCGTGCGCACGTGGCCGTTCCAGATCTCGACCACGGCGTCGAGCGCGCGGGTGAGCTCGGCGAAGTCGGCGGGCAGGGAGACCGCGGGCGCGTGCCAGGCGTCGGGGAAGCTCGTGCCGTTGTAGCGGCGGATCTCGGCGATCTTGGCCTCGCGCACGGCGGACATCTCGGAGACGCGGCGCTCGTAGGCGAGGCGCGTCTGGTCGAGCGCGTCGATGTGCTCGAGCCCGCGCTCGGCCTCCTCGCGCACGGCGACCATCGCGGCCTTGGCCCTCTCCGCGAGGCGGTGCGCGTCGAGGTGGCGGCGCTGCGCGAGGCGCGAGCGCGCCTGGTCGAGCTCGGCGCGACCGGACTCGAGGCGGCGCGCAGCCACCTCGACGAAGGTCGAGGCGCGCGAGAAGCGGTGCACGCCGGCGGCGCGCTCGGCCTGGCGACCGAGCTCGTCGAGCGCGCTGAGGGCGTTGTCCATGAGGCGCTGGGCGGCCTGGACCTCCGGCTCGGCGAAGGCGAGCGCGTCGCGGATCCGCTGGATCTGCGCGGCGGTCTCCTCGTAGAGCGCAACCGTGGCGGCGGCGGCCTCTTCGATCCGATCGAGGCTCGCGAGATCGGCGGCGAGGATCTTGCGGTCGAGGTCGATCTCGGCGCTCTTCGCGTCCTCGATCGTGTCGGCGGGATCGTCCGCGGCGTCGTAGGTGGTCGTGCCGGCCGGGGCGATCTCCGGCAGCTCGGCGAGCCTGACGGCGGCGATGCGCTCACGCACCGCGACCAGGCGCGCGAGGCGGGCCTCGACGGCGGCGTGCCTTTCGCGCAGGGCCTCGATCGCCTCGAGGAAGGCGATGGCGTCCTTCCAGCGCCACTGATCGGCCTCCTCCCAGATCGTCTTGTCCTGCGCCTCGTCGCCGAAGAGCGGGTGATCGACGAGCCAGCGCGCCGGGATGCGCTGCGCGGCGGCGGTCTCGAGCAGGCCGTCGAGGAGGGTGTGCGGGAAGAGCGCGACCGCCTCGTGGAAGCGCAGCTCGGCCGCGGTCTCGAGGCGCTTCCAGCCCATGATGCTCGAGGCGAAGCGCGACTCGAGCTCGGCCTCGAGGGTCTGCGGATCGATGCGCAGCTGTTTGGTCGGCGGGCCGAAGAGGTCGGCCTCGTTGAGCACGCCGGTGTCGAAGTCGAAGGGGGCCTCGATCTTGGCGAGCGCGCGGTCGATCGGCGCGAGGCGGAACCAACGCGCGCGGCGCGCCTCGTCGGCGCAGGCGTCGACGTGGGCCTCCATCGCGGCGACCGCGCTGTAGATCCCGTCGACCTCCGCGGTGACCTGCTCGAGGAGGGCGGCGGTCTTGCCCTCGAGCTCGAGGAGGCCGAGGATCGCGTCGCGCTTGCCGTAGAACTCGACGTAGCGGCCGGCGGCGTTCTTGGTGCGCTCGTCCCAGGCGTCGGCGATGGCGGCGAAGGCCTTCCTGCGGCGCGAGAGCTGGGCGCTGCGCACGATGAAGAAGACGAGCGCGAATGCGAGGAGCAGACCGACGACGATGAGCACGGTCGTGACGAGCTGGGCGCGGGCGCGTGCGGCCTCGCGCGAGGCGCTGACGTGCTCGGCCAGCGGGCGCAGGTCCTCCTGCAGCGCGATCACCTCGTGCGTGAGCGTCGCCTCGTCGGCGGTCGGCATGAGCGCGCGCGCACGCTCGATGCGCTCGCGGAAGGGCGTGACGTCGGCGGGGGTGTGGTCCTCGTCGCGGAGCAGGGCCTCGGCGCGGTTGATCGCCTCGCCGAGACGCAGGCGGGCCTGCATGCGCGCCTTCTCGAGCGCGGCCGCTTTGCGGGCGGCGACACGCGCGGGATCGATCTGGTCGAAGATGTGCTCGTCGAGGGCCTGGGCCATCGCGATGATGCCGCCGACGGGATCGGTCGGCGTGGCGCGCACGCGCGCGAGGAACTTGTCGAGGTAGGGATCGAGCGCGGCGTCGCGTAGCCCGAGCTCGGCGCCCCAGCGGGAGCCGACGAGCAACGAGAAGGTGCGCGGCTCGAAGGTGAGCGCGAAGACCGTGGAGATCGCCGGGTCGTAGCCCTGCGAGGACCAGGCGGCGGCGAGGCCGTCTGTGAGCGCCTTGGCGCGCTCGTCCTCGTCGCCGAAGCCGGGCAGCGCCTGGGCGAGCACGACGTGGAAGGGGTAGCGCAGCCTGGCGAGCTCGGTCTCGAGGCGCCGGATCCCGGCGCGACCGATGAGCGGCGGGTCGAAGTCCGGGGGGTGGACCTGCACGCGGCGGGTCACGTCGAAGGGGATGTGCGAGGCATCCTGGGCGCGGACCTCGCCGTGCAACGCGACGAAGGAGAGCAGCAGCGAAACGAGCACGCGTGGCCAGACCATGCGCCCTTCTTATGCCGGCGTGCGCGGATCGCCAAGGGGGCGCGCGTGCTTGACAGGGGAGGTCCCCGGACCGAGCATGCCGCGACTTCACACAGAGGAGATCGTGATGGCGGAGATCACACGCAAGGAGCTGGTGTTGGCGCTGATCGGGATCCACGAGGATCACCGCCCGCG
>WYBB01000188.1 GCA_011526585.1 Deltaproteobacteria bacterium
GGCCACTCGGGCACGTCGAGGTTGAGCGTGAGCTCGAGCTGCTCGGAGATGTGGGCGACCGGCGCCGGGCATTCGTCGAGCCCCTCGAGCACCGTCACCCTGGCGAAGGCGTCGCGCAGGATGTCCTGCACCGCGCCCTCGAGCAGGCCCTCCTCGCAGTAGGCGGGCGCGTCGTATTTCTTCAGGACCGACGAGAAGATCCAGCACACGGCGTCGAGCGCGCCGGTGAGCAGATCGACCGCCGGGCTGCCGTCCTCGACGCGCACGCTGATCTCGCGCGGGAGGAAGCCGATGGCGTGCTTGTCGGGCTGGCCCGGGCTCTCGACGCAGGCGGGCTCGAGCACGAGCGTGAGGCCGAGGTCGGCCTGCCAGTCGTAGGTGGTGCCGTTGGGGGTGCTGCAGGGCGCGGTGCCGCCCGGGCAGTCGAGGGGGTCTTCGTCGGCGATGGCGAGCTCGAGGTCGACGTCGATGACGAGGTAGTCCTGGTTGTCGCCCGGACGGTCGACGCGCCCGAGCTCGAGCCACGGGCTGGTCGTGCGCGGGCCGGCGAGACACGGTGGCAGGTCGCAGTCGGGCAGGCTGTGGCCGGTGTAGTTGTGGCGCCAGCCGAAGACCAACGGGCCGTTGTCGCAGTACATCTTGCCGGCGCAGCCGAGCTCGGGGTCACCGGCCTTGGAGTCGCGCGCGAAGACGCGCCCGAAGGCGCCTTCGAGCAGGCGCTCGAGCACGGGCTTCTTGAAGCCCGGCTGGCCGGCGATCGCGAGGAAGTCGTCGGGGGTCGGCGGCGTCGCGAGGTCATCGGGCAGCGGGAGCATGCCGTAGAAGCGCATGAGCTCCTTTTCCGAGAGACCCCAGAACGGGTTCGCGCGAAGCGCGGTGCGATCGTAGCCGGTGATGCCCTCGTCGCCGCTGCCGCCGAGGACCGCGAGCAGGAACGCCTCACCGGGTCCCTTGGTGTCGCGGAAGAAGGTGACGTCGCCGATCTGGAGTCCGAGCGAGTCGATGAGCCAGCGTGTGCGATAGTCGCGGTCGGCGCAGGGGATGCCGTGGGGGTTGGCCTCGCAGTGGGTGGCCGGCAGGTCGAGGCCGAGCTCGAGCTTTTCGAGATCGGCCAGGGTCGTGACGCCGGGCATGGTGACGACGTAGACGTCGGTGAGGTCCTTGACGAAGTCGTCGATGCCGCGCTCGAGGTAGTAGCAGACCGGGGTGGTCTCGACGTAGGGGCCGCCGCAGTCCTTGACCATCCAGCACGCGTCCTGGAAGCCGTCGCACTGGTCGACGCACTCGGGATCGGTGACCTCACAGCCGGCCGCACACCCCAGGCACTCCTGGCAGTCGAGGTCGAGGTCGTCGCAGCCGGCCTCCTGCCAACAGTCGCCGTAGTCGGTGCGGCAGGACACGACGCAATGCATCATCGCCGTCGGGCAATCGAGGCCGTGGTTGGGCGTGCCGGCTGGCGGGTCCTCGCATTCGCAGGTGCGCATGCATTCGTCGAGCGCGTCGTCGCAGGCGAGGCAATCCCCCGCGAGGTCGGGTGGTTGTGCGGGCTGTGCCGAGGCGATACGGGAAAATGCCGCAATGGCGATCAAGGAAAGGGGGATCCATAGGAATTGTCGGGCTGGTCTCTTCATGATCGGGCTCCTTGGGTTGCTCGCACGGGTGCCTGCCGGCGCCCGGCCCGGTGACGCTGAGCAAGGCGCGTTCCGGACGCAGGCGTCTGCGAGGACCGGCGCGCGCCGAGGTCCGATGCGGTGCGCGCGCGACGATGGAGCGCGCCGAGCCGCGGTGTCACGGCGGGCGCACGGCTGTGCGCGCGTGACATTCGAGGGCGCTGGGATAAGCTGCCATCAAAGGAATGGGGGGCGATGAGTGACGACGCCAAGAAGTCCGCGCGCACGGTGACCCTGACACGGCACGCGACCTCGGTCGCCGCCAGACAAGCGGTCGGCGTCGTGACGATCGTGCACCCGCCGGAGCTGGCGCGGAGGATCGAGCTCCGGCGAGATGGCCTGACGCTCGGGCGCGAGAGCGAAGATCCGGAGTGCGCGCTCGATCATGCCACGGTCTCGCGCAGGCACCTGGCGATCTCCTGGGACGGGCGAAGCCACGCGCATGTCGTCGCCGATCTGGAGAGCCGAAACGGCAGCTGGCTCGACGGCAGCGCGCTGTCGAGCGCGCGCAGCGCCGTGCGCGACGGCGCCGTCCTGCGCGTGGGCGGGGTGGTGGCGGTCTACGAGAAGGTCGCGTTGGCGGCCGAGAGCGTCGACGACGCAGCGCTCGGCGAGATCATCGCCGGTGAGAGCGCGGCGATGCGCCGCCTGCGCCGGCAGATCGTGCAGGCGGCGGGCGATCCTTCGCCCGCGCTCATCACCGGCCCGACCGGCGCGGGCAAGGAGCACGTCGCGCGCGCGCTGCATCGCCTGTCGGGACGCGACGGGCCATGGGTGGCGGTCAACGTGGCCGAGCTGTCGCCGCAGCTCGCCGAGAGCCAGCTCTTCGGACACGTGCGCGGCGCCTTCACCGGCGCGGCGCAGGCCCAGACGGGGCTCTTTCGCGCCGCCGAGGGCGGCACGATCTTCCTCGACGAGATCGGCGAGCTCTCGTTGGAGCTCCAGCCGAAGCTCCTGCGCGTGATCCAGGAGCGCGAGGTCCGCCCGGTGGGGGCGACGCGCGCCGAGCCCTTCGACGCGCGCATCGTCGCCGCGACCCAGCGCGATCTCGTCGCGGACGTGGAGGCCGATCGCTTCCGCCGCGATCTGTGGGCGCGGCTCTCGCTCTGGGAGCTCGTGGTGCCGCCGCTGTCGGCGCGGCGCGCGGACATCCTCGGCTGGGTCACGCGCCTGCACGCGCGCTGGTGCAGCGAGCGCGGGCGCCCGGTCGAGCCGCTGGCGTGGACCGCCGAGGCGGTCGAGGCGCTCCTGCTCGCGGACTTTCCCGACAACCTCCGCGGGCTCGATCGCGTGGTGCATCGGCTGGCCGTCGAGCAGGCGGCGGCGCCGATCACGCGCGAGACGATCGAGGGCCTGGTCGGCAAGCGCGGCGCGGGCGAGGGCGAGGCGGCGCAGGCGGTCGTGAGGCGCGCGCCGCCGGCCGACGCGGCCGAGCTCTCGATCGTGCTCGAGCGCGAGGGCGGGGTGATGGCGGCGGCGCGCTGGTATGGCTGCGATCGGCGCCAGGTCTATCGCTGGATGGACGCGTTCGGATTGCGTGGAGGTCCGGCCGGCTGACCGTGATCATCGCTGGCGCGGTTCAGTCGCGGCGACGGATCCCGGTGCGTAGGAGCTGAGCGATCGAGCGGAGCAGGAGCTCGTCGCCCTGGCGCAGAGGATCGTTGTGGCGCTCGGCCAGCGCGATCATCGTCAGCATGCCGACGGCGGCGAGGTGGGCGGACACCACCGCGGCGCGCAGATCGACGTCGAGCGCGATGACGCCGGCGGCGCGCCCGCGCAGGAGGACCGCCTCGCAGGCGTCGAACATGCGCTTGGAGACCGGGTGCAGGCGCTCGAGCATGGCGTCGTCGACGCCCATCCTGGTCGGCGGCGCGAGCTGCAGCAGCATGTAGGTCAAGCGGAAGGCCGCGAGGTTCGGGCGGTAGTGCTCGTACATCGCGCGCACGATGGCGCCGAGGAGCTCGGACTCGTCGCCCTGCCAGCGCTCGGCGGTCGCGACGAGCACGTCGGCCTCGGCGCTCACGCCTTCGAGGACCAGCGCCTGGATGAGCTCGGTCTTGTTGGCGAAGTAGTGGTAGAGCGCGGGCGTGCTGACGCCGACCCGGTTGGCGACCGCGCCGAGCGTGAACGCGGCCGGCCCCTCCGAGAGCAGGATCTCGCGCGCCGCCTCGAGGATCTCGTGGCGATTGTCGGCGCGTCGCCGTGCCTGCAGCGCCGAGCGCGCCATCTCAGACCGCCGGCGCCGCGGGAGCGCTCGGTGCGGGGCGCGCGGCGAAGGAGCGCAGGCCGCCCATGCGCTCGGGGAAGAGGCGTCGGCCCATGCGCTCGCAATAGGCGACGAGGTTGTCGTGCCGGCGCGCCCGCTCGTGCACGGGGCTGACGGGCGGCGTCCACAGCGACAGCGACAGGAACGCAAACGCGGTGCAGTCGGTCGTCGTCGGCTCGTCGCCGAGCCAGAACGGCCGGTCGCCGAGGTGCGCGGCGGCGGCGTCGATGTCCGCCAGACCCATCGCGACGATGTCGTCGTGGGCGTGACGTCCGATGCCGCGCTGGTGGAGCTGCTTTCTCAGCGCGCGCAACATCATGACGCGGATGAGCGGACGCGGCAGCGCGGGCAGCTGCTCGAAGTACTCGGCGGCGCTGGCGAGCCCGGCGGGCGTGAGGAAGACCAGGTACTCCCAGATCTGATGATAGTGCTCCTCGAAGAGGCGTCGCCAGGCGAGGCCCTCGGCGCGGTCGCGCTGTGAGAGCGTGCGATCGGGATCGACGGCGCGCTCGCGCATGAGCCAGGCGATGATGAGCTCGCTGTCGCCGCGTGCACCCTCGGCGGTCTCGACCCAGGGGGACTTGCCCTTGGGGCCCTTGCGCGGGTCGTTCTCGATGCGCGCGCGGTAGGGGATCTGCGCCAGGCGCAGCCAGCACTCGAGCTTGACCGGGAACGGCGCGCAGCTCTGGAAGGGGAGACCCCAGGCGGGGCCGAAGGTCACCAGCGTCAGCTCGCTCATGCCGCGCGCTCCTCGTGGGTCTCGGGGAGCCAGCGTCCGGCGTGCACATCGTCGGCGGTGAGCGCCTCCAGGGCGGCATCGAAGGCGCGTGCGCCGCGTTCGCCCGCGGGCTCGGCGTTCGGGGTCAGCATCGCGGCGAGCGCGTGGCGGGCGTCGAACATCGCCTGGAAATGAGAGAGCAGCCAGGCGCGCCGATCGAGTCCGCTGAAGTCGCGTCCGAAGGGCAGGAACGCGCGCCCGTCCAGCGTGAAGCCCGCGCCGGTGAACATCTCGTGCGCCGAGGTCGAGGCCAGCCGCTGCCAGTAGTCGGGCGGGTGGTGCGCCGACACGAGCGCGCCGAGCTTGTTCAAGCTGGTGGCGAGCGTGATGAAGTAGAAGAAGATCTGGGTCTGGGCGCGGCTCGGCATGTGGTGGTTCGGGCCGGCCCAGAAGCGGAAGTAGAGAGTCGGCAACGCGCGGCTGAGCCCGCGCTCGTCGAAGAGCTCGCGGGCGAGCTCGCGTGTGCCCGGGTCGAGCGCGATGAGCTCGGCGGGGGCGGTGTCGAGCCGCAGAGCGGCGGCGAAGCCGAGCACGACGCCGTCGTCGACGACGGCGACGGCATGGCAGTGCGGCCCCCGCCAGGCGCGCAGGATCTCGACGGCGCGCGGGCCCTCGAAGCGCTCGAGCAAGGCCTCGATGCCGGGCCAGTGCTCGTCGGCGGCGGGCAGGAGCGGGGGCAGGTCCGACGGATCGATCGGGTCGAAGGGCATGTTGAAGAGCTGCCCGATGACGTAGCCGGTGTCGACGAGCCTCTCGCGGTAGCTCTCGGGCGGGGCCGTGCGCAGGCGGTCGAGCGCGCGCTGGCCGAGGAGCTCGATCAGCTCGAGCAGGCGCGCGGGCGATTGGCGGCGGGCTTCGAGCACGAACATGCGACGCGTGAGATCGTGCAGCTCGATCCCGTCCATGCGCATGCGCGCACAGGCGAGCTGGGAAAGCCACGCGCGCACCGGGGCGACGTCCTCGCGTGGGAGGACGCTGGCGAGGTCGTCATCGGTGAGGCGGCGCATCAGGCTCGCCGCGAGGAGACCGCGCAGGTGGGCGTCGCTCGGCGCCTGGTCGATGAGCTCGCGCGCGAGCACGTCGAGCAGCGGCTGGCCGGTGCTCAGCGCGCGCAGCGTCTCGAACGTCGCGTCGGGTGTTGCCAGCCGCGCGCCGAGGAGCGCGAGCGTCAGCGGGTGGCCGCGCGACTCGTCGCTGGCGGCGAGGTGCAGGCGCTCGGGCACGCCCTGGCGGCTCAAGAGCGCGCACGCGTCGGCGGTCGAGAGTCTGTCGAGCTCGAGCTCGCTCACGACGCCGGCAAGACGCGGGTGGCGGTCCCAGCCGAGGGCGCGCCGACCGGCGACGAGCACGCGGGTGCGCTCGGGCAGCGCGGAGAGGATCCCGTCGCGCAGGGCGTCGAGCATGCCCGCGGCGCGCTCGATGCGATCGATCACGAGGAGATCCGGCGGCGCCGCCAGCACGGGCGCAAACGCGACGGCGAGGAGCTGGCCGAGGTTGGGCAGCTCGGCGGCGTCGAGCCAGGTGACCGTCAGTCCGCGCGCGCGGGCGCGCTCGCAGCAGGCCGAGACCAGGGTCGTCTTGCCGATCCCGCCGGGGCCGTAGAACGCGAGGTAGCGCAGCGCATCGTCGTCGTCGAGCAGGCGCTCGAAGGCGGCGAGCTCGTGCGCGCGACCGAGCAGCGGGGGCGGCTCGCGCCGTGGGCGAGGGGTGAGTCTCGAAGGGGTGGGCGTGGCGCTCGTGGCGCGGCAGGCCTCGAGCAGGGCGGCCGCCTGCGCGGCCGAGGGGCGCTCGCTCGGGTCCTTGGCCATGAAGCGCATGAGCGTGCGCAACAGACGCGTGTCGAGCGGCGGGCGATCGGCCGGGGGCGGATCGGGCGGATCCTCGAGGTGCGCCGTCAGGTATTCCGTGACGCTCTTGCGCGTGAAGACCGGCCGCCCGACGACCGCCTCGTAGAGCACCGCGCCGAGCGAATAGATGTCGGTGCGGTCGGTGACGGGCAGATCGCAGGCCTGCTCCGGCGCGAGGTAGCGGGGCGAGCCGACGAGCATGCCGGTGCGGGTGATGTTGGGATCGCGCATCTCGATACCGGCGAGCTTGGCGATGCCGAAGTCGACGAGCTTGACCTCGTCGCGGTCGGCGCGGCGCTCGAGCACGAGGTTGTCGGGCTTGAGATCGCGGTGCACGATCCCGTGCGCGTGCGCCTCCGCGAGGGCCTCGAGCACGGCGAGCCCGAGGTCGATCGCGCGCTCGGGGTCGAGCGGGCCGTGAGCGGCGAGCTCGCGCGCCAGCGTCCTGCCGTCGAGCAGCTCCATGACCAGGTAGAGCGCGTCTTCGTCGGGGCAGGTGCCGAAGTCGAAGACCTGCACGACCCGCGGGTGGCGGAGCTGCGCCAGCGCGCGCGCCTCCTGCCGGAAGCGGGCGGCGTGGTGGTCACTCTCGAGGCGAGCCTGATGGAGGAGCTTGACCGCCACCGGGCGCTCGATCGCGAGCTGGGTCGCGCGATAGACGGCGCCGAAGCCACCCCTGGCGATCAGGGCGTCGATCCGATAGCGACCGTCGAGAACCCGTCCTACCCACCGATCAGGTCCAGCCTCGAAAGACATGGCGACCTCCATTGTCGATTCGTCGGCGATTCTAACGGCATTAGAAAAGACGTCAATGGTTAAGTCGATGCTAAGTTTTAGCGTGGATACAGTAACTTACCAGCGTGAGTTGAGGTGCAGGCCGCCGGTGACCGGTAGCGCGATCCCGGTCACGTAGGAGGCGGCCGGGCTCATGAGGAAGGCGACGGCGGCGGCGACCTCGTCGGGGGTGGCGAAGCGCTTGAGCGCGGTGGCGTCGGCGAGGCGGCGAGCCTGCTCGGGATCGGCCTCGGCGAGGCGCGCTTGCAGGCGCGAGGTCTGGATGAGGCCCGGCTGCACGGCGTTGACGGTGATGGAGAAGCGCCCGTACTCGACGGCCAGGCCCCGGGCGAGGGCCTCGAGCGCGGCCTTGTGAGCGGCGTAGTCGGCGCCGCCGGGGCTGCCGAGCTCGGCGGCGAGCGAGCTGACGAGCACGACCCTGCCAAAGCGCAGCGCCATCATCTCGGGCAGGAGGCGGGCGAGCAGATCGCGCGGCGCGTCGTGATCGATGGCGCGCTGGAGCGCGACCTCGGCGGGCGGGGTGGCGTGGAAGCGGCGATACGCGAAGCGGTGGGCGGCGGCGTGCACGAAGCCGGTCGGGCGCGTGTCGGCCAGCGCGGCGCGGTGGGCGGGATCGGTGAGGTCGCCGGCGATGGCGGTGGCGCCGAGCTCGGCGGCCAGCGTGGCGAGACGCGAGGTGTCGCGGCCGGTGAGCACGAGGGACCAGGGCTCGGCGGCGCGGGCGAGCGCGCGCGCGATGGCGGCGCCGAGATCGGAGGTGGCGCCGGTGACGAGCGCGATGCGAGGCGGTGGCGGGTGCGTCATGGCAGGTGCTCGCTCGGCGACTTGACGAAGACGGTGGGCTTGGACTGGGCGATGACGGGGCGCTGGCGGGCGCGCTCCCAGGCGTCGAAGTGTTCGTGATCACGCACGACGAGCTCGAGCGGTGCGATGACGCCGGCGGCGCGGTCGGCGTCGTAGCCGAGGTTGGCGGCGCGCAGGGCGGCGTCGAGGGAGGCGGCCAGCGGCGCGAGCGCGGCCTCGAGGTCGGGCGTGCGCTCGAGGGCGACGCGGTAGCGGTCGGGCGCGCTCGGGCTCGGGCCGAAGACGAAGCGGCGGTGGCCGGGCAGGGCGGCATGGACGGCGGCGCGCACGTGGGACTCGGTCGTCATGTCGTGCGCGATCGAGACGACGGCGCCGGTCTTCTGCACGTAGTGGAAGAGCGGGGCCTTGCCGGTGGGCGCGGCGGTCTCGGGGGAGAGCGCGTCGAAGAAGCCGGTCACCTCGACCTCGTCGCCGAGGCGATAGCGCCAGAGGCCGGCGCCCGAGGTGATGAGGAGCTCGTAGCGGCCGGGGCGGTGGAGCTCGTGGGCGAAGCGGGGCACGCCCGCGTGATCGAGGAACTCGACGACGACGGCGTCGCAGGCGAGCACGCCGCTGGGAGGCTGATCGGGGGCGGCGTCGGCGAGCGGCACGTTGAGCCAGCCCTCGGTGGCCGAGTAGATGGCGGGTCGCAGCGGGAGCTCGCCGAAGGCGTCGTAGAGCGCGGCGAGGTGGGTGCCGGCGCTGGCGTGATGCCAGCACGAGACGAGGCGAAGGGTGGGGAAGAAGTGCTTGGGAATCGGGCGCTTGCCGGCGACGCGCGCGGTGAGCAGGCGGGCGCGGGCGGGGTCTCTGCGGAGGTGGCGGCCGAGGTTGGCCCGGAGCGGGGAGGGGAGCTCCGGTGCGCTGAGGGTGCCGTCGTGGATGTCGCGCAGGAGGGCGTCGGCGTGCTCTTCGATCGTGCGGCCGAGGGCGGCGAGCGGGGCGGTGGTCACCGAAAACGCGATCGAGAGCTCGTGCGCGAGGCAGAAGCGGGCGATGGTGTAGAGCTGGGAATCGGGCGCGGGGATCTCGAAGGCGTCGGCCGGGACCGCGTAGAAGCGGCGCAAGAGCGGGGAGAGGCGGCGCAGGTTGTAGCCGGAGATCGTGCCGGCGGGGGTGCCGCCCGGCGTGGTCTCGAGGGTGGCGGGGCCGACGAGGTAGAGGGCCTTGTGCGCGAGCGCGGCGGGGTGGTCGCGCACGATGGCGTAGAGGAAGGGGTCGAGCGTGCGTTGGAACTCGGCACGGTAGGCGTCGTCGATCGGGATGTACTTGGCGAAGCCGGTGGTGCCCGAGGTCATCGCGAAGAACGGCGGGCGGCCGGCGACGAGCTGATCGGGGCGGCCGGCGAGGGCGGCCTGGAGCTCGGGCTGGATCGCGTCGTAGTCGGTGATCGGCACGAGGCGGCGCAGGTCGTCGAGCGAGCGCACGCGGTCGGCGCCGAGGCGGCGCGCGAGCGCGGTGTGGCCGTTGCGTGCGACGAGGCGGGTCAGGAGCGCCTCCTGGGCGGGGCGAACGTCGCGGGCGCGCTCGGAAAAGGCGTGGTAGCGCCGGGCGCGGCGCGCCTGGAGGAGGGAGCCGAGCACGCGTTGCAGGGTCACGGGGCCTCGTGGGGGGGCGCTTCGAGGAGGGCGGCGCCCGCGGTGTAGCCGGCGCCGGCGGTGAGGATGAGGACCTTGTCGCCGGGGGCGATGCGGCCCTGGGTGAGGGCGAGGTGGAGCGCGATGGCGGTCGAGGCGCCGCCGGTGTTGCCGAGGGTGTCGCAGGTGACGACGAGGCGCTCGCGCGGCAGGCGCAGCAGGCGGGCGACGCGCTCGAGGATGCGCACGTTGGGCTGGTGTGGCACGACGAGCGCGATCTCGGGCAGGCTCAGCGAGAGCGCGCCGAGGAAGGCGTCGGCGAGCTGGACGAAGGCCTCGGTCGCCTTCATGAAGACGTGCGGGCCGTCGCTCATGGCGAGGGCGTGCAGGCCGGCGGCGACGGTCGCTTCGGAGGTCGGAAGGCGCGAGCCACCGGCGGCGACGCGGATGGCGTCGTGGCCGCTGCCGTCGGCGGTGAGACCGGTCGCGACGAGGCGGAGCGCGCCGGGTGCGGGCGGGTCGCGCGTGAGGAGCGCGGCGGCGGCGCCGTCGGAGAAGAGCACGCGCACGCCGGGGGCGGCGCGGTCGAGGGTGCGCACGCGGCACTCGCCGGCGGCGACGAGCACGGCGCGATCGCCGGTGACGAGGGCGCGCGCGGCGAGATCGAGCGCGTAGACGAAGCCGGCGCAGGCGGCGGAGAGATCGAAGGCCGGCAGGTGCGGCAGGCCGAGGCGGTGCTGCACGAGCGGGGCGGTGGCGGGCGAGGGGTGGTCGGGGGTGACGGTGGCGACGACGAGGCGGTCGAGGCGCGCGGCGAGCTCGGGGGCGAGGAGCGGAGCGAGCGCGGCGGCGACGAGGTCGGAGGTCGCGTGCTCGGGCGGGGCGACGGGGCGCGAGATGACGCCGGTCAGGCGGACGAGCTCGGCGGCGGCGTGGGCGTCGAGGCCGAGCTCGGCGGCGAGCGCGTCGGTCGAGAGGCGCGCGGTCGGGATGTGAACGGAGGTCTTCTGGAGGAAGACGTCGTCGAAGCGGGTGAGCTTGAGGCCGTTCATGGCGTCGGGCTCATGCGAGGCCCCGGTGCGCGAGGCGGGCGGCCAGGGCAGCGGCGGTGGCGAAGTGCGCGCGCGTGACGTCGGCGCTGGTCAGGAGCAGATCGGTGCTCGCCTCGATGAGGTCGACGAGCTGCACGACCTCGAGCGAGGAGAGGGCGAGTGGGGTCTCGGCGTGCGCGGCGTACCAGGCGTCGGGCGGCAGGTCGCGGTCGGGCAGGTCGGCGGCGATCGCGAGCACGAGCGAAGCGACGCGAGTCGTGAGGGCGGGCGGCGGGGGCGCGCTCATCGGGCGGTCCTCGCGGAGGGCGCGGCCAGGGCGGCGAGGAGCTCGATGGCGGCGCGATCGGGCTTGCCCGAAGGCAGGCGCGGGAGCGCGGGCACCCAGAGCAGGCGGCGTGGCGCCATCGGCACCGACGGCGGCAGCGCGCGCGTGAGCGTGGGCAGGTCGAGCTCGTGATCGGCTTCGTAGACGAGCGTGAGGCAGCCATCGGGCTCGTCGCCGGCGGGCTCGTCGACGAGCGCGATGGCGGCGCGGGCGCCGGCGGCCTCGGCGGCGCGGGCGAGGGCTTCGAGCGAGACGCGCTCGCCCTTGACCTTGACGAGGTCGTCGGCGCGGCCGAGCACGTGCAGGCGATCGTCGGGGTCGAGCAGGCCGAGGTCGCCGGTGAAGAAGCCGCTGGTCGCGCCGAGGGTGCGGCGCTGGCGCCGGGTCGCGTCGGGGTCGCCGAGGTAGCCGAGCATCTGGGTGTCGGAGGAAAAGCAGATCTCGCCGGGGCGACCGGCGGGCATGACCTGGGCGAACGCCTCGCCGTCGGGTGTGGCCGGGGCGTCGGCGGTGGCGGACGGCCCGTGCGGGGCGGGCTGGGCGATCCAGAGGTGCACGCCGTCGACCGCGCGTCCGACGGTGCCGGTGTAGAACGCGACGTGGGTCGAGGGCACGGCGGTGAGGCGCGGGCCGGCCTCGGTACAGCCGTACTGGTTCCAGACCACGGCGTCGGGGAAGGCGAGCGCGAGGCGGCGCGCGAGGATGGGCGGCAGGCGGCCGCCGGCCGAGCCGACCGAGCGCAGGTTGCGCGCGGCGAGGGGGTCGAGCTCGGGCAGGTGCTCGGCAAGCTGGCGGAGCGTGTGCGGCACGGCGGCGACGACGGTGGCCTGGGAGGCGATGACGGCGTCGGCGCGCTCGCTCGGGTAGGGGGAGGCGCAGTCGGTGACGGCGGCGCCGGCGGCGATGGCGGCGAAGAGCTGACCGACGAGGCCGAAGCCGTGATCGAGGGGCTGGAGCAGCGCGACCTCGTCGTCGGGGCCGAGCGCGAGGTAGGCGGCGATGCGGTGGGCGGCGCGAACGAGCGAGGCGAAGGCGAAGGCCGGCAGGCGCGGGGCGCCGGTCGAGCCCGAGGTGCGGATGGCGAGCTGGGCCCCGGGGATATTGACTTGAATGTCAATTGGGCTCGGGGTGTGGGTGCGGGTCGACGGGACCGGCACGAGGCCGCGGAGGAGCGCGGCCTCGAGGTGCACGAGCGCGGCGAGCGGGTCGCGCGCGGGGATGGCGAGCGGGCCCGGGCAGGCGGGCAGGGTGGGCGCGAGCGCGCGGGCGGCGGCGAGGATCTCGGGCAGCGTCATGACGCCGTCGCGCGTGCGCAGGCGAAAGCGCGAGCGCGTCTCGAGCGGGAGCTGGGCGAGGCTCGGGGTCATGCGGTGCTCGCCGGTGCGAGGCGCCAGAGCGCGGCGCCGTAGGAGAGGCCGCCGCCGGCGCTGGTGAGGACCACATGGTGCGCGCGATCGGGGGTCGAGGGCGAGCGCTGATGCAGGAGGTCGAGCGCGACGAGGAGCGAGGCGGCGCCGAGGCTGCCGTGAGCGACGAAGCCGTCGGTGAAGACGGCGCGGGGCGCGGCGTGCGCGGCGAGGCGGTGCGCGGTCGGAAGGCGGCTGACGTGCGGGACGACGAGAGCGTCGGGCGGCGGTGAGAGCGCGTCGAGCGCGGCGATGAGCGCGGACTCGGCGGCAGCGGAGAACGGGGCGGGGTCGCCGGAGAGCACGAACGGCTCGGGGGGCTCGACGGGCGGCAGGCGCGCGGTGACGGTGGCGAGGTCGACCAGGGCGGGGGCGGCGCCGAAGACGGCTCGCACGAGGCCGACGGGCGTGGTGGCGGTGTCGTCGGCGGGGGCCGGCGCGAGCACGAGCGCGGCGGCGCCGTCGCCCATCGCGAAGGGCAGGAGGCGCTCGGCCGGGGGGAAGGCGCGCGAGAAGGTGTCGATGGCGACGACGAGCACCGGGGCGGCGGCGTCGCGGGCGAGGCGCGCGCCCTCGACCAGGGCCCAGAGGCCGCCGGTGCAGCCCGAGCGGAGGTCGCACAGGGCGAGGTCGAGAGAGAGGGCGTGCGCGAGGCGGGCGGACTCGGCGGTGGTCCAGCGCGAGGCGGTCGAGGTGGCCAGGATCAGGGCGGCGAAGGCGGCGGTCGGGGTGGCGGCGCGGGCGAGCGCAAGGCGGGCGGCCTCGACGGCCAGCGACAGGGGGTCGGCGCCCGGCGGCAGGTGGGCGCGGGTGGCGACGCCGGGATCGGTGCCGAGGTGGGCGAGGAGCGCGGCGCGGCGGGCGGGCGGCAGGTCGGGCGCGAGGCGGGCGAGCAGGGCGTCGTTGGTCTGGGGGGCGGCGGGGAAGGCGGCGGCGGTGGCGAGGATGCGGGTCGGGCAGGGGCCGAGCCGCAGCGTCGGGGACAA
This sequence comes from Deltaproteobacteria bacterium, assembly GCA_011526585.1. Classification (GTDB taxonomy): domain Bacteria; phylum Myxococcota_A; class UBA9042; order PHBI01; family PHBI01; genus WYBB01. Next base: position 13,546 of record WYBB01000188.1, read on the forward strand.
GGCGGTCGGGAGGGCAGGGCTGGTGGAGCGCGTGGACAGGGCGGGCCTCAGAGGGGCAGGAGCGAGAGTCGGCGTGTGCCGGGCGGCGGCGGGGGCGGCGCGGGCAGGCGGGAAAAGGCGCGCTCGAGCTCGGCGCGGGCGGCCTCGGGGGCGATGACGCGGTGGGCGAAGCCGGCCTCCTCGGGGGTTAGCGGGGCGTGCTCGGGCAGGGACAGGCCGGCGGCGGCGGAGGCGGCGCGCAGGGCGGCGTCGCCCATCTGGGCGATGGCGGCGTCGGGCAGGGCGAGCACGACCTCGGCCTCGGCGGCGAGCACGGTGCCGGCGCCGACGGCGCGGCGCAGGACGAGGGCGACGCGCGGGACCCAGCGGCTGGCCTCGGCGTAGGCGGCGATGACGGCGGCGCCGTGGCAGAGCACGGCGGCGGCCTCCGAGGCGGTGCCGGGGAGAAAGCCCGGGGTGTCGGCGAGCGTGAGGATCGGCAGCCCGAAGGCGGTGGCGAGGCGGACCATGCGGGCGAGTTTGCGCGAGGCGGCGGCGTCGATGGCGCCGGCGAGCGAGGTGGGGGCCGAGGTGACGAGGAGGAGCGGGCGGCCGGCGAGGCGGGCGAGGCCGGTGCGAATGCTCGGGCCGTGGGCGGGGGCGAGCTCGAGCCAGGAGTCGGCGTCGGCGATGGCGTCGATGGCACGCGTGAAGTCCCAGGCCTGACGTGTGTCGGCGGGCAGGGCGGCGGCGAGCGCCGTGAGGCAGGACGCGGGGCGCGGCGCGGCGAACGGGGCGGCGTCGTGGGCCGAGGAGGGGAGGAGGGCGAGGGCGGCGCGCAGCCAGGCGAGGGCGTCGTCGTCGGCGGGCACGGTGGCGTGGAGGAGGCCGGTGGCGGCGTGGCGGCTGGTGCCGCCGAGCGCGTCGAGGGTGGGGGACTCGCCGAGCGCGGCGGTGACGACGGCGGGGCCGGCGACGAAGGCGAAGGAGCGATCGGCGATGGCGACGGCGAGGTCCGACAGCGCCAGGGCGTAGGCGGCCGAGCCGGCGGCGGCGCCGAAGAGCGCGGCGAGGCGGGGCACGTGGCCGCCGAGGTCGGCCAGGGTGGCGAGGAGGCGGGCGTTGGCGGTGACGGCGGGCAGGCCCTCGCGCTGGCGGGCGCCGTCGGAGTCGAGGAGGAGCACGACCGGGTGGGCGGCGCGGCGGGCGGCTTCGAGGAGGCGGGTGGCGAGGGCGGCGCCGGCGGCGCCGAGGGTGCCGCGCAGGACGCGGCCGTCGGTGGCGATGACGGTGACGGGGCGGCCGGCGACGAGGCCGACGCCGGCGACGAGGCCGTCGCCGGGTGGGGACGAGGGATCGGCGCCGCGCAGGGTGGCGCCCTCGCGGGCGAAGGTGCCGGGGTCGCAGAGGCGCGCGGCGCGCTCGGCGGCGGAGAGGCGCCCGAGGCGGCGCGCCGGCAGGGGCTCAGGCAAGGCCGGTTGGGGGGGCGGCGCCGAGCTTGGCGTCACAGAAGGCGACGAGCGCGCCGACGGTGGTGACGCCGCGGAGCTCGTCCGCGGCGGCGGAGAAGCCGAGGTCACGCTGCGCGAGGAAGGCGAGGTCGGTGAGGGAGAGGCTGTCGAGCCCGAGGTCGACGCGCAGGTGGGCGTCGGGCGTGATGGCGTCGGCCGGCACGTGGAAGTCTTCGCGCAGGATGCGGGCGAGTCGGTCGAAGGTGGCGTCCGGCTGGCTCATGATGACGGTTGTCGCGAGCGGAGCGAGGGCGTGTCAAGCGGAGGCGTGGCCGGCATGCCGGATAGGACGGGTGGGCTGCGGCCCGATCGGGGGGCCGGCAGGTGGCGTTCATCCGGCGCTCGGGTATGATCGGCGACGATGCGCGGGACGGAATCGAAGGTCGAACCTGGTGCGGGCATCGACGCGGCGACGCCGGCGACGTGGAGCGAGCCGGAGCGGCTGTTCGCGTTGCTCGCGCACAGCGACGCGTTGTCGCTGCTGATCGACCGGAACATGCGCGCGGTCTTCGCCGGGCCGTCGCTGATGCGTGTGCTCGGCTACACGCGCGAGGAGCTCGAGCGCCTGCCGGCGTCGCGGCTCATCCATCCGGATGACTACGGCGAGGCCAAGGCGGCTTTCGACCAGGTGGTGGCGAGCCCGCTGGGCACGGCGTGGCCGGTGACGTATCGGGTGCGCCACAAGGACGGCAGCTGGCGTTGGCTCGAGGGGCGGGCGGTCAACCTGCTGGAGGATCCAGCGGTCGGCGCGGTGGTGCTCACGCAGCACGACGTGACGCAGCGGCGGGCCGCGGAGGAGGCCCAGCGGCAGCTGCAGGCGCAGCTCGTGCAATCCCAGAAGATGGAGGCGATCGGGCGGCTCGCCGGCGGGGTGGCGCACGACTTCAACAACCTCCTGTCGATCGTGCTGGGGTACACGGCGATCGTGCTCGATGACCCGGCGCTGCCGCCGTCTCTGGCCTCGCACCTGGGCGAGGTGCGTCACGCGGGGCAGCGCGCGGCCGAGCTGACGCGGCAGCTCCTGGCGTTTTCGCGCAAGCAGGTGCTCGAGCCGCGCATCATCGATCTCAACGAGCGCCTGGTCGCGCTGGAGCGCATGCTGACGCGCCTCATCGGCGAGGACATCGAGCTCGTGGTGCAGCGCGCGCCGCGGCTCGGCATGGTGCGCGTCGATCCGGCGCTCTTCGAGCAGGCGGTGATGAACCTCGTCGTCAACGCGCGCGACGCGATGCCGCATGGTGGCCGCCTGACGATCGAGACCGCCGCCTGCGAGGTGGGCGCGGAGGAGGTCGAGACCCACCTCGAGGCGAGCCCTGGGCCGCACGTGGTGCTCTCGGTGAGCGACACCGGGATCGGGATGGACAAGGCGACGCTCGCGCGGATCTACGAGCCCTTCTTCACCACCAAGCCGCTCGGGCGCGGGACCGGTCTCGGCCTGCCGATGGTCTATGGCCTGGTGCGCCAGAGCGGTGGGCACATGCGCGTGCGCACGCGCCCGGGGCAGGGCACGACCTTCGCGATCTACCTTCCGCGGTGCGAGCAGCAGGCGACCAGCTCCGAGCACGCGGAAGACCGGGCGCCGGTCGAGGGCGGTGGGGAGACCGTGCTGCTGGTCGAGGACGAGGCGCTGGTGCGGCGGCTGGCTGCGCGCATCCTGCGTTCGCGCGGTTATCGCGTGCTCGAGGCGGCGGACATGGGCCAGGCCCTCTCGCTCGAGGCCGCCTGCGATGACAGGATCGATCTCCTCTTGAGCGACGTGATGCTCCCGCGCGGCTCGGGCCCGCAGCTCGCGCGCAAGGTCGCCGAGCGGCGACCCGGGACGGCGGTGCTCTTCATGTCGGGCTACAGCGAGGAGACGAAGGCCGACCACGGCATCGTCAACGCGGCCAACTTCGTGCAGAAGCCGATCACCCCCGAGGCGCTGCTCGCCAAGGTGCGCGAGGTCCTCGACACGCGGCCGCGCGCGGTCACGAGCGAACCGCGCTGAGCGCGCGCTCACGAGGCTCGGTCGCGAGCACGATGAAACGGAGGCCCAGGGGAATCGAACCCCCCCAGGACGCCTCTTTGGCGCCCTACAGCGGTTTTGAAGACCGAGCAGCCCACCAGGACCGTCGGGCCTCCGCGCTCATCCTTAAATGAAATCCGAGCCCGACACCAACGCTCATTCGGTCGCCGGCTGCTTCACGACGAGCACGGTGCATTCGGCCTTTCGCGCGATGCGCTCGGCGACACTGCCGAGGAAGAAGCGCTGGAAGCCGCGTCGCCCGTGGCTGCCGACCACGATCTGCTCCGCCCCGAGCTCACCCGCGACCCGCACCACCGTGTCGGCCGGGTTGCCGGTCTCCAGGCGCGTCGTGACGCCGAGCTTCGGGTAGCGCACGCGCTGCTCGTCGAGCGCCTTCTTCAGCTCGCGCTCGGCCTCTTCGACGTAGGCGCGCTCGAGCTCTCCCGGCGCACCGAAGAGCCCGAGATCGATCCCGCCGTCGGGACCGCTCGCAGGCTGGTGCACGTGCAGGATGCACAGGTTGCCGCCGCCCATCGCGTCGAGCTGTCCGGCCGCAAGGTCCAGCGCCGTCCGCGCATGGGCGGAGAAATCAAAGGCTACGATCCACGTACGCATGATCGGCTCCGTCATCTTCGAGTCCGTGCGATCGTCCCACGCATCCGCGTCTCGGCGCGCGGTTCGTTCGGCCACTCCGCTCTAACACGAAGCCACGAACATGCCGAGCCCGGCGCCCCTGCACACCGTCATCGCTACCCCGCGTCGCCGTGTCCCAACGCACAGTCCCTCACCGCGCGCCGTGCGTTTCAGCCCGCCGCCGCCGCGTGACCAGACCAGCCTTCGGCCCCGTCTCGATGCCTCGACTCGGCACACTTCGTGCCCTGCGTAGCGCCAGCACCCTCTCGCACCGAGGTCGCCATGACTCGCAACGCCCTCTCGCTCTCGCTCGTCCTCACCCTCGCGTTCGCGCTCCTCATCGCCGGCGCCTGTGGTCCGCCGTACTACGTCCAGGTCGATCACGACCCGGTCGTCGCCCCAATGCCCCCGCCCGCGGACATCGCCGAGGAGCCCGGCCCGCTCCCATGGCCCGGCGCGGTCTGGGTGCACGGCTACTGGTACTGGACCGGCGAGACCTACGTCTGGGTCGCCGGCGCCTGGTCCCGCCCCCCGGCCATCGGCTACGTCTGGGTCCGCACCGGCTGGGTCTTCCTCGACGGCCGCTACCGCTTCATGCCCGGTCGCTGGGCCCACCCGCGCCGCGTCCCGCGCTATCCCTACTATCGCCCGCCGCCGCACCGTCCCTCGCCGCCGCACCACCGCCCGACGCCGCCGCCCCACCGCCCGTCGCCGCAGCCCACGCGCCCGCCGCCCCACCGTTGACCACGCGCTCCGAGCGCCGGCGTTCCACGAAAAGAACGGCCCTTGCGCGCGCCGCCAGGGCCGCCCCGCGCCCGAACCCACCGCCGCTTGCGCAACCCGCGCTTCCAGACGACACCACGACCGCCCTACGATGCACTTCGCCACGCCGCCGCGCGTGACACCCCGCAGACGTCGGAGTCGTCCATGAGTCGTCACGTCCACGCCGCGCTCGTCATCGCCTCGCTGGCCGCCTGCGACGACGCCCCCGCGCCCTCGACCCCGCCCGCGTCCGCCGCGTCCGCCCCGTCGCCCGACTCCGCCATCCCCTTCGCCGCGCGCTTCGACGCGCACGGGGTCTATCGTCTCGACGCCTCGATCCCGCTCGCCTACCGGCGCCACCTCACGCTCCCCACCGCCAAGGGCGACCAGTACGACAACAAGCGCGCCGCCGATCCCGAGAACTACGCCGTCACCGCCCCGCCACCCGCGATCACCGCCGTGCGCCCGATGACCGAGTGGGAGCCGATGCACGCCCTCGTCTTCGCCTACCCCGCCTACACCGCCCAGCTCGACCAGGCCTCCGACACCTTCGCGCAGATCGCCAGGTTCGCCTCCGACCACGGCGAGGTATGGGTCCTCGTCGACGGCCTGCAGGCCGAGACCATCTTCAAGCAGAAGCTCGCCCGCGCCGGCGTCGGCGACGACAAGGTCGGCAGCGTCATCAAGTTCCTGCGCCTTCCCTTCGACACCTACTGGATCGTCGACTTCGGCCCGCTCCCGCTCGTCGACCGCACCGACGACACATACGCATTCGCCGACTTCCGCTACTACCACGATCGCCCGCTCGACGACGCCATCCCGACCCTGCTCGGGCGCAGCGCCCCCTCCCTCGGGGTCGCCTCCACGACGACGACCTTCCGCATGCCGCTCACCACCGAAGGCGGCACCTTCCAGTCGACCAGCGACGGGATCTGCATCACCAGCTCACGCCAGATCTACAACATGAGCTGCTATGCCGGCTCCTGTCGCGAGTCGATCCTCGCCCTGTCGCTCGACGACCTGCAGACCCACCCCTACGCGGTCGAGATGCGCGGCGTGCTCGCCGCCTATGTCGGCTGCCGCGACCTCATCGTCACCCACAGCATCACAGACGACGGCACCGGGCACATCGACATGTACCTCAAGATCCTCGACGACGATCGCGTGCTGCTCGGCGAGTACCGCCCGCCCTTCGAAAACGACTACCAGGCCGACAACGCCGCGCTCATGAACGACAACGCCGCCTTCCTCGAGGCCTACATCGCCCCCGGCGACGACCTCCCGGCCTTCCAGGTCGTGCGCCTGCCGATGCCCGGCCACCGCACGGTGCAGGACTGGTTCGGCACCTACGACGTGCCCTTCACCTACATCAACTCGACCTTCTTCAACGGTCTCAACCTCTGGCCCGCCTACACCTTCAACGAGTGGAAGGACGGCCGCGCCGAGGCCGAGGCGATCTGGGAGCAGGTCCTGCCCGACATGCGCCACATCTGGATCGACAGCGAGGAGCTCTCCTACCAGTCGGGCGCGATCCACTGCGTCACGCGCACCATCCCGGCCAAGGAGGCGCGCGCGTGGGTCTCCGACGGCGCCTGCGCCGAAGACCTCTGCGCCGGCGCCGCCGGCGGCTATGACGGGGCGTGCGCCCTCAACGGCGCGAGCGATCTCTGCTGGGGGCCCGAGTGGCTCTGCGGCTGCAACGACTGCCGCCAGTGCCCCGAGCTCGTGCCCGACACACCCTGCGGGTCGGTCAACTGGCGCGGCTGCTGTGACGCGGGCGACGTGCTCTTCTGCGACAACGCCCGCCTGCAGCGCCTCGCGTGCGCCGGCACCGGCTGCGGCTGGGACGCGGGCCAGGGCTTCTACGGCTGCGGCCTGAGCGGCGAGGACCCGAGCGGCCAGACCCCCGCGAGCTGCGGTTGCGAGCCGAGCTGCGGCGAGCGCGTCTGCGGGAGTGACGGCTGCGGCGGGACCTGCGGCACCTGCCCCGACCAGAGCCGCTGCGTCGCCGGCGCCTGTCGCGACGACTGCGCCGACTGCCTGCCGGGGGACATGGGCTGTGACGGCGCCGTCGCGTGGCGCTGCGTCGCCGGCCCCGAGGACTGTCACCTGCGCGAGCTGATCGACTGCGCCGAGGCGGGCGAGACCTGCGACGACGGCGTGTGCGTCGACGTGCCGGTCGCCGACCCCGATCCCGAGCCCGACGTCGCCGAACCCGCGCCGGAGACCACCACGCCCGACACGAGCCCCACCGAGGTCGGCGCTGACGCGACCACCGATGACGAGCTCGCGCCACGCGGCGCTCGCGACTCGGGCTGCGGCGCCGGCGGCACCGGCCCGGGCGCTCTCTTCGGGCTCGCCGGTCTCATCCTCGTCGCGCGGTACGCTCGCTCGGCGCGCGCGCTTCGGGCATGATTCGAGGCCGCGCGGCGTTTGACCCCGAGCCGCTCCGCACTTGTTGTCGCGACCAGGGGTGGCTACGCTGGCGGAGATGCTGAGACCGGGGAGCGATGCCGAGAGCGAGCGAGGTCCGGGCCCCCCGAGGGTGGCCGATCCGGATCCGCTTGCCATCGCGCCCGCCGCCGCGCCCCCCTCTGAGTCCGGCGCGCGGCCGAGCAAGAAGGAGCTCCTCGCCGCGCTGCATCGCGACTTCGACGACGCACGCGACCTCTCGTTCGGCGAGGCCGACGCTGGCGGTGACGCCTGGGCGGCCGCGCTGCCGACCGACCCGACGCTGCCGCCGCCCGCGCACAAGACCCCCTGGACCCCGCTGCAGTGGGTGCTCACCGGCCTGGCGATCGTGCTCATCGCGCAGGTGCCGTTGATCTGGGCGTTCACCGAGACCAGCGCCGGCGAAGGCCCCGCGGTCTACACCTGCGCCGATCTCGGCACCCCGCGCGCGGCACGCATGACCCCGCGCGAGCGCGTGCAGCTCGAGATCCGCTGCAACCCCAACGCGCACTCGGTGCAGACCTTCATCCGCGCCGACGACGCCCAGGCGATCCCCGAAGACGCGCAGGTCGTCGAGACCGATCAGCCCGAGGCCGTCGACCCGAAGCCGGTCGAGACCAAGTACCTCGCCGAGGTCACCACCCGCGCGGACAAAGAGACCCGCGCCAAGGCCGTCGCCCGACCCGATCGCCGCCGCGGGGCGCGCGCGCCGAACACGCCCGCGGAGACCGCCGCCAACGCCGAGAGCCCGGCCCCGACGACCGCCCCGCCCGAGGCGCCCAGGGCCACGCGTGACGAGGCGCCGGTCGACGTCGAGGGCGAGCCCGACAAGGCCAAGGGGCCCGAGCTGCCACCGCGGATCGCCGACATCATGCACATGCCCAGGGGCGACGTCGGCGAGCCGCCGCCCCCGCGCCCGATGGAGCGCGGCCAGGGCGGCGGCGGCCCGCGCATCCTGATGCCCGCGACGAGCGAAGACAACGTGCTCGCCAACATCCGGGCGCTGGCCGGCGAGCACGGCACCAACGATCACCTCCCCGACGTCGAGCCCGGCGAGCGCACCGTGCTCAACGCCAACTCCTACAAGTACGCCGATTTCTTTCATACTGTGAAGCGCGCGGTCGAGCGCCACTGGCGCCCGAGCGAGGTCTACATGCGCCGCGACCCGACCGGCCAGGTCTACGGCGTCAAGGATCGCTACACCGTCCTGCGCGTCGAGCTCGACCGCCAGGGCGCCATCGTGAGCCTCATCGTGAGCCGGCCCTCGGGCCTCGACTTCATGGACGAGGAGGCCAAGCGCGCCTTCTCGGAGGCCCAGCCCTTCCCCAACCCGCCGCTCGGCCTCGCCGACACCGACGGGCGCATCCGCTTCGAGTTCGGCTTCTTCTTCGAGATCACCGGCGGGCGCTACCGCTTCAACTGGCGCCGTCTCTGACCCGTGCGCTGGCGCCACCTCGCACTGTGCGCAGGCGCCCTCTCGCTCTTGTCGCGCATCCCTCTCGCGCATCATCACCCCGCTCGTGTATGAGCGAGGCATGACGTGCAACGCCCGCGCGCTCGCCGCGCTCCTCACGCTCACCGCCTGCGCCGCCCCCGCGCCCACGCCCGCGCCGCCGCCCGCGCCCCCCTTCGAGATCCAGCTCCTCGCCTTCAACGACTTCCACGGGGCGCTCGATCCGCCCGCCGGCAGGTACGGCCAGATCCAGACCGACGCCGGCCCCGTCGACGCCGGCGGCGCCGAGTACCTCATGACCTGGATCGAGTCCCTGCGCGCGCCCCACCAGCGCACGCTCGTCGTCGCCGCCGGCGACAACATCGGCGCGACCCCGCTCATCTCGGCGGCCTTCCACGACGAGCCGACCATCGAGGCCCTCGACCTCCTCGGCCTCGCCATCAGCGCCGTCGGCAACCACGAGTTCGACGAGGGCATCGACGAGCTCCGCCGCATGCAGCACGGCGGCTGTCATCCCAGCGACGGCTGCTTCGGCGACGACGGCTTTTCCGGCGCGCGCTTCACCTACCTCGCCGCCAACGTGCACCTCGCCGACGGCTCGGGCACCCTCTTCCCGCCCTACGCGATCCGCACCTTCGCCGACCCCGCGCGCCCCGACGCCCCCGTCGACGTCGCCTTCATCGGCATGACCCTCGAGGGCACGCCCGAGGTCGTCACCGCCGCCGGCGTGCGCGGCGTCTCGTTTTCCGACGAGGCCGCGACCGTCAACGCGCTGGTGCCCGAGCTCCGCGCCCGCGGCGTTCACGCCATCGTCGTGCTCCTGCACGAGGGCGGCTTCGCCACCGGTCGCTACGACGGCTGCGAGGGGATCTCCGGCCCGGTCTTCGAGATCGTTCCCCGCTTCCACCCCGACGTCGACGTCGTCGTCACCGGCCACACCAACGCCGCCCACGTCTGCGACATCGACGGCCGCCTCGTCACCTCCGCCGCGCACTGGGGCCGCCTCGTCACCGACATCCGCCTCGTGCTCGACCCCGCCAGCGGCGACGTCATCGCCAGGTCCGCCGCCAACGTCATCGTGCGCCGCGACGTCGCCAAGGCCCCCGCCATGAGCGCGCACATCGACCGCTACAAGGCCCTCATCAAGGGGATCGAAGCGCGCGTCGTCGGCACCATCGCCGCCGACATCCTGCGCCAGCCCAACGACGCCGGCGAGATGCCGCTCGGCCTCTTCATCGCCGACGCCCACCTCCACGCCGAGCGCGACCCCTCGGCCGGCGGCGCCGAGATCGCCTTCGTCAACCCCGGCGGCGTGCGCGCCGACCTGATCCACGCCGCCTCCTCCAGCGGCGAGGCGCCCGGCGAGATCACCTTCGGCGAGCTCTTCGCCACGCAGCCCTTCAACAACGCGCTGGTCACCATGACGCTCAGCGGCGCCCAGCTCGAGCGCCTGCTCGAGCAGCAGTTCCGCAGCGGCGAGCAGGCCCGCGACCTCCCGAAGATCCTTCAGTCTTCCGAAGGTTTGCGCTACACCTGGGACCCGAGCCGCCCGCCTGGTGACTTCGTCGATCCGGCCACGATCGAGATCCTCGGTCGCCCGCTCGACCTCGCGCGTCCCTATCGCGTCGTCGTCAACGAGTTCCTCGGCAGCGGTGGCGACGCCTTCGACGTCTTCAAGGAGGGCACCGATCGCAAGATTGGCATCCTCGACGTCGACGCCCTCGTGTTCTACCTCGAGGATCGCCCCGCGCTCACCGCGCCCACGCCCGGTCGGATCATTCGCGCGCCGCCACGTTGACCCGCGGCCCGCCGCCGCCGGCCCGACCTCACGCCGCGTGGAGCCCGATGACGAAGGTCGTGCCGATCCCCGGCCGCGAGCTCACCTCGAGCGTGCCCTCGTGCTGGTCGACGATCGTCTTGACGATCGCCAGCCCGAGCCCGGTCCCGTGCGCCTTGCCGTACGACGAGAACGACTGGAAGAGGCGCCCCTCCATCTCCGCCGGGATCCCCGGCCCGGTGTCCTCCACCGTCAGGCGCACCCACCCGCGCGCGCCCGGATCCTCGGCGATGCTCACGGTCAGCGCGCCGCCCCTCTCGCCCATCGCCTCGCGCGCGTTCCTCACGAGGTTGGTCACCACGCGCTTCATCTTCGCCTCGTCCATGCGCACCCCGCCGCGGTAGCTCGCCTCGACGCGCGCCTCGACGCGCGATCCGGCGAGCTCGATCCTCAGCATCTCCTCGATCTCGCTCATGAAATCCCGCGCCCACACCTTGCGCGGCAAGACCTGGCTCTGCCCGCGCGCGAACGCCAGCACGTCGTGGATCATCGCGTTGACGACCGCGATCTGCGCCTTGTGCTTGTCGCGCAGCTCCGCGCGCGCCTCCGCCTCCGCCTCGCGCGCCATGAGCCGCGCGTAGCCGTCGAGCAGGGTCAGGGGCGTGCGCAGATCGTGCACGATGCTCGAGAGCGCGCCGCCGATCGCCGCCATGCGCTCCGCCTTGCGCTCTTCCTCCAGCGCGCGGCTCAGCGTCACCGACAGCGCCATGCGGCTCGCGATCACTCCGAGCTTGTGCCGATCGAGCTCGTCGAAGCCCCGCGGGAAGCGCCGGCTGTTGACGAGCACGAAGGCCCCGAGCACGTCGTCCCCCGCCGCGCCGCCATCCGCGCGCGCCTCCTCCGGCGCCCGCCACCTGAGCGGGATGAGCGCCAGACTCTCGATGCGCGAAAACGTCGTCAAGAGCGCCGGCACCTCGGGCAGCACGGGATCGTCGAAGAGCACCACGTCGCGCCCCTCGCGCAGCGCCGCGCCGAGGATCGGCTCGGACCAGTCGCCGCTGAGTCCTTCGAGCCGCGCCCCGTGCTCGCCGGTCGCGCGCTTGACCCGCCAGCGTCGCGCCCGCCCCTCGTGCGACGGCTCGTCGAGCAGCACCACCGCCGCCGCGTCGCACGGGTACTCGCTCGAGGTCGCCGCCAGCGCCCCCTCGAGCGCGTCGTCGAGGTCGCGCGCCAGTGCCGCCGCGCGCTCGATCGCGAAGAGCAGATCGATCTCGGAGTTGCGCTCCTGCAGCCGGACCTGGGTGTCGAGGAGCGCGTGGTGCTTGTCGGCGAGGTCGGCGATGAGGCGCGAGCTCCTGATGACGATCGCCGCCTGGCTCGCCAGCGTCTCGAGCAGCGCCTCGTCCGCGGTCGTGAAGTAGCCCGCGCGCTTGTTCAGCGCCTGCACGACGCCCAGCGGCCGCTCGTGCCGGTCGCGCAGCGGCTGGCACAACATCGAGCGCGTCGTGAACCCGGTCTCGCGATCGATCCGCGGATCGAAGCGCGGATCCTTGTATGCGTCCTTCACGTTGACCGCGCGCCCGTGCTCGGCCACCCAGCCGGCGATCCCGCGCCCCATCGGCAGCGCGATCTCCAGCGCGTCCCCGCCGTCGGCGCGCTCGACCCGCGTCGTCAGCGTCCGGCCGTCCTCGGACACGAGGAAGAGCGTCGCGCGCTCGCACTCCATCAGCGCCGCCGTCCTGCGACCGATCTCCGCGAGCACGCGCTCGAGGTCACGCCCGCCCGACAGGAGCTGCGCGATCTGGCTCATCTGCTGGAGGCCCGCGAGCCGCTCCTCGGTCTGCCTGAGCCGCTCGCGCAGCTGCGCGACCTCGCTCTCGCCGGCCTCCGCCAATCGCGCGTCGCGCGCGCCGCCCGCCCGCTCCATCTCGCCGCCGCCCGCACCATGGGCGCCGCCGCCGCCCGCACCGTTGGCGCCGCTCATGCGCGCTCCGCGATCGCGCCGGTCCCGCCGAGCCAGGCAAAGAGCGCCTCCTGGGCCGCCAGCGCCGGATCGCGCGGAGCAGCCTGCGCGGTCGCGGCGGAATCCAGCGCGCGCACGATGCGCGCATGGCCGAGGTTCAAGGTCGCGCCGAGCCGCTCCGCGTCGCACACGCACAGGACCCGCCGCGCGTCCGCGGCCAGCGATCCCAGCGCGGCCATCACGTCGGCCAGCGCCACGCCCGCCGCCGCGACCTCCGCCGCCGGCGGCTCGAAGAGCGAGCCCTGGATCGGATCACCCGGCCGCCCCGGCCGCGTCGGGTCGGCACCGCGCACCACGATCCGCCAGCACGCGCCCGACGGCAGCGCCAGCCCGACGACCGGCGGCTCGTAGCGCGGCAGCGGCGCCGCCGGCTCGCGCTTGCGCGATCGCGCCTTCGTGGTCACGCGCGGCGGCGGCTCGCCCACCATCGCCAGCCCCAGCGAATACACGCGCCGCGCTTCGTCGAGCGCGCTCCTCAGCCCATCGAGATCGCTGATCTCGATCGCGCTCGGCCCGACCACCTCGCTCGCGCCGGGCCCTTCCCCGCCATCCTCATCATGCTCACCGTCCCCACGCTGACGGTCGACCGCGAGCGACGCCGCGGCCGCTTCGACGACGACCTCGTGCACCGCATCCGGTCGCACCTCACGCCGCGTGCGCGCCGACCACTCCGTCGGCAGGAGCGAAGAGAAGCCGAGCCGCTCCCACAGCGACGCGCCGAGCGCGGCCCCCGGCGCTTCGCTCGGCAGGCGCAGCCCCTCCAGATCGCAGCCGAGCGGCACCTCGCTGCAGAGCCGCGTCAGCGCGCGCGACAAGACGGCGCGCTCGCGGTGCGCGTCGAGCTTCTTGCGCTCACGCGGCTGCACCCGATCGATCGCCTCGTAGATCGCGTCGAGGCTGCCGAAGGTGCGCAAGAGCGCCGACGCGCTCTTGGGCCCGATCCCCGGCACTCCCGGGACGTTGTCCGAGGTGTCGCCGACGAGCGCCAGGTAGTCGGCGACCAGGTGCGGCGGCACGCCGAGCTTGTCCTCGACCGCCGCGGGCGTGTAGCGCTTGCCGCGCATCGCGTCCCAGACGAGCGTGCGCGCCGAGACGAGCTGGAGCAGATCCTTGTCGGCCGACAGGATCGTCGTGTGCACGTCGGCCGCCTCGGCCTGCCGCACCAGCGTCGCGACGAGGTCGTCCGCCTCGTAGTCGGGGTGCTCGAGCGTCTCGAGCCCGAGCGCGCGCGTGACCTCGCGCAGCACCGGGATCTGGCGCGCCAGCTCGGGCGGTCGCTCGGGCCGGTGCGCCTTGTACGCCGGGAAGAGGGCGGAGCGGAAGGTGCGCCGCGCGTCGTCCGGGGCGTCGAAGACCACCGCCAGGTAGTCGGGCCGCTCCTCGAAGACGAGCCGGCGCAGGAGGCCGGCCAGCCCGTAGAGCGCGTTGGTCGGCAGGCCGTCGGGCGCGTACATCGGCTCGAGCGCCCAGAACGCGCGGAAGGCGTGTCCGTGCGCGTCGACGATCACCAGGCGTCTGCGCTCGAAGCCGAGGCTCGCGCTCGCGCCCGCGACCGCGCCGCTGGGGCGCGCATACGGCCGGGTCAGCATCGGCTCACCCCGGCCGCTTCTTGACCGGCTTGCAGGAGAGCGCCGCGCCCGGTGTGCTCGCCTCGCGGATGCAGGCCAGACGCGCCGGATCGTAGCTCGCGGCGCAGGCGTCGAGGAAGCGCGCCATCAAGCCCGGTTCGTCGTTGCGACGCGCCAGCTCGAGCAGGTGACGGTAGGTCGCCGCGCAGTCCGGGCCGGGGTCGGGGTCGCAGCCGCTCACGCCCATCGCCATGGCCAGGCCCAGCAACGACGCCGCGCACCCAAGAGACCACCGCGCTTTGACCCGGGCTCGCATGCTCCATGGCTACGGGGGCCGCGGGGCGGGGTCAAGGCGCTTTTGGCCCCGCCGACAATATCAATCAAATCCAGGATCTTGCACGCATCCAACCGCGTCGGGGTCATCGCCCCGGGGTCGGTTGACAAGGGGCCTTGCTTCCATATGATGCCACTCGGCCGCGCACCCTTGGGTGCGGCACCGCCACCCGATGACTGGGCGCGAGCGCGAAGATCGACACCGCGACGCACCTTGGATCGAGCCGCGGCGCCACACCCCAACGAGACATCCGGGCGAACGTTAGATCCAACGCCCACCCGACCCTGGCCCGAATCGGCCCCGAATCGGCCCGCGCGCGCGGCCCACATGTCCCGCCACCTCCCGGTGGCACCGCGGGCCGACCCCAGGAGGCAGAATGCACGACTCCGAGTCCGATCAGTACGCCCTCCTTCAGGAAGTGCTCGACGAGATCCTCGCCGGCCGCACCGAAGGTCACGCGTGCCCGTTCTGCGGCCAGGGTCCGTTGCAGGTTCCGCTCCTCGACGAGGGTCAGGTGAGGCTCGAGTGCCCGAGCTGCCGCCGCTTCTTCGAAGGCAAGTTCCGCTGAGGTGGCCATGAAGAACTTCCTCGGGCGTGGGTTCGCCTTTCCGCTGCGTGTCGATGGTCGCGGTCAGGTCGAGATGGTGTCGGGCGAGCAGTCGATCGCCCACTCGGTCCGCCTCATCCTCGGCACCGCCATCGGCGAGCGCATCATGCGCCCCGACTTCGGCTGCATGATCCACGATCTCGTCTTCCATCCGGTCAACGCCAACACCTGCGCGATGGTCACGATGTACGCCCAGGCCGCCCTCATCAAGTGGGAGCCGCGCATCGAGAACGTCCAGGTGCAGACCTACCCGGATCCGAGCACCGAGAACACGCTCCTCATCCAGATCCAGTACACGGTTCGTTCGACGAACAACCTCCACAACCTGGTCTACCCGTTCTACCTGCGCAGGGAACAGGATCTATGATTCCGATTCCGAACCTCGACGATCGCAAGTTCGAAGACATCGTCGAAGAGGCGATCCGGCTCATTCCGCAGTACTGCCCGGAGTGGACGAACTTCAACAAGTCCGACCCGGGCATCACGCTGCTCGAGCTCTTCGCGTGGATGACCGAGATGGTCATCTACCGCCTCAACCGTGTGCCCGAGAACAACTACCTGGCGTTCTTGAACATGATGGGGATCCGGCTGCAGCCGCCGCAGCCGTCGCGCACCATCGTGCGCTTCGCCATCTCCGACAAGACGGACATGGTGCAGATCCCGGCGGGCACGCGCATCCAGACCAAGCCCGAAGGCGACGTGCCGGCGCTCACCTTCGAGACCGAGCGCGACCTCGTGGCGCTCTCGAACAAGCTCGTGCGCTGCATGAGCCAGCACGCCAAGACCTTCTCGGACAACACCCCGGCGCTCGAGGGCGAGGTCGGGGCCTTCGAGATCTTCGGGGGCGCGCGCTCGATCGAGCGCTACCTCTACCTCGGCGACGAGCGCTTCTCGACCTTCAACGAGGCGTCGATCCTGATCGCACGCTTCGAGGCGCAGTCCTCGGCCGACCGCCAGTTCCACGAGCTCCTCGAGTGGGAGTACTGGGACGGCAACCGCTGGCGCGAGCTCTCGCGCCCGTCGATGGACCTCGAGCGCAACACCTGCGCCTTCAACGGGCCGCAGCAGTTCGCGACGACCATGGTCAACGACGTCGAGACCTTCTGGATCCGCGGCCGCCTCTTCGAGGTGCCGCACGCCGAGGACGAGACGGTCATCGACACCATCGCGGCGCGCATCGAGGTGCTCGGCGAGGGCATCCGCCCCGAGTACGCCTTCGCCAACCCCGACGGCGAGACCTACCTCAGCCTCGATCTCGACAAGAACTTCGCGCCCTTCGGCAAGGAGCCGAAGATCGACTCGATGGCCTACTTCGGCTGCAAGGAGGCCTTCGTCCAGCCGAACACCAAGATCCGCATGGACATCACGCTCTCGGATCAGGCGGTGGCCGATCCGGCGCGCCCGTCGGCGGATCTGCTCCTGCGCTGGGAGTACAACACCGGCAAGCGCTGGAAGGTGCTGGCGCGCGTGAAGTCGACCGACGGCGTGGTCGAGTCCGAGGGCACCTTCATCGACGGCACCAAGTGCTTCACCCAGAGCGGGTCGATCATCTTCTCGCGTCCCAAGGACATGGGCGAGTGCGAGGTCAACGGCAACCCCAACCTGTGGATCCGCTGCCGCGTCGAGCTCGGCAACTTCGGCCATCCGGGCACCTACGTGCTCGAGGACGACACCTGGGTCTGGAAGGAGGAAAACCCGCTGCGCCCGCCGTGGTGGAAGGACCTGACCTTCAAGTTCCAGGAGGAGCCG
Organism: Deltaproteobacteria bacterium; assembly: GCA_011526585.1. Classification (GTDB taxonomy): domain Bacteria; phylum Myxococcota_A; class UBA9042; order PHBI01; family PHBI01; genus WYBB01. Next base: position 30,398 of record WYBB01000188.1, read on the forward strand.
CACCCGGTCAAGCACGTGCTCGTCTACAACGACTTCATCTACACCGATCACTCGAAGATCGCCTCGACGGAGTACAAGCCGTTCCAGGTCTTCCAGCCGATCGCCGAGGAGTCGCCGACGCTCTACCTCGGGTGGGAGCAGCCGTTCCCGAACGAGACCTGTTCGGTCTACTTCAACGTGCTCGAGTTCGAGGGCAAGGGCGGGCGCTCGTCGCTGCGCAGCTTCGATGACCGCACCGAGGGCTACATCGAGCAGCGCGTGGTGTGGGAGTACTGGAACGGCAAGATCTGGGCTCCGCTGGCGCCGCGCGACATGACCTCGAACTTCACGCAGGCCGGCTTCATCGAGTTCATCGGGCCGCCCGACTTCCGGAGCTCGCGCCGCTTCGGCGAGAGCTGTCACTGGATGCGCGCGCGCCTCGAGATGGGCGGCTACGACGAGCCGCCGCGCTGCTCGCGCGTCATGCTCAACGCGGTGCACGCGCAAAACGTGACGACCTACGGCGACACGCTGCTCGGCTCGTCGGCCGGCACGCCCAACCAGATGTTCTACTTCCCGCGCGGCCCGGTGCTCGACGGCGAGCAGATCATCGTGCGCGAGACCGACGAGCCCCCGCCCGACGAGGTCGAGGAGCTGCGTCTGCTCTGGGGCTCGGAGCAGGCGCTGGTGCCCGATCCGGACTTCGGCGGCGTGTGGGTGCGCTGGCAGGCGGTCGACAGCCTCTACGACAGGGGCCCGCGCGACCGCTGCTACGTCAAGGACATCGTCACCGGCGAGATCAAGTTCGGCGACGGCGTGCGCGGCATGATCCCGCCCAAGGGCGAGAAGAACGTGCGCGCGCGTCTCTACCGCGTCGGCGGTGGCGCACTCGGCAACGTGGCGACCGGCGCCGTGAGCCAGCTCGTCAAGACGCTCGCCTTCGTCTCCGAGGTCACCAACGTCTACCCCGCGCAGGGCGGCTGCGACATGGAGACCGTCGAAGAGGCGAAGATGCGCGCGCCGCACATGCTCAAGGCGCGCAATCGCGCCGTGACGGTCGACGACTTCGAGTGGCTCGCCAAGGAGGCCTCGAACTCGGTCGCGCGCGTCAAGTGCCTGCCGTCGACCGCGCGCGAGGGCGAGGTGACGGTGATCGTCGTGCCGCGCGCCAGCTCGCGCGACGACCTCAGCGAAAAGCCGGTCCCGACGGTCGAGCTGCTCAAGCGCGTGAGGGCCTACCTCAACCAGCGGCGCCTCGTCTCGACGGTCGTCAACGTCGTGCGTCCGAGCTACGTCGAGTGCTCGCTGCGGATCGAGATCGTCTGCGCGCAGAGCGGCGCCTCGGACAAGATCAAGAAGAACATCGAGCGCGAGGTGCGCCGCTTCCTCCACCCGCTCAAGGGGTGGCGTGGCGGCAAGGGCTGGCCGTTCGGCCGCTCGCTCCTCAAGGTCGATCTCTACCAGGTGGTCGAGTCGGTCGACGGGGTGGACCTCGTTGACAAGATTCGCATCTTCGACGAGGACAAAGGCGGCGTCGAAGTCGAGCAACTGCGGGTGGACGAGGACCAGCTCGTGCACCTCGTCAACGTGACGGTCGTCGAGAAGGCGCATGACCGCATCGTCTGATACACGCACGCGCGTCGTGATGAAGCGCATCGCGATCCCCGATGTGACGGGGCTGCACGTCGACAACGCGAAGATCGTGTTGACGAACGCGGGCTTCGAGCGCTTCCGCGTGCACTACGTCGAGGACTACGAGGCGGACTTCACGGTCATCGAGCAGTTCCCGCGCTCGGGCATGCTCGTCCCCAAGGAGAGCGAGGTCGTGCTGCGCATCGCGCGGCAGAACCTCGTCAACTACCTGCCGCAGGCCTTCCAGCAGTCGGAGATGGAGGGCGGCGGCAACTTCCTGCGCGGCTTCCTGAGCATCATCCACCACACCTACGACTCGGTGAGCCTGCGGCTCAACGAGGTGAGCCGGACCTTCGATCCGCGCACGACCGACCCGGACTTCCTGCCCTGGCTGGCGAGCTGGCTCGCGATCACGCTGAACCCGGACTGGTCGACGCTGCAGCGGCGCAAGATGCTGATGGCGGCGACGCAGCTCTTCCCCGATCGCGGCACGGCCAAGGCGATCCGCGAGTTCGTGCGCATCTACGTCGGCGCGAAGGTGGAGATCAAGGAGAACTCCTGGCCTTTCCAGGGTTTTCGGATCGGCGTGCACTCGACGGTCGGCGACGACACCGTGATCCTGCCGCCGATGAACCTGGCGCACTGCTTCGTCGTGCAGCTCGACAAGCCGGTGCGCCTCGTCTCGGACGACGAGATCATCAAGATCCACCAGATCATCCAGAACCAGAAGCCGGCGCACACGAGCTACTACCTGTCGTTCTCGGACGAGGCCGACACCGGCCAGATGGGCGCGTTCATGGCGATCGGCATGGCGCCGGCCGAGATCACGACCGAGGGCACGCCGCCGCCGGTCATCGGCATGGGCATCGGTATCGGCTTCGACGGCACGGTCTACGAGGGCGAGGGCGGCACCGGCATCTTGGTCACGGAAGAGCCGGACAAGCCCGGCGGCGAGGGCGCGCAGAGCGACGAGCCGCAGAAGAAGAAGCCGATGCTGCAGGTCAAATCCGACAAGGGCGACGGCGGAGACGGCGGGAAATCCTAAAGACAGGCAGCGCGGAGGCAGCCACCTCCGCGAACCAGGAGCGAGAGCATGGCGGACTTCAAGGGCTACAAGCGCATCAACTTCTTCACGGGCTTCCAGACGACGGCCGACGATTGGAACGACCTCGTCAAGTACCACGTGGAGAAGCACAAGCTGCACAACCGCTTGCTCCATGGTCCGGGCGTCGTGCGCAACGTGCTCGGCGGCCTCAAGGTCGCGGCGCGCGGGCGTGCGGACCTGTCGGTCGAGATCTCGCCGGGCTTCGCGCTCGACGGCGAGGGCAACGAGATCTACGTGCCCGAGCCGACGATCAAGACGATCGATCCCGGCGACTTCAAGCTGCCGCAGACGGTCTACCTGGTGGTGAAGTACATCGAGGAGCTGACCGACTTCGTCAGCTACAAGGCCAACCTCGAGTACAAGGGCCACCGGCGCATCGCCGAGACCTTCAAGGTCGAGGCGATCATCACCGAGCCCGACATCCGCCGCGAGATCGAGATCGCACGCGTGCACCTGACCAAGGACGTCAAGCGCATCGTCGACGCCAAGGACCCGCTCAACCCCAAGGAGAACGAGCTGAGCCTCCTCTACGTGCCGGAGGCGGGCATCATCGGCTCGCACATCGACAAGGCCAAGCTCAACGAGCTCGCCTCGATCCTGACGCAGTCCAAGGCCGTCTACTCCCACATGTTCAACAAGATGCGCATCCTGTCCGCCGGCTCGGTCGAGCAGGGCATGAACGCGCTGGACATGCTCCTGCGCTGCAACATCGTCGACGAGCGCAACCTCTATGACCTCTTCGCGACGGTCTTCGAGTTCCAGGAGGAGCTCGTCACCGACGTCGAGACCAACTATCCGCAGTACGCGACCAAGAAGGAGTTCGCGAGCTTCAAGAAGCACGTCGAGCTCCTCCAGGGCATGTACAAGGAGAAGAGCTTCAACCAGGAGACCCTGGTCAACGTGCTCGGCTACCAGAAGAAGTCGACCGAGAACCTGCAGGTCATCTTCGGCGGCAAGGTCGTCAAGAAGGCGGTCGAGACGACGCAGAAGACCTCGGACGAGGTCATCCTCGGCAAGCTCAAGGAGAAGTCGGACGACTTCGCCGAGACGGCGGAGGTCGAGGGCGTCAAGCTCAAGCGCATCGACATGATCGACATCCTCGAGAAGGAGTCGGAGCAGCAGCACAAGTTCCGCATCGTCGACGCCAAGGACAAGTACCGCACGCGCCAGAAGCTCAAGTACCCCGACGGCGTGATCGTCGAGGACACCGGCATCGCCTACGAGGGCGGCTACGCCGAGTGGGAGATCTCCAACGTCACGCCCAACCGCGACATCTACATGTTCATGCGCATGGACTACGTGCACGGCGGCTGGGAGTGCGAGATCAGCGTCAACGGCAAGAAGACCGGCACGATGGTCTGCGAGGGCGAGGACCGCAAGTTCCGCTGGCGCAACTGGCCGTACAAGATCCCGGCCGAGTACGTGACCGACACCTTCCTCACGATCCGGCAGACCCCCAACTCCGCCGACCGTGACGTGAACATGTTCAAGCTCTGGTTCTACCAGCCGTCCTGACGTCGTACCGCGATGGGCCGAGCCCGCTCGGCCCGTCTCCTCCCGGCCCGCAGGTCGGGCCGTGATCGCCCGGACGATAGGACAAGGCCGCGGACTCACGCACGGTTTCAGATGGGCACCACGCCACAAAGTTGGCGAAAACCGACAAAGCTGCCATCATGATCAGGCGGCGGACATCGGTCGGAGGTCCGGCGTGCGCTTGCAACGAATGGCGTTGTCGCGCTTAATCGTGTCGGCGATGGTCGCTCGCCAAGGGCGAGCGCCTCGCGGACGGTGCTCAATGGGGTTGATGGGGTTCTTCGGATCTTCGGGTGTGGGGATCCTCACGAGGATCCGGCGGGGTCGCGATGGTATGGGATTTCCTCAAGAATCTTGGTCGCCAGAAGCTCAACGCAGCCGAAGCGGGGCTGAAGGCCAAGGCCACCGGCGCCCAGGCGAAGGCCCAGATGAAGGTGGCGGGCAAGGTCAACAAGGGCATCAAGGGCGCCCAGGACAAAGCGGTCGGCGCAGTCAAGAACAAGGCCAAGCCCCAGGACAAGAAAGACGACAAGCCGCAGCAGAAGGATGACAAGATGGGGCTCTTCGGTAAGAAGAAGACGGAATCCTCTCCGGCGATGGCCGCCCAGCCCGAGCCCGAGGCGAACTTCGGCGACAAGACACAGTTCATCCAGGTCGTCGAGGAGAACGAGTTCAAGCCCGTCGTGGGCTGGCTCGTCGCGCTCAACGGCGCGCTCAAGGGACATGACTTCCGCATCCGCGACGGCAAGAACGTCATCGGCACCGCGGCGGACACCGACATCGTGCTCACCGACCAGTACATGTCGGCGCGTCACGCGGTGATCCGCCACGAGGAAGGCATGTTCGTCATCGTCGACCTCGACTCGACCAACGGAACGTACGTCAACGATCAGCGCTGCTCGAAGGAGGAGCTGATCGACAACGACCGCGTGCGGCTCGGGCGAACCGAGATGAAGTTCAAGTCGCTCTACTGAAAGGTCGCCAGGGTGCATTGCGCAATCGCGCGAGCCGAGCATAATCGGTCTCGCCCGGCGCCTCCCGACCCTCGGGAGCGGGCGCGGGCTTCCATTCACCGAAATCTTCTTGTCGGGTCCTCGCGTCGGGACCCACGGGTACTGCGGAGGAACGCCGTGGCACGGCATAAGCGCTCGATTGGATTCTTGGGTCTTGCCGCGGCGGCGGTGCTCGGGCTGGCCGGCGGCGGCTCGGCGCGCGCGGAGCTGCTCGTCGACAACATCCTGTCGGAGCAGTTCAACAACGAGAAGGACCCGAACTACAAGAAGATCGTGTTCTTCGTCGACGCCTTCGACGCGCAGGGCAAGTTCGTCGCCGACCTCGACAAGGCCGAGGACGTCGTCAAGGTGACGATCGACGGCAAGGAGGTCGAAGGCACCTTCACCATCGAGACGGTCAAGGACGCCAACCAGCCGATGGCGGTCGGCATCCTCATCGCCGCGCACGAGAGCTACTCGCAGTACGATCCCGAGTCGGGCATGCCCAACATCCTCGAGCTCGAGAAGAACGGCTTCGACGCGTTCCTGAGGAACCTGTCGAACCAGAACTACGCCGCGGTCTGGTATTACAACGAGGACGGCCTGCACAAGGTCTACTCCTGGTCGAACAAGCCCGAGGACGCGGCCAACACGCTGCAGTCGCTGGTCAAGCCGGCGCAGAAGCAGCCGGGCAAGGCGCCGGCGCTCTACGCGAACATCCAGAAGGTCATGGAGACCGTGCAGGAGTTCGACTCGACGCTGCCGCGGCGCCGCATCATCCTGGTGATGTCCGACGGCAAGGACGGCATCCAGAACAACCAGGCCCAGGTCAAGAAGCGCGTCGACGCGATCGCCGACCTGGCGGCCACCTACAAGACCAAGGTCTACGCCATCGGCTTCACGATCGACCTCGAGGAGCCGCTCGTGAACCTCAACGAGATCGCGACGCGCACCTTCGGCGTCTATCGCCGCCTGCCGGCGGAGAAGGCCGAGAACATCTCGAGCGAGCTCGAGAGCCTCTCCAAGGAGCTGCAGAACCAGTACGTCGTCACCTTCACCCCGAAGGAGTGGCGCGGCGCGGAGCAGCCGGTGACGATCGTGCTCGAGGTCACGCCGCCGGGCCTCACGCCGATGCAGAAGATCATCTCGGACGTGAAGGTCCCCGCGCTCGGCACCGACATCATGGCGATCCTGATCCCGGTGCTCATCGGCATCGGCTCGCTGCTCGGCCTCTTCCTCATCTGGAAGCTGATCAAGGCGATCATCCGCGCGCGCAAGAACCGCCCGGTCGCCGGCGCCGTCGAGGAGGAGGAGTTCGTCGGCCCCTACAAGGGCAAGCTCACCTGCACGATGGGCGCCTACGCCGGCAAGGAGTTCTTCCTCACCGAGGACCTGACGACGATCGGCTCGATCGCCGGCAACACGATCGTGCTCCAGGAGGCGGGCGTGTCCAAGCGCCACGCCGGCATCAAGATCGAAGAGATGCGCTTCGAGCTCGCCGACTTCGGCTCGACCAACGGCACCTTCGTCAACGGCGCCAAGATCACCAAGCAGTTCTTGCGCGACGGCGACGAGGTGCGGATCGGCGAGGCCCGCATGAAGTTCACCCTCAAGTGAGTCGGTTGACGGACCGTCAGGATCCATCGCGGATCTTCTGAACTGCACGTAGGGGCGGCCCTCGTGGCCGCCCGCTGCACGTAGGGGCGGCCCTCGTGGCCGCCCGCGCTCAGAACCGGGCCACGTAGGGGCGGCCCTCGTGGCCGCCCGCGCGGTTCGATCAGAAACGCGCGCCGAGCGCGAACTGAAGCCCGCTGGTCGTGCCGACGTTGGCCTCGACGTTGACCAGCAACGGCCATGCCTCGAGGCGCAGGCCGACGATGACGTGGTGCAGCACGAGGTCCTGACCGGGCAGCACGGTCTGGAACGGCTCGGCCTCGCCTTCGTCGAAGGTCGCGACCTGGCGCTCGAGGGTGCGGCCGTAGCGGAAGGCGTAGCCGAGGTAGGGGCCGAGGCTCATGACGCCCTCGACGGGGATCGGGCGGCCGACGACGAGCTCGCCGCCGAGGTGCACGATCGTCGCCTCCGGGTTGCCGAGCACCGCGCCGGCGTCGATGCGCATGCCGACGTCGGGCAGGAAGTCATGGCCCTCGACGATCGCCCAGCGCAGCTCGAGGGTCGGGCTCGCCACGTCGAGCTCGGGCAGCGCGGCGAGCTGCGCGCCGAGCTCGAAGCCGCCGGGCAGCCCCTTCCTCGCGACGACGAAGAGCGGCGTCAGCGCGTCGGGCGCGTCGTCGCCCATCGCGCCGCGCCAGAGGCTCGAGCCGGGCTCGGCCGGGGCCCAGCCGAGGCCGAGCTGAAGCTCCATGCCGGCGGCGCCGGTCGTCCCGCCCGTCCCGGAGAAGCGCGGGCGCAGCGCGCCGAGCACCTCTTCGAGGAAGGCGCTGTAGCCCACCTCGTCGAGGAACCAGGCGCCGTCCTCACGCGTGACGAACCCGCGCGCCGAGAACGGCTCGGCGCTCGCCGGTCGGGCCGAGGCCGCGAGCGTGAGCGCCAGGAGGATCACGCGGGTCGCGCGAAGGAGGCCCTCAGACGTGCTCGTCATCGAGCGCGCCCGTGTCGACCGGTGCGAGGGGTCGTTCGTGCGCTTCGCCCTTGAGCGCCGCCAGCTCGGCCTCGAGCTCGTGCACGCGCCGCTCGAGCTCGGTCAGGCGCTTGGGGAAGTCGAGCTGCGCGAAGGCGTGCTGGATCTCGAGCCAGCGCTCCTCGAGCGCATCGCGGATCGCCTCGCCGGGCTTGGGCTTGGCGCTCGCGCTCTCGGCCGCCCGCGGTGCCGTCGCCGCGCTCGGCGGGGCGATCGGCTCCGGCGTCGCCTCACCCGGCTCGTGGGGCTTGTCGTCGCGGCGCCCGAAGACGCGCCGCACGTTCTTCTCCGCCTCTTCGCGCAGGCTGGCGACCGGCTGGCGGATCTTCTTCTGGATGAAGTCGCCGCCCGACTGGAAGAAGTTGCGCAGGGTGTCGATCGGCAGCGGTCGCTTCACGCGCTTCTCTTCGTCGAGGAGGATCTGCGTGAGCGTCGCCGAGGTGAGATCCTCCTGCGTGCGGTTGTCGATGATGCGGAGCTCTTCGCCGTTGCGCAGGAGCCCGGCGATCTCGTCGTGCGTGATGTAGCAGCTCTGTGACATGTCGTAGAGCTTGCGGTTGGCGTAGCGCTTGATGATGCGCGGCTCCTTGTTGTCACTCATCACAGCTCCTGCTGGAGGGTGCCTGCGCGACCCACCGAACCGTCATCATCCGTCGTGCTCCTTGTTTCATGGTCAGCGCCGCGGAAAGGCCTCGCTGGTGTTCGCCTTCCGTGCGTTCTCCTTCGGACGCCGCGGGCACTTCGCGTCGCGGCAGGCGCCGTAGATCACCATCTTGTGATCGGTCACGGCGAACTTGTGACGCTCGGCGATCTCGATCTGCAGGCGCTCGATCTCGTCGTCGCGGAACTCCACGATGTGACCGCAGTCGACGCAGATCAGGTGGTCGTGGTGCTCGCCCTGGTGCGAGGCCTCGTAGCGTGTCGTGCCATCGCCGAAGCGGCTCGGCTCGGCCAGACCGCTGTCGACGAGGAGCTTGAGCGTGCGATACACCGTCGCTTGACCGATGTGCGGGTGCTGGGCGCGGATCTTGGCGTAGAGCTCGTCGATGTTGGGGTGGCCGCGGTGCGCGAAGAACGCCTCGGCGATCGCCCGGCGCTGGCGCGTGACACGCAACCCCGAGCGCGACAGATACGCGGCGAGGGTCGCCTCCCAGGATGGTGTTGGCTCGCTCATGCGTCTCGGGTTGGCGTAACACGAAACCGGAAAAAGGGTGTATAGGCGACGCGATGCCGACGGTGAAATCGACACGCCACCGACAGCGCGCGGCGGGCCTCCTGGCCGCGCTCGGCGCGCTCGGCGGCTGCGCGACCAGCGGCGCGGGATCGTCGCCGGCCGAGGTCACGCGCGCGCAGATCGCGGCGCTCACCGCCGGCGACGAGGCAGGCGCGGCGGCTCTGCTCGCGCGCGAGGTCCAGGTCAAGGCGCCGCAGTGGCCGGCGCCGAGCGCGCTGCCAGACGCCGCCTCGGTCCATGAGGTCGAGCGCACCGCCGTCTGGAGCGGTGCGCGCGAGCTCGAGCTGGTGCGCGGTCCGCATGGCTGGACCATGCGCCGCGGCGTGCTCGGGCTCTTCCGCCTCGACTCGCCCGAAGGTGCGCTGACGGCGCTCGCGCGCGCGATCGAGGCGCGCGACGTCGGGCTCCTCCTGGCGTTGATGCCCGACGAGAGCCGCCGCCAGCAGGTGCCCGGCGCGCTCGAGCGCGCGCTGAGCGTGCGGGCGGCGGCCTGGACGGCGCTGGCTCGCGCGATCGACGGCGGGCGCCTGACCTGGGTTTCACGTGAGGCCGCCCGCGCCGAGGTGCGGATCGCCGTCGGCGCGCGCGATGGCGGCGGCGATGAGGGGCATCGCGTGGTGCTCGCGCTCGAGGACGGCGGCTGGAAGGTCTTTGACGTGCGGCCCTGGAGCGAGTACACCGCGCCGTGATCCGAGCGCCGGCGGTGGCGACGGAGAGCGAGGCTCGTATGGCGCTCATCGTTCAGAAGTTCGGCGGGACGTCGGTCGGCTCGATCGAGCGGATCAAGAACGTCGCCGCGCGCGTCAGACGCACGCGTGACGCCGGCCACCAGGTCGTGGTCGTCGTCAGCGCGATGTCCGGCGAGACCAATCGCCTGGTCAAGCTCGCCTATGAGATCGATCCCGAGCCGGTCTCGCGCGAGTACGACGCGCTGCTCGCCTCGGGCGAGCAGGTCTCGACCGCGCTCCTGGCGCTGGCGCTCAACAAGATGGGCGCGCCGGCGCGGAGCCTGCTCGCGCACCAGATCGGGCTGCGCACCGATCGGGTCTGGTCGCGCGCGCGCATCGAGAGCATCGGCAGCTCGGTCCTGATGGCGGCGCTCGAGCGCGGCGAGACCCCGGTCGTCGCCGGATTCCAGGGGATCGACGCCGAAGGCAACATCACGACGCTCGGCCGCGGTGGCAGCGACACGACCGGCGTCGCGCTGGCCGCGGCCCTCAACGCGGACGTCTGCGAGATCTACACCGACGTCGACGGCATCTACACCGCCGATCCCAACATCGTGAAGCGCGCGAGCAAGATCGCGCGCATCTCTTACGACGAGATGCTCGAGCTGGCCTCGCTCGGCGCCAAGGTGTTGCAGACGCGCTCGGTCGAGTTCGGAATGAAATATGGCGTGCCGATCCACGTTCGCTCGAGCTTCGACGAGAGCGAAGGGTCGTGGGTGGTACCGGAGGATGCGACGATGGAGCAGGTGGTCGTCCGTGCAGTGACCTATGACAAGAACGATGCGCGCATCTCGATCATCGGCGTGCGCGACCAGCCCGGCGTGGCGGCGCGCGTCTTCGACCTGCTCTCCGAGGCCGAGATCATCGTCGACATGATCGTGCAGAACAGCTCGCACGACGACTCCAAGACCGACCTGACCTTCACCGTGCCCAAGGCCGACGTGATCGAGGCCCAACGGCTGATGGAGCGCGTCGCCAAGGACCTCGGCGCCGACTCGGTGCGGGCGGCGACCAACATCTCCAAGGTCTCGGTCGTCGGCGTCGGCATGCGCAGCCACTCCGGGGTCGCCGCCAAGATGTTCAAGGTCCTCTCCTCGGCCGGCGTCAACATCCAGATGATCGCCACCTCGGAGATCAAGATCTCGATCGTCATCGACGAGGCCTACACCGAGCTGGCGGTGCGGGTGCTGCACGAGGCCTTCGGGCTCGACGCCGCGCCGGCCTGAAGACCTCGATGCCTGTCGGGCGGGTGCTGAGGACCGGGCCCCTCAGCGCTCCTTGGAGGTGCGCGGCGGCGCGAGCGCCTTTTCGATGACGGCGCGCAGGCCCGCGATGCGCCAGAAGCCGTCGGCGTCGCGGTGCATCGCCACCTTGCCGGCAGCGGTCACGACGAAGACGTCGCCCTCGGCGCCGGCGCGTTCGACGCGCAGCGGCTCGTCGGTCACCGGCAGCGGCGCGACGAAGTCGGGGCTCGCCGCCCAGCGCGCGAAGAGATCGCGGTCGCTCGTCGCGTCGACCAGGCGCGCGATCCCGGCGGCCTCGTAGGCCTCGCGGCGGGCGGGCTTGGCGACGCGCTGCTGGATCGCCTTCTGCGCGGCGCGACCGGCCTCGAGCGCCTCCAGCACGGCCTTCCTCGCGTCCTCGTCGATGAGGGAATAGAGCGCGTCGACGTCGCGAGGCTTGGCGTCCTGGGCGCGGCGCGCGAGGTTGTAGGAGCCCTGCGCGGTCTTCGGATCGAGGCTCGCGCGCCAGGCCTTGTCCCGCTCGGCGGCCAGCGCCAGCGTCTTCTTGGCGTTGTCGGCGAGGACGGGGATCGCGCCCTTCTCGAGCAGGTGCTCACGCGCGAAGAGCGAGCGCCAGCCGTCGGCTTCGCGTACGAAGACGAAGGTCTCGCCGACCGAGGTGAAGACCGTCGCGCGCTCCGGCGGCCCCTTCTCGAGCGTGACGTCACGGGCGCCGAGCCCGTCGAGGACCTCCTCGGTGAAGATGACCTTGCCCGGATCGAGCAGCGCGGCGAGCAGGCGCGGGCCGCGCCCCGCATCGTCGGGTCCGGCCTGGGCGACGAGCTCCTCGCCGAGCGACGCACGCACCCTGGCACGCTCCGCCTCCGGCCATACCTCATCGACCTTGGCGCGCGCCGCCTCGACATCGCGCAGCACCTGCAGGAGCGACTCGCGCGTCGGGGTGTCGACCAGCGCCCACAGCGCGACCATGTCGCGCTTGGAGAGCGCGTCGACGGTCGCGCGCACCGCCGCGGACAAGGTCGGCTCCTCGGGGTGATCACCACCGCATGCGACCAGCGCGAGCGCGAGCGCGAGCGCGCGAGCCCGGGCACACACGACCGCGATCGCGCCACGCGATCCGGTCTCCATCTTCGCTCGGGGAACGTCGCTCAGCACCCGAATCTTGTAACCATCTCATCGCGCGACGGCAACCGGCCGCGCGGCGAAACGCAACCGCGACGGCACGCGCATCCTCCCGCGCGCCACCGGGGCATCCCCGTTGACAGGCGCGGGCCGCGGCTTCTTACTCGGACGCATGGCCCGTCGTCCGATCGTGCTCGCGTTCCTCGCAGTGCTCGCCGTCCCCGCCACGGCCTGCGGCGGCGGGCCGGGGCCGGCCGACGAGATCGCGCCGTTCTTCGAGCTCCTGTCGAGCCCGAACGTCGCCTCCGCGCGCCTGAACGGCCGCTTCTTCGCCCTCCTCGACGAGCCCTCCCGCGCCGCCGTGGTCGCGCGCGCCGAGGCCCTGAGCCAGCGCCTGGCCGTGCCGGTCGCGCCCGAGGACGTCCTGCAGGTGCGCGGCCTCGTCGACGCCGCGCGCGTGAGCGAGATCAAGACCCTCGCCGAGGACGCCACGCGCGCCACGGTCGAGCTCACCCTCGCGCCGATCGCGTTCGTCGCGCCCGGCGAGCCCGCGCCGGCGTCGCCCGGCCCCGCATCCGCCGCGACGGCGCCCGACACGCGCCGCCTGGAGCTCGTCAAGGAGGACGGCCGCTGGCGGGTCGCCTTCGTCGATCTCGCGCGCCTCGTCGCCACCGTCCCGATCGACGCCGCCGCCGAAGGGGGGACACGCCCATGACCGCGACCCGACAGCTCCAACGCGTCAGCTCGGAGAAGTGGCTCTATCGCACCGAGCGCGGCGACTACGGCCCGGTCTCGACCGACCGGATCTTCGACGCCATCCGCGAGAGGAAGATCGATCTCTCTACCCAGGTCTCGCTGCTCGGGAGCAACCGCTGGAGCGCCGCGGGCGAGTTCCCGGTCTTCCGCGATCACTACGCGGCGTGTCAGCGGCGCTGGGATGACGAGGCGCTGCAGGCGGAAGCCGAGGCCCTCGGCAAGCGCCTCGAGATGAAGGGGCACGCCTCGCGCGGCGCCGGCCTGCTGGTGATCGCCGGGATCACCGCCGGCCTCGTGCTCGGGGGGATCGTCGTGTGGCGCCTGCTCAAGGCCGAGCCGCTCGGCCTGGCCAAGATCGTGCGGCCCATCGCGGTGGAGGCGCTGCCAGCCCCTCCGGAAATCCCCAAGAAGTACCAGGTCTTGCCTCAACCGCCCGAGCACAAGGTGGCGCGCCTGTACGAGCCCGAGAGCTACGACACCGCGGGTGTGGCGGTCGGTGACTCCGAGGCGGGTCACGTGACCAAGATGCACTTCAGCGAGGATGGCGACGTCGAGATGATCTCGGCCGCCGACCTGGCGCGCGTCGTCGAGAGCGCGCGCCAGGGACTCTACGCGTGTGCGCGCGAGGCGGCGCAGAAGAACCCGGCCTTCGCCGGGACCGACGTCGGGTTCACCGTCGCGCCCGGCCGCCTCACCAACATGTCGGTCGGCGTCGAGGCGCGCTCCAACGCGCCCTTCAAGGCGTGCGTCAAGGCCGCGCTCGGGCGCGTCTCCGTGCCGAGCTTCGGCGGGAGCGAACGCCGCGTGACCGTGCCGCTGCGCTTCCAGCGCTGAGCTCGCCGCGCGCCCGGCGCGGCCTGCGCCATGGCGACGCGAGCGAGCCCTGGCGCCGGGTGATGACCGAGGCGTAGCGGCCGGCGGCGACGACGAGGTGATCCTCGACCTGCACGGCGAGGAGCCGGGCGGCGTCGACGAGGCGCTCGGTGAAGAAGACGTCGGCCGGGGAGGGGCGGGGGTCGCCCGAGGGGTGGTTGTGCACGAGGAAGAGCCCGCGCGCGCGATGGCGGACGGCGACGGCGAGGATCTCGGCCGGGGTCACCGCGCAGGCCGCGGCGCCGCCGCGCGCGACCAGCACCTTGCCGATGACCTTGGCGCCGCCGGCGACCGGCAGCACCCAGACCTCCTCGACCGGCTGCCAGCCGAGGTGCGGCAGGAGGCCCGCGACCGCGCGCGGAGATCCGGGCGCGCGGCGGCAGGGGCGGTGATAGAGGGCGCTCGCGAGCCTCCTCACGGCGCCGATGCGGCGCGCGTCCTCGGCGGCCAACCCGGCGGCGATGAGCTCGGAGGTCCGGGCGACGAGCAGATCGCCGAGCGAACCGAAGGCGGCGACCAGCGCCGCGAGCGAGTCGTCGCGCGGGCGACAGATGAGGGCGGCGAGCGCGTCGAGCTGGCGTGAGGACGTCGTCATGGGGGCTCCTGGCCGGGGTCGCAGGTCTCCCGGCAAGCCGCGTGCCGCTCCGAGGTGTCTCCTCAACATCTTGTCATTGCTAATGTTTCTTCTGGGCGTCGAGCTGCCGGTGGTGTCCCATGTGTCCCGATGTGTGCCGGAATGTCTCACGGCGCGCATCCGACGGTCCGGCGCGGTTCGCGTTCCGTTGACAGGCGGCGCGCGCCGATGCTAGCGCTCAGCGGCGGACGTGAGGCCGGCGAGGCTTCGTCTCGCGTCGGCAGCCTCGCTCGGCGAGGCGTTCGCGCACCAATCCACACCGTCGTGAGGGAGTGATGGCCAATTCAAACCACAGCGTGGCGCGTGCCGGTCTCGCGCAGAGCGTGTCGCGTCTCGTCCTCGGGCTCGGCGCGATCGCGCTCGTCGGAGCGTCGACCGCATGCGGCACGAGCCGCCAGTCCGGGCTCTGCGGCGACGCGAACCCGCCGCCGACGGCGACCGGCGACGTGCAGGCGCTCGACCAGCAAGGTGATGCGGCGTTCGCCGAACGCCTCGATCGCGCCCAGGCCGAGGCCGCGATCAAGGCCTGGGAGCAGGCGCTCAAGGTCGATCCCTCGCGCCACGACCTGCGCGTCAAGCTCGCGCGCGCCTATTACTTCCTGGCCGACTCCCACCTCTGGATGGACTACAACATCGACGGCAAGGAGGCCGTCGGCGAGCGCATGTCCCAGCTCTACAAGAGCGCCGCCAACGAGGCTGAGTTCGCGATGGGCCAGAAGTATCCGGGCTTCCGCTCGAAGTACTGCGCGCGACAGCCGTTCTCCACCGCGCTCGAGCAGCTCGACAAGGACGCCGTGCCGGCGATGTACTGGTATGCGGCGGCGCTGTCGCGCTACGCGCTGATGACCTCGCTCGTCGAGGTCCTCAACCAGACCGATCGCATCAAGGCGATGATGGAGCTCATCCAGCGCTGGGACCCGGCGTACTGGTACTACGCCTCGGATCGCTACCTCGGCGGCTTCTATACGAAGATCCCCTTCCCCAGCGGTGATATCCCGAGGAGCACCAAGCACTTCGAGAAGGCGGTCCAGAACGCGCCCAACTACCTCGCGACCAAGGTGATCTTCGCCGAGATGAACGCGACCAAGGCCGGCGATCGCGCGCTCTTCCAGCGCCTGCTCGAGGAGGTCATCGCCTTCGACCTCGACTCCGCGCCGGAGATCAAGGCCGAGAACGCCGCCGAACAGAAGAAGGCCAAATACTACCTCGACGACATCGACAACCTCGTCGACACGGAGTGATCGCAGACCGCGGCGCATCCGGATCGCGCCCGCGGAATGAAGGTGGCGCGGCGCGGCGTTGGGAAACGCCCCGCCATCCCAAACCGCGCACCCCACCGGGAGCGCGGCGCGGGTTGCTAGGTAGAGCGCTGGGCCGCAA